>NZ_JBFJWS010000003.1:0-62765 GCF_041623545.1 Zhongshania sp. | reverse complement strand
TCGCCGGTGCATCCAGCGCGCTTTATTGTTGAGGCCACCAAGAACATACCTGAAAACGCCATATACGCGGCGGACGGTGGTTCAGTGACAATCTTCGGTTGGACTTACTCGCAATTTCAGCCCCGTGATTTGGTGTGGAACCAAAATACCGGCCACCTCGGCACGGGTCTACCCTATGCCATTGGCGCGGCGATTGCGACCGAGGGCAAACGCCCCGTCGTGTTAGTGACTGGTGACTCCTCGTTCATGTTCCATATCGCCGAGCTGGAAACCGCAGCGCGCAAAAACTTGCCGATTGTCACCATTGTCGGTTGCGACTACGCGTGGGGCTTGGAAGTGGGTTGCTGGAAGAAGCAGGTTGGTCCAGACTCACCGGAGACCGAAGCGCATTGGGGTAAAGGCGTACGCTTTGACCAAATCGCCAAAGGTTTTGGCGCCGAAGGCGTATATGTTGAGCGCGAAGAGGATATCGGGCCAGCGGTTGAGCGGGCAATTGCCAGTGGCAAACCGACGGTGATCCAAGTGCCGATTGAGCCATACGCCAATGCCATGGACGCGCCGAACTACGAAGAATTTAAATCGTGGTATACCGACTTTAAGGCCGGTTACGGTGCCGAAGCAGAAGACGCGTATTAAGTTAAGGCTTTGTTATTACGTGAACGAGTTTAATAAAGCGCCGCAAGGCGCTTTAGCGCCCTTTGAACAGTTAATAAGGATAATGAATCATGCGTGAATACCATAAATTTTATATCGACGGTAAGTGGGTTGCGCCACTGGAACAGAAAACCGTAAATACCATTAATCCGGCTACCGAAGAAATTTCCGGGAGCATTGCCCTTGGTGGTGCTGGCGATGTCGACCTCGCGGTTAAAGCGGCGCGCAAAGCCTTTGCCACATGGTCGCAGACCAGCCGTGAAGAGCGCCTAGAAGTATTGCAGCGCATCATGGTGGAGTACGAAAAACGCGCTGGTGATATCGCCGCCGCAATTACCGAAGAAATGGGCGCGCCAAAGGGCTTGGCCAACGGCTTCCAAGTCGGCCTTGGTACCGGTCACTTGGCTACCGCCATTGAAGTGCTGAAAAACTTTAAGTTTGAAGAAACCCGCGGCGCCAGCACCATAGTGAAAGAGCCTATTGGGGTTTGCGGTCTTATTACACCGTGGAACTGGCCAGTAAACCAAGTCACTGTAAAAGTGTTCCCCGCACTCGCTACCGGTTGCACCGTGGTGTTAAAAGCATCGCAAGAGTCACATTTTTCTGCACAAATTTTAGCTGAAGTATTCGACGCTGCCGGTGTGCCCGCTGGTGTGTTTAATATGATTCAGGGTAAGGGCTCTGTCGTTGGCGCGGCCATGTCCTGCCACCCAGATGTTGATATGATCTCTTTCACTGGCTCCGAGCCTGCGGGTGTGGCGATTGCCCAAGCGGCGGCGCCTACCGTTAAACGTGTGTGTCAGGAGTTGGGCGGCAAGAGCGCAAACATCATTCTTGATGATGCCAATTTGGCAGAAAACGTCGCGGGTGGCGTAACGGGAATGATGGTCAATACCGGCCAAACCTGTAGTGCCACATCGCGGATGTTAGTGCCCAAGGCGCGTATGGCCGAGGCAATTGCCGCGGCAAAAGAAGCCGCAGCCCAAGTTACCGTTGGCGACCCAAATAGCGATGTCGCGATGGGGCCGGTGGTGTCTAAGAACCAATTTATTTCCGTGCAAGGCTATATTCAAAAAGGTATCGACGAAGGTGCAACCTTAATCGCTGGTGGCCTCGGTCGGCCAGAGGGTTTGGATAAAGGTTTTTACGTGAAGCCAACCGTGTTCGCCAATGTGACTAACGACATGGTCATCGCCCGCGAAGAAATCTTTGGCCCGGTGCTGGTCATCATTGCCTACGACGATATTGACCACGCTATCGAAATCGCCAACGACACCGACTTTGGTTTAGCAGGTAATGTAGCCGGTGCCGACCTTGAGCAAGCCCGCGCGGTTGCGCGTCGCATCCGCGCAGGTTCCGTAGGTATTAACAGCGGCTTCGATTTTAATAGCCCCTTCGGCGGTTATAAAAAGAGCGGTAATGGTCGCGAGTGGGGCGATTATGGCTTCCATGAATACCTAGAGATCAAAGCCATTCTGGGCTATACGCCAGAGTAATTGCTAAAGCGTATTGTTGAGTAGCGCCAATAAACGGTGCTACTCAACATGGGCTGTGCTTAAAGTATCCCGCTATTTTGGGGTATGGCTTCACGGGATTTAATTTCACTCGCCAGTTCGTCAAACGCCTCCGCCCAGTATGCCAATTCTTTATTTAGGTGCGCCCGTTGTTTTTCCGTCAAGGAGGCCTGCAAAGCGATAATGAGTTCAATACTCTTATGGGTGTTGGCGACAACAACTTGCTGATACGTTTCATCATTAGCCGCTGGCTCGGCGGTAAACAAGGTCGTGATATTCTGTTCAAAATCGGCTTCCCGCCGCGACGATAGCGTTGTTGCCAAATTTTCTCGCCAGGTTTTTCGCGCTGCCAACCAGCCCGGCCAGGCATCTTGTAATTGCTGTTCCCAATGCCGAATAATTTGGCGCTGATTCTCGTTTAAGCGGCCAATAAACCGCTTAACGGTTTTCTCAACCCGTTTAATACGTTCGCGGCTCAATTGCTTGGCATCGGCGTCAGTGTATTTTTCTTCGCTTTCGGCAATTTTATCCCCGAAATTGTCGAGCAATATTGCCACTTCGGCATCACTCAGTTGCGAGAGAATGGCTGTGATGTCCGGCGTAATTTGCGCAATAATATCCAGCCAAAACCCGTTGACCCTCAGAAGATACTGATTCACTACGACCGGCGTAAGCGGGCGCTGCAGATCATCTTGCAAGCTTCTCAATAGTGCGCTGTAGCGGGGGAGTTGAGTGGCTTGGTGCCACTGTAATTGCTGATCAAGGCGGCGCTCAAACTCAGATTCTAACTCTTTGTCTAAAACCACGTAGTCATCGACGGTCCATGCCACGATCCAGTCCAAAAACCGATATGAGGTTTTAGCAGCGCAGCCGCCCACGACTATGGCTAAGAGTAGAACGAGAAATAAGCGCGTGTACTGAAACCTGCAAGCCATATTGTTTATTCCCTAATTGGAATATCGCCCCACTGCGCGCACGTAGTAAAAACACTAGGCTCCGCAAAGCGTCTACCGTTTTACCCTATGAATAGGGCAAAAGCCAATTACGGCCCAAAAATCTCTGCAATCACCTGCTCGGGCGAAATCCCCAAGCGGTCGATTAATTGCTCGCCGATCAGCATATTCGGGCGCTGTACGATGAGTGAGGTTTCCGCTGGCCTACCAGACGGCAAACGCTTACTACTCAAGGCCTCAATAACTGAAAATTCATAACGAATCCCTTTACTCACCCCCGTACTCCCCGTGCTTAGGGTATAAGGCTCAGCGTAGCGCTTGCCGATTAGCTGTAAGTCGCCGAGATACATTGGCGCGTCACCGGCGCTGACCTTAAAGGCCAATCGCGGCCAGGTAATTCGGTAGTCATCAATAAACTGACCTTGGCCGATCCCGCTAATCACATAATGCCCCGGCTGCATGCGCCAGCTAAAGCTGCCATCAGCACTGGCAACGCCATGGCTCTGAAAGGGCTTACCGTCTTCAATGCGCAAAAGATCTACATGGGGCGCAGGTATCGCCGGCCGAAATGCACCATAGGGCAGCTGCACCTCGCCATCAATAATGTAAGTGATACTGCCAAAAACAATGACGCCACCGTCAGGGGCAAGCGCCTTATTAAAGTCGGCTTGGGGAATAATACTGAGAGCGCAGCCGCCAAGTAGAATGCTTACTATCAAGACCAGTGTTTTCATCGTTGCTCTCAAACGTATGGTTGCTGATTACACTCGCTGCTGGCTAGCTTCGGCTGTCCGGTTTCGCCTGTAGATTTATGACATCATCAGCAGTTTTTCTGTTAGTAAGATCATCCTACTTCTAGTTTGGCGAGTAAATGCAATTAGAGTGGTGATAGGAAGAACATTCTCGGCTGATCTTATTTAGTGATATCGCCTTGGTCAGCGGGAAAATGCGAGCGAGAGCGAGTGGTTTTTCCGATGCAGCAACTTGTTAGGTTTAGTCCCACACTGAAATACCTTCTGTTGCCAATGCCTGTTGAATACTAATTCGATCGCACAAACGTTCTGCATAATTAGTGTATGAGGGAAATTTACTTCGCATATCATAACCTTCCAATACTCCCCATCTATAGAAAACAAGCCAAAACGGATCAACCACTGAGAATTCACTGCCAAGCGAATACTCTTTATGAACCAATTGTGTTTCGATTTCTGAAAGACACTGCCCGTAGTTGATATTTCCACTTTCTTTAACAGCAGGGTAGTTTTGTTTATTTAGAACAAATCTCTCAGGTCTAAACAACTGCGCAAACGCTACATGGACTGTATTAGATGACCATGCAAGTAACTCAAGACAACGTGCCTAAGCTTCTGAATGTTCTGGGGGATAAAGACCAGAATTTGGGAATCGACGACCGAGAAAAGCGAGAATTGCCGCATTTTCGGTCAAAGTGAAGCCATCAATTTGTAAAGCTGGAATGCGCCCCTTCGGATTAACGGCAAGATATTCGGCTGAAAAGTTATCACTATTTGCTGTTGAGAACTTTCGAAGTTTAAACGGTTCACCAATTTCGTTTAATACAATATGAGGAGCCAAAGAACAGGAGCCCGGTGAGTAGAAAAGTGAAATATTCATTGAATCTCCTATGAAACCTAACGCCCAGCTAACCGTGCAAATTTTTGATGGCGGCTTTTATGCGTTTTTTTGCATAAAAGGTGACAGCGAACATTTGTCCGATTGAGCCGTTTGTTATGCGCTGGTGACTGTAAATACACCACTAGCCCGCGCAATACGTTTTGTATTTACAATAAAATAGCAATTAGCGAACGCCATTTTACGACCAACTTTTTGTAAGTCGGTTTCTATTTCAATCCAATCACCTAGTTTAGCTGACCCAGCATAATCTATAGTGAGACTTGCCGTAACGATTGGAACAGGAGAATCACCTGAAAAAGCTGCATTATACCCAAGAGCAATATCGGCGAGGCTACTAAAAACTCCACCATGTACTTGTTCTCTAGCATTACAATGCTTTTCTTCAGCTCGTAATCCTATTACCAATCCATTTCCCGTTTTCTTATTAAATATTGGGCCTAATAACTCCAAATATGGACTGCTTCTGAAAATTGGCTCAAATCCTACTGGGATATTACTCATAGTTTGTTTTTTCCATACGCATAACGCCACAAGCAGCCGCGCCGCCTTGCCTTGTTATGGGTGTTTTGGCAGAATATACCAATATTTGGTACAGGAGGCTCTCCATGGCTAGAAATACCAGCATTACGCTTGGCCCCCACTTTGATGAATTCATTGCTGCCCAGCTTGAAAATGGCCGCTATGGCTCCGCTAGCGAAGTGGTTCGAGCAGGATTGCGCTTGCTTGAAGAGACCGAGAGCAAACTTGAAAGATTGCGGCGCCTCTTGGATGAAGGCGAGCAAAGTGGGATAGCGGAGTATTCGCTTGAAAGTGTTATTGCCGAACTGGATAACGAAGTTCACTAATGCTTCCATTCCTACTCACCTCCGCCGCTCGAAAAGACATAATTGATATTGGCCGCTTTACCACTGAGAAGTGGGGAAAGCGTCAGCGCGACAAATACCTCAAGCAACTTGACGATGCTTTTAGGCTCCTTGCTCGACAGGCGGAGATTGGCCGCGATGCGGAAGACGTAAAGCCAGGATACAAAAAGTTTAGCCAAGGCAGTCATATCATCTTTTACCGAGCCGGCACAGAATCCAAGATTGTCGTGATCCGCATTCTCCACAACAGCATGGATGTGGAACAGCACCTCTAAAACCCATAACAGTTTATTATAACGACTCAGGCCATATATCACTTTGGCCCCTTGTCAAGAAGCGAGCTTTAATGTTGTTTGAAAAAATTTAGGGAATTCAAGAAGGTGGCTGAATCGCGATGAGCGGGCGCCGAGCAAACGAAGACTGTCCCTTTATTTCTGTTTAACATTCCTTTCCCCTGATCATATCGGGTTTTTTAAAAAGATCAAAGAGTTATAAAATTCGCCGGAGTGATAGTGGGAGTTAGGCTGCTGTTCACGGTGGGTGGGGTGGTGGGAGTTTGGTGGTATTGGATTCTGAATCAAGTTCAGAATGACGGGGCGGGGAGTTAAGCATGACGGCATGTAGCCGTCATGGTCTGTTGTGCAAGGTATGGGCGATTTATTTTGCCTGCGCAAACATCCGTGCGCGGGTTTCTTCTGGCAGTGGTTCTAGGCCAGATTCCATGGTGATATCAAAACTTCCCACGCCCATGGCGAGTACAGTGTAGCTGCCGACTAAGAAGATCATGTCCATGATCTCTTTGTTGCTAAAGCGCGTGGCGAGTTTTGCAAACGTCGCGTCGCTGACGCGGGTGTGGTGGTATAGGTCGTCGGCAACGCTGATGAGTTCGGCGTCGTCGCTGCTCCAGCCTTCGGCCTTGGGGCCAAGCTGAATGCGTTCAAGTTCGGCCTCGCTGAGTCCGGCGCGGCGGCCCAGTATAAGATGCTGTACAAATTCGTATTCGGATTTCACCAGCCAGCTGGTGCGCAATATGAGCAGCTCGCGCCCCCTAACCGGCAGGCTGCTATTGGCGGCAACGTGGCTGTTTAGGGTCATAAAGGCCTTGGCCAATTCGGGGTAGTGGGCGAACATGCCTAAGGTGTTTAGCCCGCGTTGGTCCTCGCTTTGTTCGGCCCATTTGCCCATGACAAAATTTAAGCTGCCGGGGAAGGCGCCCAGTGCGTCAAGAATTTCCTCATTCCAATCCGGTGGTAATAGCGGGTTTATCTTTGGCGCTTGATTGCTGGGCATAGGGTGTTCCGAATAGCTGTGTTAAATGGTTTTCAGGGCACTCGCTGCGAATCAGCGACCCTTCCACTGGGGCCGGCGTTTCTCAGCAAAGGCTTTAGGGCCTTCTTGGGCGTCTTCGCTGTTATAACAATATTCAGAGGCGTGGCGGGCGGCTTTAAGTGCTGCCGAGCGACCCATTTCGGTGGAGATCATCACGGTTTCTCTGGCCGCTTTAACAGACAGTGGCGCACCGTCGAGAATTTCTGCCGCTAATTCTAGTGCGGTCGCCATTAAGTTTTCTGGTTGAGCTAAGCGATTCACTAGGCCAATTTCATAGGCGCGTTGTGCGGTGATGGGTTTTCCGGTGAGCAGTATCTCCATCATGATGCGCTGGGGAATCATGTGAATTAAGGGGGAGGCCCAGGGCGAGCTGCGGCCGACTTTCACTTCGGTGACCGCAAATTTTGCCGAGCTACTGGCCACGCAGAGGTCACAGGCTTGGGCGATCATCCAACCGCCCGCAAAGGCCACGCCGTTTACCGCCGCAATGGTCGGCTTGGATAATTCAACGGTGTCATAGGGCATGGCATACATATCCCTAGGTGGCACTTTCATGCCGGTGTCGACCATCTCTTTAAGGTCGCCGCCCGCGCAAAAGGCTTTGTCGCCAGTGCCGGTGAGTATGGCAACCCGCAGCGCGTGGTCGCGTTCAAAGCGCTCCCAGGCCGCGAATAAACCTTCGCGTATTTCTTTGCCCAAAGCGTTGCGGGTCTCAGGACGGTTCAGGGTAATAATGGCAATGCCGTCGTCGCGGGCATCGAATAAAACTGCATCTGTCATCAGAAGCCTCTCTGTTGCATGGTGTGCGCGGCGCGCGCGAGTTCTTCTTGAAAATCCGGGTGGGCAATGGCGACTAAGCGGCGGCTGCGCTCAGCGACATTTTGGCCCCTAAGCTCAGCGGCACCAAATTCCGTCACGATAATATCGACATCGCTGCGGGCGGTGGTAACTGGCCCAGATAAGTTTGTAGTAATCCGGCTGATACTGCCGCCTTTGGCGGTTGCCGGTAAGGCGATAATCGAGTGGCCGCCACGGGAGCGAACCCCGGCGCGGACAAAGTCGACTTGGCCGCCGCTGCCACCCATATAGGCCGAACCACTTTGTTCGGCATTTACCTGGCCGCTGAGATCAACTTCAAGGGCGGAGTTGATGGTGACCAAATTTTCAAGTTGCGCGAGTACCGCGGGGTTGTGGGTGTGGTTGGCATTGCACATTCGGATGACGGGATTGCGGTGTACAAATTTAAAAAGACGCCGCGTGCCGATTAAGGCTCCGTTGATTGAGACCCCTTGGTCAATGGCTTTGCGGGCGTTAGTCACTACACCGGCTTCAACCAGTTCGACGAGGCCATCGCCAAGCATACCTGAGTGCACGCCTAGGTCTTTACGGTTGCGTAATAAACGTAAAATCGCGTCTGGCACCGCGCCGACACCGGTTTGAATTACCGCGCCGTCGTTGATATAGCTGGCCGCAAAGGCCGCGATTTTTTCGTCATTGTCGCTGATGCTTGCTGCGCCGACTTCCGCAGGCTGGCGAGAGACGTGCACGGCGCAGTCGATTTCTGATTCATGCAAAAACTCTCCATGCGTGTAGGGTACTTGGTCGTTCACTTCGGCGATGACAACACGGGCTTTGGCAACAGCATCTTGAACATGGTCGCTGATGAGGCCAAAGCTATGATTGCCGTTTTCATCGGCGGGGCTAACTTGTATAAAGGCGACATCGCAGCCAATGATGCCAGTGCTAATCATGGGGCCGACTTGGCTGACATGGCAGGGAATGATGCTGAGCTTATTCGCCTTGGTCAGAGCGCGCAGTGCGCCGATGGCACCCATGCTCGACATGGTCAGGTGCTGAGTCGATTCTGGGGTAAACAGGCCAGAAAAGCTCGTCGCAATAAACGCTGATAGTTCAGGTATCGCGCTGCTCTGGGCTATAAGTGCTTCAACCAGTGTGGTCGGTTCGCCACAGGCTTGACCGATGACGATGTGATCGCCGGGGCGTAGAAACTGGCCGAGATCTAATTGCTCGGCGTTGACATGCACGGTCATGATTTATTCGCCAAGGCCAGTAGCGCTTGTGCGCGGGCAAGATGAGGGCGGTCTAACATCGCACCTTTGTAGCCGATGGTACCGACGCCGGGATTGGCAGCAAACAGATCAACAATTTCCTGGGCGGCAGTAAATTCTTCTGGGCTGGGTGTGAAGGCGGCGTTTATAACGTCGACCTGCGCGGGGTGAATCGCCAGCATGCCTCGGTAGCCGTCGCGGCGCACTTTTTCGGCGCGCTTGCGCAGGGTTTCTAGGTCGCGGAAGTCGCCTTGAATCGTTTCAATTGCGGCGACACCGGCAGCGGCAGCGCCGAGTAAGCACAGGCTGCGGGCGAGTTCATAGGTAAAACCGTAGCTGCCGTCGGGATTGCGGTTTTCACTGGCGCCGATGTCGTCAGCGAGGTCTTCTGCGCCCCAGCTCATGGCAACGAGTCGCGGCGCGCCTTTGTAGTCGCCGGTGGTGAACATGCCGGCGGCGGTTTCTGTGACCAATGCCAGTACCGGCGTCGAACCCTGCTCGATACCGTTGGCAACTTCCAGTGCCGACAGGTAGTGGTCGAGTACCACAACATCTTGCGGGCCGTAAGTTTTTGGCAGCATGATCCCACCGGGGTGCGATGGCATCACTGCCGCTAAATCGGCGAGGGTGTGTGGTCCGTCGAGTGGGTTCACTCTTACCCAGAGCCGGTGTTTGTCGCTTTGGGCTTGGCTGGCGAGAAATGCTGAAATCATCTCGCGAGCCGCTGGCTTGGCATCTTCCGCGACCGCGTCTTCTAAATCGAAAATAACGATATCTGCGGCGCTAGCGCTGGCTTTTTCTATTTTGCGCTGGCTGTCGCCGGGGGCGAACAGCCAAGAGCGGGCGTTAAAGGTTTGCGGTGTGGGCGTCATTACTGATATTCCTTTTATTCAATCGCCGGATATTAATAGGACTTGGGGAGGCCCAGCACTTTTTCGGCAAGAAAATTTAAAATCATGTGTGCGCTAACTGGTGCGGTGCGGGGAATTAAAATCTCCCGTAGATACCGCTCAACGTGGTATTCCTGCGCATAGCCCATACCGCCTAACGTCGACAGTGCCGTGTGGCAGGCTTCAAAGCCAGCTTCAGCGGCGAGGTATTTACCGGCGTTGGCTTCGACGCCGCAGTCTTTGCCCTTATCAAACAATGTGGCGCCTTTCATGACCATCAGATTGGCGGCTTCCAATTGCGCCCAGCATTTGGCGAGGGGGTGTTGGATGCCTTGGTTCATGCCAATGGGGCGGTCAAAGACGATGCGTTCTTTGGCGTATTTGGCGGCGCGGTCAATGGCAACACGACCTAGGCCAACGGCTTCGGCGCCAAGTAAAATTCGCTCTGGGTTCAAGCCGTGGAGGATTATTTTAAAGCCGTCGCCTTCAGCGCCGATGCGGTCTTCTTCCGGTATCCAAAAATCGGAAATGAACAACATATTGGAGTCCACCGCGTGGCGGCCCATTTTGGGTATTTTGCGAATCTCAATTTTGCTGCGATCAATATCGGTGAAGAACAGCGAGAGGCCTTCGGTTTTGCGTTTGACCTGATCCAGTGGCGTGGTGCGCGCGAGAATCATCATTTTATTCGCGACTTGGGCAACCGAGATCCAGATCTTCTCGCCGTTGACCATATAACCACCTTCACGCTTTTCGGCGTGAGTTTTGAGCTTGGTGGTGTCGAGTCCGGTATTGGGTTCGGTCACGGCAAAACAGATTTTATGTTCGCCACTAAGCACCGGTGGAATCATACGCTGTTGCTGTTCTTCGGTGCCGAAGATAGCAACCGGCTGCATGCTAAATACGGGGCCGTGAATACTTGAGGCCGCGGTCATGCCGCCGCCGGATTCGGCCACGGCCTGCATCATTATGGCGGCTTCGGTAATACCGAGACCGGCGCCACCGACTGATTCGGGCATGGCCACGCCGAGCCAACCGGCGTCGGCCATGGACTTGTGAAACTCGTGGGGAAAGACGCCGTCGTTATCCCGCGCTAGCCAGTATTCGTCTGGAAACTGAGAGCAGTGTTTGAGCACCGCGTCTCGAATATTTTGCTGATCATCGGTGAGAGAAAAATCCACGAACTCACTCCTTTAAAAATGCAATGCGATGCAGGTCAATTTACTTGGCTGAGGTGGCGTTGCTACGCGCGACTTCGTCCAAAACTTCTTGAGTATTCTCGCCCAAGGTCGGCGCTGGGCTGGCAACTTTACCCGGTGTTTTTGAAAACCACGTCGGTACGCCGGGGAAGCGGGTTTCGCCGTAGGGGGTATCCAGTGTTTCAAAAAAACCAACCGCATTTAGGTGCGGATTATCAAATAGTTCATCGGTGGTTCGCAGTGGTGCGGCGGGAATGCCGAGCTTGCGCAGCAGCTCTAGCCATTCTTGGGTGGTGCGCTCTAGAAAGGTGTCTGCCAACAGGCCGTAAACGGTATTAATTCTAGCTGCGCGCTGCTGTAGGGTTGCGAACTCAGGGCTTTCCCAGCTTGGTTTTACCGCCTCCATAAACAATGACCAGTGTTTGTCGTTGTAGACAAGCGCAGAAATTTGGCCATCTTTGGTCTGGTAGGGGCGACGATTTTTAACGACCGCGCGGTGATAGTGAGCGGGGCCAAGTGGCGGATTAAACATGGCGCCGTCGGCGTGTTCTACCAACATAAACGAGGCCATGGTCTCAAACATGCTGACCTCAACCTCTTGGCCTTCACCGGTGCGCTCCTTGTGTAGTAGGCCCATGGTCGTCGCGTAAACGGCGGTTAAGCCAGCAACTTTGTCGGCGACAATAGTGCCAACATAGTCGGCTTTGCCGGTGAGCAAGCCTTGCACATAAGGGAGGCCACATTCCGCTTGGATGGTGTCATCGTAGGCGGGAAGATCCGCATCGGGGCCGCGCCGTCCGTAGCCGTAACAGTTGGTATAAACGATATCTGGCTTGAGCGCGGCAACGTCATCATAGCCAAAGCCGAGTTTACTTATGGCTTTGGCGCGCATGGAATGGATGAAAACATCGGCGGTTTTTATCAATTCACGCAGCGTGGCAATATCGGCTTCGGCGCGTAAATCTAGGACGATGCTGCGTTTGCCGCGATTCACATTGGCAAACACGCCGCACATGCCGGGCGCCGGCCCAGGTGATACGTAGCGGGTGTTATCCCCCGCTGGGGGTTCTATCTTAATGACGTCGGCACCCATGTCCGCAAGGATTTGAGTGCAGTAGGGACCCATCACCATAGCGGTGAGGTCAACAATTTTTATACCCTTGAGGGGGCCGGATTTTTCCACGAGATTTCACTCCGAGCAAGTGGCGCCAAAAACGCGCTAGTTTTTGTTCACCTAAATACAGTTGCGACGAAAACAACGTCGTCACAATAGGTCAATTTAGCGCCGACGCCTGCCACTGCGACGCGCCGAAACGGCGCGGCTGACAGTGCTGCGTTGGTTTTATTTTTTCGCTTACTGCTGCCCTTCGGCGTACCAAGTGCGGAAGCGATCGTAGTTAGGAGTGTTTAGGTTTTCGTTACCGCCGTGGTTAACGACAGGGTCGATTGGCACGTGGATAACGGTAGGCTTGCCGCTGGCAAAGGCTTCGGTAACGGCCTTGCTAATATCTTCACCCTTTTCAACGTACATACCTTGGCAACCCAGTGCTTCGGCCATTTTGTCGAAGCGAACATTTTTGCTCCAATGCACGCCGGGTTCGGTGGTGTTGCCGTGGCCGAAGGTGCGTTTGTAAACGCCTACTTCCAGTCCCCAGGCATTGTCGACGGCAACCACGATCACCATAGGCATGTTAAAGCGCTGCACAACTTCCAGTTCACCAATGTGGTAAAGGAAGGCGGAGTCACTGGTGGTAAACAGTACCGGCCGCTTGCCACCGTCCGCGATGCATGCACCTACGGCGTAGGACAGGCCGGTGCCCAGACAGCCAAAGTTTTGGTTCCAGATAACGTCGCGGGGTTTGCTCTGCAAATAGGTCCACGTAAAGATAACGGTACAGCCACCGTCGCGAACGTGAATGGCGTTTTCGGGCATGGCCTTGGTGCTTTCGATAACCCACTGGCCAGTGTGAACGCGGCCACTGTCGGTGCTGAAATCTTGCAGGGTAAGCGCGTGCAGGCGCTCTTTGTCTTCATTAATCCAACGCTGCAGTTCTGGGTGCTCGGCGCGGGGGCTGTCTTTCAGTGCGGCGGAAAGCTGGGGTACAACCGTCCTTAGGTCGCCAACCAGCGGCACTTCAATTGGTCGGTTCTGGCCGATGGCCTCGGGGTCTAATTCAACATTGATCCATGTGCGATCGGTGTTGCCTTCGGCCCAGAGGTAGCCGCGACCGAAATGCACCGGCTCGCCAATCTCGGTGCCAATCGCAACCACGACGTCAGATTTGGCAACGATTTCATCCGCCACTTCCGCAAACAGATAGGGGAAGGTGCGGTCTTCTAAGCCTTCGATAAAGGCAGTGCCGCCGGAGGTCTGCAACACAGGGCAGCCCATGAGGTCGGCCAGCTCTTTTACTTTGGCGCCGGCGCGGGTGCATTGCACAGCGTGACCGACGAGTAGGATAGGACACTTAGCAGCTTTAATGAGTTCGGCGGCCTTGGCGACCATATTGGCATCGGCGCCGGGCTCAACTAGGCGATAATCTTTGGGTGGCAGGGCGGCCGGGACATCCAATTCTTGGAGAATGACGTTAGAGGGGTACTCAATGTACACCGGACCCGGTGTGCCAGATTGGCAAACCCGCAGGGCGTGACGAATGATTTCATCGGTTTGGTCTGCGTACTCAATACTGGTGCTGTATTTAACCGAGTTTTTGAACAAGTCTTCTTGTTGAATAAATTGGATTCGACCGCGGCGAACGCGGCGTTCGGTAACCCGGGCGCGTTGGCCGCCGATGTAAATGACCGGCGAGTTTTCAACCAATGAATTCATCATGGAGCCAGACGCCAGCGCAATACCGGGCCCAAGTGTGGCAATACACAAAGCGGGGGTGCCGTTCATCCGGGCATAGGCCTCGGCCATCATGCCGGCAGCGAGTTCATGGTGGGGGGTGACGACTTTCCAGCCACGCTTTTCTGCAGCGACAAACATGTGCACAAAGTTGGGGTCAGGAATACCAAATAGTGCTTTCACGCCTTCCGCTTCAAACAGCTCGAGAATGCGCTCGTAAACAGGGATGGTTTTTTTGTCGCCGCTTGCAGCTACAGGTGCTGGGCTCTTTTCATCTGAGTACATAGTGATAGACCTTATTTATCGATTGATTTTGGTTTGCCGGCACCCAGGTATTGGGATAGCTGGTGGTGTAAATTAACGATGGCGCGCTCCATATAAGGGTTGGGTCTTGGCCCTTTGAAGCCATAGGACTTCATGCCCTGCTGTACGGCCGCCATATTGGCGAAATCTTGAGACAGCACATAGCACCACGCTTCTTCCGTTGCTGGGCAGTACTCCCATTCGGTCTCGGGTTCGCCGCCTTCTGGGAATAACTCGAATACCGCTGCTTCAAAAATGCATTTGTCGGGATCGTTGTTATAGGGCCTAGCGCTGTAGCACAGGGCGTTATTCACCGCGTGGCCAATTTGAAAGTTCGGGAATATCTGCCACGCCGTACCGCTTTTGCCAACATGGGCGGGGTCTACGGTGGGCCAAACGACGCCCCGGGCTTCATCAAACTCGCGGGCGCTTTTCAACCAGTGTTGTAGAACTTCGCCGGGCGGGGTACCTTCGGGTAATTCGTCAACGAGGCGCTCGGCGGCATCAACGAGGGTTTGGGTGGTGTTGGTATTTGCCTTGTCCCAGGTGTAGCGCTGCATTTCTGCGGTGGAGATGCGAGGGTCGGCATTGGTGCCAAGCCGCAGTTTTGCAGATTGGTTTTGATCCATGTTCTTTGGCGCTTCATAGCCAATATTACTGTGCTTGCCTTGCACCTTAGCCCAGCCGCGGAATTCACCGTATTTATTAAATTCGGGGTGGGTCATTTGCACGTGATAGGTTTCGCTAAAAGCTTCCATGGCAACTTTCCAGTTGCAATCGAATACACCCCATTTGCGCCAGCGGAAACGCATATTTTGCAGTTCGAAGGGATCGAGCATGCCAGCGGCCGGCGCCAAATAATCCTGCAGCGATTCACAGTCTGGATCCATGTTGATCCACAACCAGCCACCCCAGGTGTCGACATTGACGCTGCTTAAACTGGTGCAAGAATCGGTGAGTGAATTGTTCCAGTCGTCTTTGTGGATGATGTGGGTGTTGTCGCCTTCTAAATTAAAGCGCCAGCCATGAAAGCCACACACGAACTGCTGTTTTATACCTTTGGTGTTGAGATTGCCTTTGGGGATGTCGATTAATCGGCGCCCGCGATGGGGACAGACATTGTGGTAAGCGCGAATTTTGTCGGCAGCAGTACGTACAATAATGATTGAGTCATCAAGAAGGTTGTAGGTGAGAAAACTGCCGACCTCTGGAATTTCTTCAATACGGCCTGCTTGTAGCCAGACTTTTCGCCACAGTTTGGCCTGTTCAGCTTTTGCGTATTCTGGCGATGTGTAAGCCGTTACGTCGAGCTGGACGGCTTCGGATAGCGCTTCAGTCGCTGGGCTGTTCTTGCCTGTGTCACTCATGGCGTCCTCTCTTTGTTCGATATATTGAAAGCGTCGAGTAAAATATGTCCATACATATAATTTGTCACAATATTTAGGCTTAATCAATTTATTTAATGCTTATGAGAGCTGTAATTTATATTTGTACGTACAAAAATATGTGCTATTTTGTTATTTGTCTGGTGTGTTGTCGTCATAGTTTTGGTATGTCAGTGGTGCGGAATTCACGCGGGCAGCCGGTTTTGGCGGCTTTTTGCTTAGATTGGCAATCCGGGGTCTGCTAGGCATAATGGCGCGATTGCACTGCCTCGGCGCGCTGTGGCGGGTGATTGCCGTGCGTCGCGCAGCAATTTAATCAGTTAGGGTAAAGGTCAAACGTTTATGGAATCCGATAGCAGGAGCAGTGTAGGGCGCAATAGCTTGCTAAAGTCTGCAGCCGTTGAGTCCGGCGCGGCGGGCGGTAAACCCAGCCCCTTATATGTGCAGCTGGCCGGCGTATTGAAAGATGAGATTTTGAGCGGCGTCTATTTGGTTGGCTCTCTGCTGCCCACCGAGGATCGTTTGTGTGAGCGATTTTCGGTGAGTCGTTATACCGTGAGAGAGGCTCTCCGGATATTGCGCGAGGGCGGCCTTGTGGAGTCCCGGCAAGGCGCAGGCACCGTGGTTATTCCGCTGCGCTCTACGGAGTCGGATATTCAGCAGGTGATGTCGATTAATGATTTAGTCGCTTTTGCCGAAGGCACGCGCTTTGTTATTGAGTCGATTAAAACGGTAGTGATTGATGCAAGACTGGCGGCGCGAACGGGTTTAGCAGCTGGTGAAGAGTGGCTGGAGGTGCGAGGCTATCGGCATTCTGAAAAAATCGATTCGCCATTTTGCTTAACCGAATATTATATTAATCGTGCCTTTGCTGCGGTGGGCCGCTTGCTACCCCGTCATAATGGCCCCATTTTTCCCTTGATAGAAGATATGTTTGGGCAAAGTGTTGCCGAGGTTCAGCAACAAATTTCTGCGACATTAGTGTCGCCAGCGCTTGCCGAAGGTTTAAACGTGGCGCCGGCAACGGCCGCGCTTGAAGTTCGCCGCGCGTACAAAACGGCGGATGATGTTATTGCGCAACTTACAATCAATACTCACCCAGCCTCGCGTTTTCAGCACTCGATGACCATGCGTAGAGTGAAGGTGTGAGCGGAGCTTATACCGAGTAGTACACCGCTTTAATCTTAAGACCTTACTCTCTAGATCTAGTCATCGCGGTGCTGTGTGCAATTCAGGACTGAATTGGCAGGGATAAAATCCACAGACCAGATGCGGTGTACAACATCATTAAGGCGAGCAGTGGGATTTGGCTGATTAGCGCCATTCGACCGCTGTTAAATACCCGCAATGCCACAAGGTGCATCAGGTACACGCTGATAATATGGCCGATTAATATGAGGCCAACTTGAATTATCCAGACGGTATCAGCGGCGATCATTATTGGCGAAACAAACCAGTTTTGGGTACCAAAAAGATTCCAGTGGTAGCCGAAAGGGTCAGAGGCCAGTCTAAAAATTCGCGGCCCTTGGAATAAGCCGAGAGTAAAGTAATGGCTAAGGTTGTAAACAAAAGCAATTGGTACAAGTGAATAGCCGAGTTCGAGCGCGAGGGAGTAAAGCGGGCGATCGGTGCGAGTAAGTTTTTTTGTGATAAACAAAAGTGCTAAATAGATTGCCAAATATATGAACGGCGAGATTAGCAGGGCGAAGCCTTGGAAGCTTCGATAGATTCTGGAGTATAAAATGGGCGATTCACGCATGGTGGTGTCAAGCGCCGTTATGCACAGATTACTGACTTCCCGCGATAGGTTTCGCCACAGCTCGGTTTCATGTAGGCCATCGTAAGCCGTGGACGAAAGCATAAAAAGAATAAAAAGTAGTAGGCTTAAATCTCTGCAGGGCTGGTCGAGTAGGCCGATAAAAGGCTGCCGTAGGCGCACGCCTTTATGGGACCATTCGAGTGGGGCTAACTTGCCCATTACCCGAAAAAAAACACTAAATAAATCGCCGTAGTGAAACCAGTTTTTACTGCCCCACCACCACGCCCCAAGAAAATTAATGGCGCTATAGGCGATGAGAATGAGTGACAGTGATAGCGGCTTGGTTTTGCCAAATAGTTCGATCCAAATCAGTGCCATATACAGCAGTAGCGCGGGATAATACGCCAGTGCTGGCGGGTAGGGACGGCGTCCAGAAAACGCATTGGGTATGGCGCGATCGATACTATTTGTCACTATCTGCCATGGATTTAAGGTGTTGTAGCTATTGCCAAATACCGCGACCCAGTAGGTGTACAGCAACAGAATGATGATCCAAAAAAAGGTCATATTGAAGTTGAGGTAGCTGTTGTTGCTGCCGATCAACCCGCTAATTATTGTGAGGGCTAATAGCCCGACGCTGAGTAGTTGCAGAGCGGTGACAAGTACCGGTGCGTGCACTGGCCGCCACCGAGATACGCTGAAGTTGCGCTTGGCCTGAGCTGGTGTGGTAACGAAATAGCCGATGATCAGAAACGACAAGGCGAGTGCCGCTGTTGCGCCATAAACATACAGCCACACCGGCACCGGTAAGGTGTAAAGGCTGCCGAAGGAGTGAGCTATCGCCGGGAGTGGCATGCTAGCCAGCGAAAGGCTGGCTGCACAATAAATAGTGTTTTTGGTGCGGCTGGGCACTTAGCGCGTGTGCTTACACTGTTTGCGGCGCGCGCCGAAATTGCGTGCTAACAATGCCATTAGCAAGAATAACCCCGCACCGATTGAGGTGGAGCCGCCGCCCGATGAGCGTTTGGCGGTGCTGCCAGTACCGGTGCCTGGATTAGGCTTAGGCGTCTCGCCGCTGGCGCTGCTCCTCGGGTATTCGGGGTCAGTCGGGTAGGGTAGGCCCAGCGCGGCAATGACTTGGGGCTGTAATTCTAGGACATTCACTGCTTGGCTGCCGGAGGTGTATATGATGCCGCTCTTGTCGTTGTAATGAAAAACACCGGAGTGGACGTGGCCGTTGCCGTCGTTGAAATAGGCAACTTCTATTGGCTTGTCGCCGTCGCGGAGGTCAAAAATACGCAGTCCGCCTGAGCCGTATTCCACCATGAGCATGGCTGCGCCGTTTTCGTTGTAGAGGGAGTATTCGGTAATTTTAGGGGTCGTCCCCGACGCGGTTGCGGCTTCGCAATTTTCAGGCCGGTTAATGGCCAGGGTGAGTTGCGGGTTGGCGCGATAACTTTCGTATTTGGTTTTATCAAATACGCCGCCGGTAACTTCGGCGATATAGGCTTCTAAACTATTGCCCAGTGAAGTGGGTCGTGGATAGCTTTGGCAGCTATCGACCGGTTGGCCAACATTTTCGTTGGCGCCAACGATAAATTCACGGCCGTCTTTGGTGCGCCACCAATTCATACTGTGGCCTGGAAAGTAAACGAGGGTGTCTTTGATTTCTATACTCGGTGGACTTGCTTTTTGGCCGAGGCTATTTGAAATATCGACAATGCGCGCGGTAGGCGGCTCGGCCTGCTGGATGCCAATGTCGCCAAGTTGATGTACTAATTCGTTTTGGGTATCGATAAGCTCAGGTAAGCTGTCGCCGGCTTGGTTTGCGCCATACCACAATGTACCTTCTAGGTTGTCGTCAGAAGAGTGAGAGTATTGGCGGGGGTAGTCTGGGCCTGCGACTTGTTCGCAGAGTGGGGGTTGGCCCCCAGCGACGAACATCGTTTGCGCATTCATTTCGCAAGTCCAGTTTCTGACCGACCAGGTCTCGCTTAGGTCTAAATTGCTAATATCGGCTACGACAAACCCTAAGCCTGAATACACGCGCTTGGCGTCGTGGCTGATTGCAATTTCGTGGGAGCTAGTGGCGGCGACATAAAGACCAAGATCTGAATTCGCGCTAGGCCAGTCGATTTCACCTTTTTTCTCTAATTTGCAGTCGCCTTTGCCGGTTTCGCCAATTTCATACACTCCGTTACCAGCGACTAATACTGCGCGATCCCCGACGGTTTTGGCGCGGATACTTTCCGAACCGCCTATAGACGGTTCTTCACCGGTTTTAACTGGCTTGAGTGGGTCGGCAAGGCTGTAGGCATATAGTGCGCTGCCAGTGTAGGGCATGGACCCCGGCACCCGCACGTAGGCGCAGTACCCTGAACCTTGGGCGCTGCCACCAAAGTCTATTTTACTCAATAGTGTTAGCCCGCAATTAACCGTCGCGGTGTTTACATCACCTTGAATGCCCGCCTCTGGCAAGTCTTGGTCGCCACACAGCGCTGGTGATTTGTTGGGGTCCAGTGCTTGGCCGTGGGCGGTGGAAATGACACCGCAGGCAAGTAGTAGGCTGGCTATACGTGCTGTATTGGGGCTTGTGGTGATGCGCATTGGGCGTTCTCCGGCAGCCTGTTATGGCACAGGCCTTGTTTTTTTTTATGCTTTTGTGACCCTCAATATAAAGTAGACATCACTGTTGCGCAATACGGCGAGGTGTCGGTGAATGGCTGGATCTACACATCCTTAAGTGCACATCAGTGTTGACTTGTAGGCGTGGGCGCAATAAGGTTTCTAGGCGACTGCATAAATGGTTCCCTATCAAACAAAATGACTCAACTGGATCGCTGTTTCGGCTTTTCTGTTGGGCGCAGTGCCACAGTAAAAATAATAGTCAAAGCAAAGTGTTAATCGAGGTGTAAGTTGGCGGATTTCGATGAGGTTGTGGATTTTGCTATTGTCGGCAGTGGCGGTGGTGCAATGTGCGCAGCCCTGCAGATGGCGGCGAAAAACAAGCGCGTTGTGATGTTGGAAAAGTCCCATTTGGTCGGCGGCACCACGGCGCGCGCTGGTGGTGTGATGTGGATACCGAATAATCGCTTTTTAAAACGCGACGGCATTGACGATAGCTTTGAACTCGCCGCGAAGTATTTTGACGGCTTGGCCGCGGAGGCGGGAGATACCCCCGGCTCCACTCCGGAGCGTCGCCACACCTACTTGCGCCAAGCACCTAAGATGGTCGACTTTTTACTTGAGCAAGGTATCAAGCTCAATCGCGTTTCCTATTGGCCTGATTATTATGATGAACGGCCGGGTGGTCTCGAAGTAGGCCGTTGTGTGGTTGCTGATCTTTTTGATCTTAATGAATTAGGACCGTGGCGAGAAAAACTTCGACCCGGTTTTTTGACCATGCCCGCAACCCTGGAAGAAGCGCTATTGCTGCCGAATTTCAAGCGTGCTTGGCGGTCGACCAAGGTGCTGTTAAAAGTTATTGCTCGTACGATTTACGCGAAAGTGGCGCGTAAGCAGTTTGTATCTGCGGGTGCGGCTTTGCAGGGGCGAATGTTGCAAGCCGTTTTGCGCAGGGGTGTTGATGTGCGCAGTGAATCGCCGGTCAGTGAATTGATTGTCGACGACGGCGTGGTGCGCGGCGTGCTCACTGTAAAAAACGGCAAGCCATGGCGGATTAGTGCGCGGCTTGGTGTGTTGGTGGCGGCAGGTGGCTTTGCCCACAATCAGCGTATGCGCGACAAATACCAGCCAGGTACATCCACTAAGTGGACCAGTGCTGCACCGACCGATACCGGTGAAATGATTGAAGAAATGATGCGCCACGGCGCCGCAATTGCGCAAATGGATGAAATGGTCGGCAATCAATGTACTTTGCCTCCGGGTAGTCAGGAGGGTGAGATTCAGTCGCCAGCGCAAAGCCTAACAGCCAAGCCTCACGCTATCTTGGTAGATCAGACTGGCCAACGCTATATGAATGAAGGCGGCTCATATATGGCGTACTGCAAGTCAATGCTGGCACGCAATAAAGCCGTGCCAGCAGTGCCGAGCTGGGCGGTGTTTGATAGCCAGTACATGAAAAAGTACATGCTGGCCGGAACGATGCCGGGCAGTAAAAAGCCGCAAAGCTGGTACGACGAGGGCTATCTCAAACAGGCACAAAGTGTTGCCGACTTGGCTGAGCAGCTAGGTATGAGTGCAGCGCAATTGGAAGCGACCGTAAACCGCTTTAATGGCTTTGTTCGAAATAATTATGACGAAGATTTCCAGCGCGGAGAGCGCGCCTATGACAATTGGCTTGGCGATTTCTGTCATCAGCCCTCGCAAACCCTTGGTGAGTTAAGTAAGCCGCCGTTTTATGCGGTACAGGTGGTGCCCGGTGATGTTGGCACTTACGGTGGTGTGGTAACGGATACCTCCGCACGCGTATTGCGGGAAGACGGCTCAGTGATTCCCGGCTTGTATGCGACAGGGGTCTCTACGGCTTCTGTTATGGGGCGTGTGTATCCGGGAGCCGGTTCGAGCATTGGCCCGACGTTTGTGTGGGGCTTTGTGGCTGCTAATCACGCAGCGGGGAGTAATTAAGTAAGGTATTCCTTTCGCTTTAAGGGTGGGGAATAAGATTTAGTTTGTGATTTGAGTATAAAAATTAAAAAAGGGAGCGTTATGAACAAAGAAAATTTAAAAACTAACTCTACGTTTAAGTTATCTTTTTTAGCACTAACTATTTCTTGCGCTTATCCGGCGTTGGGTGCAGAGGAAAAAGTACTAGAAGAAATTCTGGTAACCGCTGAGCACCGATCGGCGTCGGTTCAGGATACCCAAATTTCCATTACTGCAATGACGGCAGAAGACGTCCAGGACATGGGTATAAGCAACCCCTCAGATATTGGTAATTTCGCACCCAATTTAGTGGTAAATACCTTTCAAGGCGGTAAGTCTGGGGTCGGTATAAACATGCGTGGCATGGGGCAAAACGAAACCCTCGTTAGCTACGACCCAGCTATAGGGCTTTATATCGATGATGTGCTGTTGTCGAAAAGCGTTGGCAGCATGCTGGATGTTATCGATATAGAGCGTATTGAAATTTTGCGTGGCCCGCAGGGTACGCTTTATGGTCGTAACACTATGGGTGGAACGGTAAATTTCATTACCAAAAAGCCCACCGATGAATTTGAAGGGAAGCTGGCGCTGACCGTTGGTGATTATGGTCAAAACGATTTAAAGGGTGTGTTGAATATACCGCTTACCGATAAGAGAAGTTCTATTGGTGGTTTGAGTGCAAGAGTCTCAGCGGCAAAATTAAATCGTGATGGTTTGACTGACAATGATATGGTCGGCGCACCGAACCGCGAGCTGGATACCAAAGATCGCGCAGCCTATATGGCGCACCTGCTGTGGGACCCAAGTGATTTATTGAAAGTGCTCTATACCTTTGATCGTACAAATATTAATGAAGCTCCGGGAACACCGTGGACCACGGGTGTAAATTTAAATAGAACTGCGGGCGGCATGCTGGCGCCGTATGCCATTGGCTACCACACCGACCGACCTGACTCGGTGAGTGTCAACGGCGAGCACATAGCAAAGACACAGGTTAATGGCCAGGCGCTGCATATTGATTACAGTCTTACCGACAATATGGAGATTAAATCGATCACGGCACGACGGGAGATGGAAAATTATTCGACCGCTGATTCCGACGGCTCACCATTGTCTATTTTGCAAACCATCGATGAGCAAACAGTGGATTTATTCACTCAGGAGTTTCGCTTAACCGGCGCGACCTTGGATAGTAAACTGGATTACACCGCAGGCATTTTTTACATGGAAGAAAAAGGCACTGTAGATCAAGGCTTAGAGGTGTTTGGCTCACTAAATGGCAATCAGGCAAGTTTTACGAATAAAAACTGGGCGCTCTACGGCCAAGCGACCTACTACATCTCGGCGCGATTAGATGTAACTGCAGGGCTGCGTTATACCGAAGAAGATCAGCAAATGACTAAGCGGGTCATACCCGGTGGCGGTGCCGCGCCAATTGAGTTTGGCACGGCGCAGCAGAAATTTGACAATATATCGCCGATGGCTGCAATTAGTTACGACTGGACTGACGAGGTTATGAGCTATTTTAAAGTGAGCTCCGGCTTCCAGGCAGGGGGATTTAATGTCCGCGATACCAATGTTGATACCAATTCCCAGCCGACTACTTTTCATCGGGGTTATGACGAAGAAGTTTTGTTGGCCTATGAGCTTGGTGTAAAAGCAGATATTTATGAGCGTGTGCGGGTCAATGCCGCACTTTGGTATAGCGACTATGACGATAAGCGCGTAAATAATTTTGATGCAGTGACCCTCGGTAATACGGTGCGTAATGCGGGGGTGGTTGATATTTATGGGGCGGAGGTCGAGGCCTTGGCGCAGATCAGCACGGATGTACAAATCGGCGCTAACTGGGGCTATACCAAGCCTAACTATGTTGAGTATGACTCACCAAATCCTGCAAACCCCTCGCAAATACTGGACTTGTCTGGTGTGACGAACTTCCCTTATACACCGAGAACCAGTGCCAATATATTTGCCGCTTATGAGTCGCAATTAAATATTGGTCTGTTTAAGGCCCGTTTGGATTGGGCGTTTAAAGATAATTATAATTTCCTAGCGCCGCAGCCTGAGCGAAATGATCAGGAGAGCTACCAAGTTTGGAATGCGCGGGTGTCGCTAGATGATATTGCTGGCCCCGGCGATACTCAGCTTCGTATAGCGGTCTGGGGTAAAAATATTACAGACGAGTCCTACTACACAAATGGTGTAAATGTTTATTCAACCTTTGGATTCGACGTGAATATGTATGCAGAACCAATGACCTACGGGGTGGACTTTGAAGTAAGGTTTTAATGGCCTTGCTTACTCTTTCTAAGTGGTGCTAGTGGGTTTAATCGATCCGGTGGCAGGCTTCAGTCTGCCGCTTTGTTCAGCTATTAGCGCAACTCGTTAGCTTAGAAGCGCAATTACTAGACGATTTTCTGAACCATGTTGCTTGCATGTGTGATTAGCAGTGGTTTCAGGCTGAGGACTTATAATGATAAAAAAAAATTACTCTAAACTATGCCTAGCTTTTAGCTTTCTCATTGCGTCTGATGCCTATTCTGGGGGCGCCCAGCTCGAAGAAGTGATTGTGACGGCCCAAAAGCGTGAACAAAACCTGCAGGATGTACCGATGGCGGTGACCGCTATTGGTCGTGAGCTAATTGAGAACAATGAAATTAATAGTATTCAGGACCTGACTAAAGTGGTGCCTTCGCTACGCTTTTCGTCAGATGCCTATATCAACAGTGCGGTGAATATTCGCGGCGTTGGGACCAATGTTTATAGTGTGGCGGTGGAGCCGAATGTGTCGGTAATGCTCGATGGTGTCGTGCTGGCGCGCAATAGCCTAGCTACTTTTGATTTTGCTGATATTGAGCGAATTGAGGTGTTGCGTGGTCCCCAGGGCACCTTATTTGGTAAGAACGCGTCGGCGGGTTTGGTGCATGTGATTACGCGAGACCCGTCGCCGGAGTTTGAGGCCCGTGTGCGCTCAAGTTTTGAACAACCGGAAAATTTCCCCGGTGACTTTATGAAGCTTCAGACGAGCGTGAGTGGCCCGCTCAGTAAGGGGCTTGGGCTGCGTGTAACGGCCTACGGCAAGCAGAGTAACGGTCACCTAGAGGATATTCAGCAGAATACCAATGAACCAGATTCTGTTTTTTTTGGTCTTCGGAGTAAATTGCGCTGGGACCCGTCTGAGGCTTTGACCTTGCGATTAAATTTAGAGCACCAGGTTAAGGATGGTCATTCTGGCTTAATGACTTACCGAGATGGCAATCCGTCTTTGCGAGAACGCAGTGCCCCCATCGAATTTGGTGAGCATAATCGTCAGGCCCGCAGTCACGGGAATAACTTCTCTGATTCTAAAACAAGCGCGGCCTCTTTGAGTGTAGATTGGGATGTCGGCAGTTTTGTTCTGAGCTCAGTGACAGCGTTTCGTGAAGCAAATAACCATGACAATATTACGGTTTACGGCTTAGATGGTCAGCGTGGCCATTTGCGCTCAAATGTAACTGAAATTGATATCGAAACCTTTACCCAGGAATTTCGAATTACCTCTGCGAATAATGAACGCTTTGAATATACCGCGGGGGTGCTGTGGTTCGATAACTGGGTGAAGGAAGATTACGATCGGGATATCACTGATTTGCCCGCCACTTTGGTGGCCGGGACATTTGTGCCGATTGCGATTCCCGCCGGAATTGGCGATGGCCTTGGCGGTGCCGATGCGGTCAATAATTATGATACTCGCGACGCGGTGGTCGAGATTCAAAACCTCGGACTATTTGCCGAGGGTACCTGGCATCTTGCCGATGATTGGCACGTAACTGCTGGCGCGAGATACATCGATGAGTCAGTGGCTGTGGTGCTCGATACCAGCGCGCAATTGTCTTACACCGGAACAGGAACTGAACTACAGAGCAGTAGTTTTTCTTCCCCCAGCGTTACGACTAGCGATAAAACCGTGACCGGTAAAATCGCCCTGCTTTATGACTGGGCTGATGACATTACTGCCTATGGCTCAATTTCTACCGGCTATCGTGGGGCAACGTTTGACTTGGCGGGGGAGGATGAACAGGCGGCATTGGATAATCCTGTCGACCCAGAAAAGGCCCTTGCCTATGAGTTTGGCCTTAAATCACGTTTATTTGATAATCGACTTGAATTAAACGTCGCCGCATTTTTAACCTATTTTGAGGATTTTCAAGCGCAGATACGCGACTTGCAAACTACCGGCTCGATAGTGGCGCACAGACTGGATAACGCTGGCGAGCTTGAAACCCGCGGCGTGGAAATCGAGTTTCAAGCTCGACCATTTGAAGCGCTTACTGTTGGCGGCGCTGTCTTATTTAACCGCGCGGTTTTTAATGAATTTGTTACGCAGTGCTTTGCGGGGCAGCGTGCTGATGAGGGCGGCGCGATTGATAGTGATGGCGACGGTAATTGTGATGCCCAAGACGTCGCCGGTGGTGTGCTAGCGAATGCGCCGAAGCGCACAGTGTCGATCAATGCTCGTTACGAGCATATGCTCATTGATGTTGATAATGTTTTATACGGTCAGATTAATACCCGCTGGCAGGATGATGTTCAATTTACCAATGAGCAGCAACCGACCACAATCCAGGAGGGGTACGGTATTACGGATTTACGCTTTGGCTGGCTTGGCGCGGAGAATGCCTTTGAACTTGCGGCTTACGTGAATAATGTATTTGCCCAAAGCTACGTGGTGATGATGACGCCGTTGTCGGTGGCAAATGACCGTCGCGATATAGTGCATAGCTTGCCAGTTGGCGCTGATCGTATCTACGGGGTATCACTGGCTTATCGTTGGTAATTGAAAAGCTCGCCCGTTTAGGCGAGTCGCTGTTTAAATACGCCTGAATTGTACGTGCTGACTTAGCGCGAGTGCTGCTTGGTTTAAGCGAATGACTCTTCCCCTGCCAATTTAGTGCGGTGCATCATCCGCCCGCTGTCTAAAGGGTAGGACGTTGCGCGATGCATGGTGCCAGTATTGTCCCAAATAACGAGGTCACCGACGGTCCATTTATGGCGATATACAAATTGTGGCTGAGTTGCCCATTCCCGTAATTTACATAGTAGTGCGCGACCTTCCTGATATTCCATTCCTTCGATATATGCCGCTGTTGATCCAAGCACTAGAGATTTTCGGCCGGATTTGTGATTCCAAACTAGGGGTAAAGTATTCGATGGTGCTTGGCGCCAAGCCTGAAGCTCGGCATAGCTTGGCTCGGGCTGAACGTACTGCTGCGCGTTTTCCAAGCTGTGGACCACTTTTAACTTTGAGTACGCCTCTTTGTCGGTTTCAGGCAATGCATCGTAGGCGGCATAGGTATTGGCGAACTCTGTGTCGCCGCCTGTTTCTGACAATTTCCACGCGCTGAGAAGGGACGCAAGAATAGGCACGGTTAGTGTTGTGCCGTCGATATGCCAATAAAATGCGCCTTTTAAATAATCGGCGTGGGCGTTTTCATTGACGTCTAGAGTGACTTTATAAATTCCCTCATCACCTTCGAGAATGACTTCGCCGAGGGTGGCAGTGAAAGCCAGTTGCTGCTCATCACTTAGGCCAAGTTCTCGGAAGACAATAACGCAGCGCTGCTCAAGTATGTCGCGGATTTCAGCGGCGGCAGTACCGCCCAGCAGAGTGTTGAGATCCGCCTTAATTTCAGCGCCGATATTGGGTGTGAGATTACTTGTGATAAGGCTCATTTTGACCCTCTGCAAATTTCGATAAATTTATGAGAATTAACGGTAGTGTAAAGCTATATTATAGTCAACAGTGGTGCTTATTGTGTGTGCTGGGGTGTTTGAATTTTGCTGGGGATCTATTTGCTTAATAAGCGGTATTTTGGTCGGAAAGGTTTTAGAGAATATCACGTTAAATTGTGAAAATTAGATGCTTTTGCCTATAAAAACGACGAAGTTCAGTAGCAAGTGTATGGTTTGTTGACTTGCATAGTGTATCGGCACACAATTTGCGCTGAAATCAACAGTGGCGATGATTTGTTGGAGGTATGGTGGCTCGTAGACGGAATAAAAGTGAAACTCGGGAAGCAATTTTGGCGGCGGCGCGCACAGTGTTGGCCTCTGACGGCCCTGATGCCCTGAGTTTGTCAAAGGTAGCGCATCTTGCCGGCATTAACCGTGGTACGGCCTACCAGCATTTTGAAACCCGTGAAGACCTGATTAAGGCAACCGTCGCCTGGGTGAGTGAGCATCTATCGACTACTGTATTTGGCGATTTAGGTGTTGATGATACCGGTCACTGGGAGGGGCGTGACGAAGAGCGGCCGGTGTACGAAGCAATCGCCAAGTTGGTTGATTTTTCTGTCGAAAACCCGTCGCTTTGTCGTATTTGGTTGTTCGAAGTCTTGTCCGCCGACGATCCCGGTCAAGATATATTCTTTAGACAGTTTAAAGAATCTACCAAGGAGTTGGCTGAAACAGAATCCAGCCAAGACGGTATTGATGTGGAGGCCTTGTCGGTGATTGTGCTGGCAGGGTATTTCTTGTGGCCAGTTTGGGTTGGCTCCCACGCGCAGACAAAAAAAGAGCGTCAAGTCATGGCCGAGCGCATGCGTCGTGAAGTGCTTCGTTTATTTATGCACGGCGTGCTGAAGGCTGAAGCTTTCCCGAGTCTACAAAAATTGCTAGACGAAAAAGCGCCGGTGTAATTCTGGCGCGGGTATGTATTTAAGAACTCAAATTAAGTGTTTCTGTGGTGGTCTAAATTTCACTTCGCAATAGCGGTAGTCTCTATCGTCTTGCTTAAGAATTCCTCTGCGCTATTCCGTTTGCATTTTTTCGGCCGCCCCCTACAATTTAAGC
Source organism: Zhongshania sp. (assembly GCF_041623545.1). Lineage (GTDB taxonomy): Bacteria > Pseudomonadota > Gammaproteobacteria > Pseudomonadales > Spongiibacteraceae > Spongiibacter. The sequence continues at coordinate 33,907 of NZ_JBFJWS010000003.1, read as the reverse complement.
AGTCGCATAATTATAAGTAACGGCGAGCGAGGGGCTTATGCTGAAGAGTGAAAAAATTTTGATCACCGGTGCTACGGGGAAAATTGCCTTTCCTATTGCTCGCGAGCTCGCTAAACAAAATGAAGTATGGGGTGCGGCGCGATTCAGTAAAGAAGGTGATCGCGAAAAATTAATCGCGGCGGGTATTAAGCCGATACAGCTAGATATCTCGCTAGGTGATTTTTCGTCGCTGCCAGCGGATTTTAGTTATGTCTTTCATGCCGCAGTAGATCCCGGAGCTAATGATTGGCGACGTTGTGTGCAAACTAATGCGCAATGCTCAGGTGATTTACTACTGCATTGCCGCAACGCGAAAGGCTTTGTGTACTGCTCAACAGGCTCGGTTTATCGCTATGAGGGGAAGCCACTGACGGAGGCTGATGCACCAGGCGCACCTTTGCGTGCCAATTACAGCTTCTCAAAAATAGCCGGGGAGCAGGTCTGCACCTGGGTGGCAAATCAATTTAAGATTCCCCTCACAATCATACGTATATGCTCAACATATGGGCCTGAGGGCGGTGCGCCCTGTGATCGTCTCGACATGATATTGCAGGGTAAGCCTATTCGCCTCCACCCTGATCGGCCGAATAATTACAACCCGATTTACGAAGATGATTATGTTGTGCTTGGTATCAGGGCAATGGAAGTTGCGGCGCTACCGCCAATTACCGTTAACTGGGGTGGTAGTGAAACGGTGAGCGCAGAAGATTACTGCACTTATATGGGGGAGTTGGTTGGGGTGAAACCGATTTTTCTATACACGCCAGAGGCGCACACACCGTTATGGCCTGATATGAGTTATATGCATGAAATATTGGGGCGCACCCAAGTGCCGTGGCGCGAGGGCTTTCGTAAAATGATCGAAGCCCGTCACCCCGATCGGCTCATTTCCGCAAAAGCGTCAGCGACTGACGTTTAGCCTCTAGACAATAATCGCCGGCCTTGGGAGTTATTTTTGTCGTTTTTCTAATGGGCCACCTAAATTAGAGCCACCATCCACGGGCAAGACTAAGCCAGTGACCTGCGCCGACAGTTCGCTGGCCAAATAGAGTGCAGCATTGGCGACGTCATGGGGTCGTCCCTGTCTCTGTAATGGCTGCATGCGGCTGGTCATTTCTGCCATGTCATAAAAGGTTTGGGCGGCAGGGATGTGGCCCGGTGCAATACAGTTGACCCTGACATTGTATTCACCGAGTTCCCTCGCGATCGACTTAGTGAAATGAATAACACCGGCCTTGGCAGCGCGATAACTAATTAAAGGTAGGCCAGGTTTCAGCCCGGCAATCGAAGAGGTGTTGATGATTGAGCCGGAACCTTGTTTGGCCATATAGCGGCCAGCGTGTTGGCAGCCCGTCATGACGCCAAATAGATTTACATCAATCACTTTGTGAAAGTCGGCGAGATCGTCTTCAAGAAAACTGTAGTGGACGGCACCAGATATACCGGCGTTATTAAACATGATATCTAGCCCGCCAAAATGGTCGATCGCAAAATCCACTAGCGCTTTCACTTGCTCGGGGTCGGCGACATCTGTTTTCTTGAATACTGTGGCGTCACCAAGTTCAGCGGCTAAGGCCTGACCTTGGTGTGAATCAATGTCAGCGATGACGACATTGGCGCCTTGCTGAGTAAATAATTCAACTGTGGCGCGACCGATACCGCTGGCACCACCAGTGACAATAGCGACTTTTTTGGCGAGTAATAATTGCATATTGAAGGTCTTTTTTTTGCAAAACTGTAACAGCTCACATCCTAGGTCGATATCATTATATTGTAGAAAGTGAGTTGCGCATTTGGAACATCTAGCGCAGTAGCGGTAGATGTGTTCATTGATTAGGGCGAACAAAAAATACCGAGCTTATTGCCATCCAAATCTCTGACATAGGCCGCGTATAAATGGCCGCCCATACGTTCACCGGGCTCACCATCGGATGTGGCACCAAGGGCCAGCGCTTTGCTGTGGAAGGCCTTTACTTGCTCTGGCCCTGAGGCAGAAAAGGCGACCATTGAGCCATTGCCAACCGTTGCGGGTTCGCCGTTAAAGGGCTTGTTAATGGCGAGTTTAGCACTGCCTTCACCTAAAGCGTAGAGCACAGTTCGCTCGGCTTTATAGGCTTGCTGGGCATTAAAGATGCTCAGTAATTCATTGTAAAATTGTTCTGCGCGGGCTAAATCATTGGTGCCTAAGTTAAAATGAGAAATCATTTTTCTGTGAGTCTCCTAATCGTATTTTTAAGTGGGATGAGTTAGTGAGATTGTGGTAAAACGGCAATTTTATAAGAATAAAGCCTGCTTCTTTGGTTCGACTAAAAATTAAGTCATTGTTAATTATAATAAATAATATTTTTTATTATTTTACGCTACAATCCTATCGAGCTTACCTTTTGTTGCGTGTTATTACTACCGCATCTGCGTTCGCTATTTGCTGTTGAGTCTGCATTGTACGTGGTCAGAGCTTCGCTGGCTTAATGTTGATATTTGTGCATGCGACTTAAATTTTGACTAACTGGAGAAATGGTAATGCGGCGGTTTGGTATTCATCACATGACGGCCATGGAGTTAAGCCCAGTCGAATTTGTTAAGGCTGCTGCTAAGCATGGCTGCCAGAGCGTGTCCTTATTCGGTTTCGGTGACCCAAACCAGTTTCCTCTTGTGACGTCGAAAAACAACATTGAGCTTAAAGCCGCTCTTCGTGACACCGCAATACAAGTCGGCAATGTCGATCCTTTTATTCTTCTTCCTAATACCAAAATTGAAGATCTAATTCCGGGTTTAGATATTGCGGCCGATATTGGTGCAGCGGGAATTTCTGTTGTTGTACTTGATAATGATCAGCAAAGGGTGAGCCAGTTGCTTGGCGAGTTGTGCTCGCGAAGTTTGGGTTTTGATTTGCGAGTTGCAATTGAGTTTATGGCGTTGTCTCCGGCGTGGAACTCTTTGCCGGAAGCAGTTAAATTAGTTAGCTTGCTGAATGCGCCTAATCTTGGCCTTAGTGTGGACGTGTTACATCTGATTCGTTCTGGTGGTACGGCCGCTGATGTGGCAGATTTAAGCCCCGAACTTTTCTATAACTTCCAGCTCTGCGACAGCCTAGATCTTAGGGCGTGTAGCGATTATGGAGCCGAAGCCATGGGTGCTAGATTGGCGCCGGGTGAGGGGCGGTTTCCTTTGTTTGAAATACTCTCAGCATTGCCGAGCAATATGCTAATTGAGCTAGAGGTTCCGCAAAACGCTGGTCGTCCTGCTGACGAGCGTATTCGTCATGTGGTAGCGTGTGCAAAAAAATTAATAGCGACGTTGACGTAAAATACTGTCGAGTTAAATGGAAATTAAAAAAATAATATGAGGGTGGCAATGTATGCAAAATGATAATAAACAGATCGTACTCAATTTTATCGACGCCATGGGCAAAGGCGATGCCGTTGCGGCTGCACCTTGTATTGCCGAGGACACGTTTACCTTAGCAAAAGGCTTTGGTAATTTTGCTGGGGTGCGAACCCACGATACGATTCTCGCGACCATAGGGGCATTTAGAAAATTAATGCCCGCCGGGATGGAGCCTGATATAAAAACGGTTATTGCCGACGGCGACAAAGTCGTAGTGGAATTTGTTGGCAACGGTGTACTCTTTAATGGTGAGTCCTATTGTAATGAATATTGTATGGTGTTTACCCTGCGGGACGGCAGGATTCGCCAAGTAAATGAATATTTTTGCACGAAATTAGCGGATGAAGTTCTTTATCCGCTATTGTCTGCGGAAGGTTTATAGGCCTTATCTGCGTGACTTTTTACGGTAAATATTTGTCCCAGTAAAAGGGCTCCACTACCTGAAACGGTGCGGCGAGTAGTGGTGTAATTGGATTTGTTTCCCAGCGCTTCGCGAGAATTTCGCGCAGGCGCTGAGCAGTGGCCAATGGTTCGCCATCGATAAAGCAATAACTGAGTTGCAGTCCGCTATTGTCAGGGAATCCTAGGGCGGGAGCCGGACTGCCGCGATGCCACCAAATACCAGCTACGCCTTCCGTGGCACAAAGAGGTGCTGGTGAAACCTCGCCTTGTTCCAATATTAGGTAGACGCTACGCGCTGGGCGCCAAGGAATGACATCGGCGCCCGCAATGGCTTTCTCTGAGGCCACTTTGCCTGTGAGCTTATAATAATTTGCACTCACCGTCGGCAGGCGAAATGGGCGGCGATCACCTTCAAGTGCTTTACTTAATGCGGCGTATTTATCAAAGGCGGCATCTTCTGTAAAAAAATAGGTCATCACGTGATCAACGGCATCATAAGCTGGCTCGCTAAATGCGCGGGCAGCACGGCAGGCCGGTGTTGAGACCAAGCGAATTGAGTGTCGCAAACCCGCGATGCGGTATTGCTCAGGGCGATGATCTAGGGAGTGCCAAGCGAGATAGTCGGCGTCGCGCCCACTACTTTCCCGGGCCGCCATGGACGTAAAAATCCGGCTTACATCTCCTTGGCCGCTAGCCTGTACCGCAGGTAATTGGCTAGACGGTGTGCCCTTGAGTTGGTAGCTCATGTATATGCCTATACAAATTAACTTGGTGGCCTATCTGCGACTCTAGGAACTCGTTAGTGGCGAGCAAAGGCTTCGCTAAATAATTGCTGCATGAGCGCCCACGAGCGCTGTTCGGTTCGTTCACAATAGGCGAAGCCGGGTAAGTTGCGGGTGTCGGCATCAGGGTCCGTGAAACTGTGTACTGCACCGCCGTAATGAATTAATTGCCAGTCGACCTTGTCGCGGCTTAATTCAGCAGTGACGGCGTTTAATGCGTCGCGATTGATTACGCCGTCGTCGGCACCATTACAGATGAGAATCTTGGCGGTGATGCGGGCGTCACCGTCTTGCTCTGGAATAAGTCCGGCGTGGAAGGTCGCAAGGGCAGCCAGGGGTGCGCCGCTGCGGGCGAGTTCGAAGCAGCAGGCGCCGCCAAAGCAAAAGCCGATAGCTGCCGTGTTGTGTTTATCTACATTGGCTTGGCTGAGTAGTGCAGTAAGCGCCGCGTGGGCGCGGCCGCGCCACTCTTTCCGATCGTTATACATCGTTTGAATTGCCGGTACGAGGCTGGCCATGTCATCAAAAACTTGGCCATCGCCGTGGATATCCGCCGCAAGGGCAATATACCCTAGCTTGGCGAGCCGTTCCGCGCGCTGGCGAGCGTGATCATTCAAACCAAAGGCTTCCGGGAAAACGACAATACCGGGGCAGAGTCCGATTTGGTTTTCATCCCAGGCTAAATAGCCGACCATCTTTACGCTATTGTGATGATATTCTATTTTTTTTGTTTTCATTTTCGGGTCCCGGGGTGATGCTTTACTGAGTACGTTTGACCGCGGTCGCAAAAAGGCTCTGCGGAGAGCGCCAATCTAACCTAACTTTGCGGTGGGCGATAAGCCACTGCTCGCCTGACTTGCGAAATTGATCGAGGTAGTAGCCCGCATGATCTGGCCCAATATCCGTGTAGGCAACCCAGTAGGTGCGCGCTCTGGCTTCATTGCTTGCGGTCAATTCGATTTGCGATGTTGAAAGGTGGTGGCGAACGAAGCTGGCTTGTTGGCTGCTACTGGTGGCTTCACGAGGCTCGCTCCAGCGACTTAGCCAATTGGCAACGGCAGTGCGGCCTTCGTAGCGAAAAGCGTCGGTGGCCGGCACACCGTCAGATTCCAGTATGGCATCTTCGGTGAACACCGCGGCAAAATCGTCAATGCGCAAACGGTCACCCGCCATGGTGTAGTTGGCCATGGTCTGGCGGATACATTCCCGCGCTAATAGTTCGTCTATGGTCATTTTTAGGCCCTGATAGTGGTTTAAACTTGGGCTGGCTTTTGTTGTAAATATACATCTAGGTGACACAGCTTGCCGTGGTCATTAAATTTGTAAACGGTCATGGTATTGGATACATCGACATGGTCGCCAATGGAGCAGCGCTCGGTCAGTTCGAGGTAAACCACATTGCCGCGTTCCTGCACTCGCCGAAAATTGCCCTCCCACTCCAGTGCCGCCGCAAACTGGCTGACAAAGTCAGTGTATTCTGACCAGTTCATGACTTCGCATTGATGGCCCACGCGTTGAAATGTTGCAACGTCGACGAGCTCGGCAAAGGGTGCCCATGCCGCTTTTGTAAATCCAGCTTGTTTAGCGCGTTTGACCGTGCGATTAAAAATGTCACAGTAATCCAATACTTTGGCGCAGAGTTCGGTATTGCCAATGTCTTTATTAAAGTTGGCTTTTATTGCGTCGATATCCATCATTGCAATGTTCCCGTATAGCTCGGGTGGGGTATGCCAAGTGCTATTTATTATTGGCGCTAATTTATTGTTATTTAATTGTCTTGAATAAATTTAAGCGAACGCCTAAATAAAAGCAAGACATAGCTAGCGCCGGTAGCATGGGCCGGAGCCGAAATTTTTGCAGCTAACTGTAGAAAATTAACTTACTTTGCTAATACTAACCAACTGTTTTGGTCGTGGCGTGTATTGGCTCGATGCTTTGCAGTAAGTTTTCGACAAATTTGAGGGTGTCGCTGTGGGCGTCATGGACGCCTATGCTGGCTTCAGTGACGAGTTCAAGGGCGGCGCCCGCCATTAACAGTGACAGTACATTGGGGGGGAATTTATCGAGGGGGACGCCACTCTCGTCAAGCGCGCGCTTAAGTATTGAGATTTGTAAGCTGCGGGTTCGAACATTGGCGCGTGCGATTTCCTTACGTAGCGCTTCGCGGTGATTTGCCAGCGCCATGAATTCAAATATAAGTCCCATACCTTTGCGGTCGGTATTTAATTTCCATAACTCGCACAAAGGGTTTGGCGCGGTCATAAGCTGCATGTGACGATCAAAGTTCTGAGCATCGGCACGTTGAAACAGTGCCAAAAATAATTCGTCCATGGTACCAAAATGGTAGTGTACTAACTGGGACTTTAACCCGGCTTCGGCGGCAACGCGTCGTGAGCTAACGGCGGCATAACCATCTTCACGCATGATCGTCTCGGTAGCATTGAGAATGGCTTCGCGGGTTTTATTTTTATCATCCACTTTCCGCACGGCTTTCATAGGCAGACTCCTGTGGCAATACGATACGGCACTGGGCGGTATCGTATTGCGTTTTGCTTAGCGGGGCTTGCGCGGTTTGATATACCACCCAAATCGGCGCCGGCCAAATGCGGCGATAATAGCATTTTTAAGTCTAAAATCGCCGCCGGCGGTGAAATGTGTACTGAGCTTTGGGTGCTCAGTACACATTAAGATGGTGGAGTTTGTCCAGCTTATGACTGCAGGTAGCGATCCATCTCTTGGTGCATATTAAGGATCATTTTTTCGTGGTGACTAGCCAGCCAGGTTTGGCGCATAGAGCGTGAGTGCAGGCCCTTTTGCATCCTTGGAATATTGCCCAAGTCTTGGCGTGGAATAAGCAGTACCTGCTCGGGGTCATCAAGGTCTGTTACTTGCGTCATAACAGCCCGGGGCGGCTTATCAGCGGCTGGATAGGTTTTGGTAGACATGATTTCGAAGTGGCAGCTATCGGGATCTTTGCCATTGGGGCGAACTCGATAAATCATGGCATTGCCCGCGTGGGGTAGGATCATGATATTGGGGAAAATAAATACTTCACCGCCCCACATGCCGAGAATTTCCGGCGTTGGTGTCGGCATAGGGCGATTTTCTGCGGCGGCGTGGGCGTATAGGGTTTTAACGTATTCGCCGCCCAGACTTGACCCCTCTGGGATCGGTTTGCCACGCAAGGTGCGCAATACATCGATATCGCCTTGCAGTACCTGCGCATCCATGCCGTCGACTAATAGCTGGAGTCGATCGGCCATCACGTCGACGGGATCGGCATCATTTTCGACTTGTACTTTACCTGCCATTGCGGTGTTTGCGCCGGCGTAGAAGCGGCCGTGACCATTGGGGTAGACGTCGTAGGCCACGTTGCGGTGATTAAACGGGAAGTCTTTAACCTCGTCTTCACCGTAAATTACGGCGGCGGCGGGCTTTTCGAGCTGTGGGTGAGTAGCGGGTACGTGGTAGGTTTCAAAGAAAGCCTCTTGCGCAACTTTCCAGTTTGACGGAATTGGAATGGACTTCCACCAGTAGTTGCCCATTTCGCCGATGGCGAGGCCGTCAAGAAACGGTTTTACTGGGGCGATGAACTCCTCAAAGGGCTGGGGGGCGGCGTCGAAGTTGATGAAAATAAAGCCCGCGTAAATCTCTAGCTTTAGCTCTTTAAGTGATACGTCACTATTGCAGAGTTTTCCTTGGCGAAATTCCTGCTGCTCTAAAATGAAGTGATTTTGTCCCGCCGCATCCCAGCGCCAGCCGTGAAAGGGGCAAATAATACGACCGCCGGGGAAGGTTCCAGCGCCTTCGGCCAATGCCGTGCCGCGGTGCGGACAGACATTGTGGTAGGCCTTGATGGTGTTTTCGTCAACGCGAACAATAAGTACGGCTTGGTCACCAATCTCATAGACGGTGTAGTCGTTTGGCTCCTGAACTTCGTCAAGTCTGGCGGCGGCTTGCCATACTTTGCTCCATAGCTTTTCATACTCCAATTGCTGAAAGGCGGGGTCGATATACCGGCCTACGCGAATGCCGTGAGGCATGGTTAGCCAGCTGTCTGGCCACGTCGAGGTTTCATCAATGTTTAGTGCCGGAATTGTGCTATTTGCAGTGGTATTGGTGGGGCTCATAGGGATCTCCGAAAGAGCGCGCAGACTCGCTTATTATTGTACAGTATTGTTGATTAGTAGCGTCTTATCTTAGGGCGGTGTTTGGGTGCTGTCTATCACTTACTGTGCGACTGCTTAATTTGTCTACAATTTTGCACCTAGTGCAAAATAGCGATGTCTAGCGAGTGGGGTGCTGTGATCGCGGGTATATGGCGGGGCTTAATTTGCGGGGGGTAAATTGGCACGTACGGTGGGGGACGCGATAAGTCGTTCATGGATCGCAGCAAGCTGCTTTACTGAAATGGGCTTGCTCTGGCGTAGCCACCAGGTCAGTAATTCAATAGTGCCGCTAACAACCACAATGACACCAACCTCAGCGGGCAACCAATTGCCGGTATGATCTTCAGGCGCGGCTATTTCTAGGGCGATGCGATTAAACTCCTCGCGTAGTTTTGCCGCAGCGCCACCAGTGAGTAGTGAGGTCCAAAGACTGCGATGATCAGCGACATAACTGCACAGCGCCAGTGAGGCTGAGCTGATGTTTTCCATATCCAGTGACGGAAGTGCAAACTCGATTAAACGCTTAATTTCGTCTGCGGCGATATCGTCGAGGAGCGCTTCTTTGCTTTGGTGATGGCGAAAAAAGGTGGTGTAGCCAACGCCGGCACTCGCGGCGATTTCGCGAATAGTGAGTTGCTCAATACTTTTATGCTGAAGTAGTTCTAATAGTGCGCGGCGCAAGGCGTCTCGGGTTTGCAGAACGCGGGCATCGGTTGCGGTAGAAAACTGGGGGCGGAAAATTTTTTTTGGCATTAAATATCAAATTTGAGTAATGGAATCCCAAGGGAAATGACCATTCTCATAATTCCTAGCAAAGGTATTTAGCTGCCTATTCTAGTCGAAAGGCAGCTAAATACCAAAAGCCCTTAGTCTTCTGGGGCGATCGTGACGCGCAGGCCTTCATGGGCCTCGGTGACACGGATCTGGCAGGAGAGTCGTGACTGCTCGGGTTTGCGGTGCTCGGAGCTGTCGAGCAGAATGTTTTCGTCTTCACTGATCGGTGGTAACCGGTCGGCGTCAGCGGGATCAACATAAATGTGGCAGGTGGCACAGGAGCAGCAGCCGCCACAAAGTGCCATTAGCTCGTCAATCCCATCATCTCTGACCACTTCCATAAGGGAGCGGTTGAGTTCTGCGTCGACCACTTGGGAGTCGCCGCTGCGGGTAATAACGGTTATTTTCGGCATAAAATAACTCCTATTTAATCTTTGTAAACTCAAGGTGCAGGCTCTTCAGTGCACGCAGAGTATAAATGGGTTCGTAGCTAAAGTGGCGATCGCTGGCTTTACCATGCTTGCTTTCAGACAGTTGAATATTGCCGACGCGATCTAGAATTTGCTCTAGACAGGCAGTGATTTCTGCACGGGCTAAGGCCATACCCGCGCAGGTGTGAGCGCCACGGCCAAAACCAATATGCTCGCGGCTGCGGGGGCGGTCTAGGCGGAATTCGTTGGGGTTTTCAAATTTACGGGGGTCGCGATTCGCAGCGCCGTAAAACATGGCTAAAGTCGTGCCCGCTTTAATTTCAACGCCAGCGACGGTTGTCGTCTTCACTGCTAATCTTGATGCGCATTTCACGGGGCCTTCAAAGCGCACGACTTCTTCAATAAATGCGGGAATCAGTGAGCGGTCTGCACGTACTTGTTCCTGCAGCTCCGGATGCTCAGCAAATATCTTTAATGATGCACCGAGTAAACGTGCGGTAGTGTCTTGGCCTGCACCAAACAGGAAGGCGGCAAGCCAAACTAAATCCATCACTTCGGGGGTGGTGCCGTCGGGGAATTTGGATGTCGCTAGGTCACTGAGCACATCGCCGCAGGGGCTAGCTTGACGTTCGGCAATATAGCCCGCGAAGTATTCAAACAAAAACATAAAGCCCTGAGCAGTGACTTCTTCGTAGCTCACGTCTTCGCCGACAACGCCGGGCGGTGGCCCTAATTTCTCACAAAACAGTTTGCGATCATCTTCCGGCACACCCAGTAAATTGGCGATAACCATGGTGGCGTAGGGAGTGGCGAATTCACTGATTAGGTCGCAGTGGCCTTTATCAATCATGTCGTCAATGAGTTCGCCGGCCAGTGTTGATAAATATTCTTGGGATTCTTTCAGGCGAGTTGGTGTAAATAAGCGCATTAAGAGCGCGCGGTGGTTGGCGTGCTCAAGACCATCTTTGGCGACGACCATACCTGTAGCAAGCATTTCGTGGCGGTGGGCGTCGAGCATTTCACTGATGTCGTCGCCTTCGGGGGTGAACGGGTAGTCAGGGATCGGGCCTGTGGCTGCATTGGCCGAAGAGAATGTTTTGGGGTCATTGATAATAGCAACCGCTTCTTCATAGCCGGTAACGCCCATGGTGTTGCGCAGCGGCAAAGGGGTAATGGGTCCCTTGCTGCGCAAATATTCAAAGTAGGGCATTGGGTCAACCACGAGCGAGGGGTCGGTGAAGAAGTCGATGGTGTCAAAATTACTCATAATACAATTCCTTATTCGCAACAGTATCTTGGTGACGCAGGGCATGACGTCAGCGTTGGGTTCATTTTTGTTATGGTCACTATGCGGTAGAGAGATGGGGCTGGTCGCTACAACTTATGAACTACAATGGTTCACATTATAGGGTCGTAGGGGGTTGCAGTGTCAAGGGTAGAATTGTGACTGGGTGTTAATCTTGACGCCGATGACCGCCGTTTTGAGACCGAGTAAATGAAGGTCGGGGAGCGGATTTTCGGTGTGGCAAGATATTTGTATCTGATTGTATTTTAAATAAAAAAATATAATCTGAGGTGGATAGCTTGGAGTAAGCAAAAGAAGGAGTAGCGTTGCCCAAGGCTGCCCTGCGCGGGATAGCTTATCGATGGCAGGGCTTTATTTATGCTTGAATAAACGGCTAATTGCCGTTGCAGGAGCGCCGCACGCGTCTATGGCGTTTGGCGTTTTTTTGCATATGTTTAGTAAACGCATTCCCGCTATGTGTTAATGGCCCACAAAATGTGGCCTTAACTTTTAGCGGAATCTAGCTGCTGCTGGGCAAAGTTTGTAATGTCTTTGCGTGCGTGGGCGCCCTCGCGCAGTTGCGCTTCAAACAGCGGGAAAGCGTGGGGCAGTGTTGGCCATATTTGGCAGGTGGTATTTACTCCGGCCTTGATCATTCGCTGGGCTAGCATCACGGTATCATCCATAAGTATTTCATTGTCGCTGGTCAAAAAGTAAATTGGTGTTAAGCCCGTGCAATCCATATACAGCGGAGATAGCTCTGGGTCGGCGGTGTCCCAGCTGCCCGCATATAACTCGGCAACTCGGGGCAGGGCTGATATCGGCAGCAAGGGATCTTTCTTGGCAAGATTGGGGCGCGATGGAGGGGAGTGAATGCGGCCCATTTCGGTGACCGGTGATACCGCAATGGTGCATACTGGCATGGCTAATTCTGCTTTGCGGATGCGCTGTAGTAAGCCTAGAGCAAGATTGCCGCCAGCGGAATCACCGCCCAAAATAATTTTCGAAGCTGGGTAGCCAAGTTCAAGCAGTGCGCGATAGGCGGATTCACAGTCGTTCAGTCCCGCGGGAAATTGCGCCTGCGGCGCTAATCGGTAGTCGGGCAGAAAGCTGTCAGCGCCGAGCTGTTTACATATTTTGGCTACCATCACCATGTGCATATTGGGTGCGGCGGGCAGTAAAAAGCTGCCGCCGTGCAGCCATAGCACTACCGGTCGACTGGTGTCGTCCAGGCTGCCAATGACATGCCCTGGCACATTGCCAACGATATCGTAGTTCAGTGGTAAGCCTGAACTGTCAGGGCATGTTAGCGTTGCTACTTGCAGCTGTACTTTGGCAATTCGGCCGGTACTACCTCTGAGCATAAAGCGCATCATTGGCTTTAGTACCAACTTTAGAAACCACAATGTAGTGCGACTGCGAATGCAAATAGGAATGTCTCTATACATTATGCCGGAGCCAATTTCTGGCGCTGTGCTGCTTTTTGGGTGTGTTGTTATTGTCATAATGTCGTTGGCCTCCAGGCCGAATTTTGTGTGTTTATTTAATGCAGGCTTCCAGCTCACACAAACCGTCTTCGATGTATTTGAGTAGGTGCTGAACATGGGGTACTGCTTTTCGACAGGCAATGAGGCCAACGTCGACAAAGTCGTAGCGACTGACCAAGGTGATATTTAGTGCGCCGCCATGATTGAGTAGGGACATCGGATACAGTCCGCTGAGCTTTGCGCCCTGCCAGTACATATCCCGCCGTGGGCCAGGAATGTGTGAAATGACTAAATTCATAAAGGTGGAGTCAGCTGATGAGCGGAGGCCAGGGATAAGCTTGAGTGTGGCGTGCGCCATTGCTTGCCCTGGGGATAATTCGCGCAATTGCTTTTTGTTGTAGTTCATACAGTTTTTGATGGTTATGAGGCGCTGCTCAGGGTCGTCAATATCTGTTGCGAGCTGAGTCAGGGTGAATGCTACTTCGTTACTTGATTTACTTTTAGAGCCTTTGCCGCGCATCGACACTGGCACTGCCGCAACCAATGGTTTGCCGGGTAACGCGTTGAGATCCTGAAGGTAGTGACGCAGCGCGCTGCCGCACATCGCGAGTACAACATCGTTTAAACTGGTCTCATAGTGCGTGGCTACGGCTTTGATGCGCGGAGTCGAATAAGACTGGGCAGCGAAGCGGCGAGTCGCGCTCACATTTTGATTGAATAGGCAGCGTGGTGCTTGCCCAGCAACTACTACGTCGGGGTTTTTGTCCTTAAGGTCGCGAATATTAGTGCGAAATTCGCGCCAGACCGGCGTAGCGGAACTGATGCTGCTGCGGGCGGCAGCGAGCAGTGCTGATAAACCTCTGTTAGCGGCTGCGGGTATAGGCAGGGCTGAGGTGCGCGATTTTTTTGTGGGGGTTTCCCATATCGGTGGCAAGGCCAATGAGGCTTCTGGAGTTGTTGCCATGGATTTAAGCAGCATTTTTATGCCAGATACACCGTCAACCATGGAGTGGTGGATTTTTAAATACACGGCGAAGCGGCCATCTTCAAGGCCTTCAATTAAGTATATCCGCCATAATGGATAGGCGCGATCAAGGTGTCCGCTATGGACGCGGGATACCATGGCGAGTAGCTCGCGAATCCGTCCCGGCTTTGGTAGCGAAATATGCGTAAAATGATGACCGAGGTCGAACTCCTTGTCCTCCGTCCAGTAGTGTAAGCCCTTGCTTCGCTCAAGGCGAAGGCTAAAAGGGGCTTCGGCTTTGTTGGATTGGCGCAGTCTTTCCGCTATTTGCATAGCGAAATCAGCGGGGGCGTCTTTTCCGGGTTCAAGCAGCATCAACATGCCAATATGCTGTGGTTGCTGGCGGCTTTCAAGGCGTAAAAAGGTGTCGTCAGCTAGTGAAAGTCGTTTCATAAAGTTAAATCCATATAAACACATTTGTTAAAAATAAAGATTGGGTGGGCTGCGTCGCGGATGTTTAACGTACTGGTGTTGCATGAGTGCGCGGTATGCTCCGGTTTGTGGCCGTGATACGCGCCGTAATTCCATAGTGCTGCAGCTATCTGTAGTGGTCGTCACTCGGTGGACATTGTACAGCATTGTTGTATAATTCGGCGAGTTAAGGAATATGCAAATAATGCCGATTTCAATCTAAGCCAACAGCGGTAATGTCGCGAATTTTGGGTACGGGTGAGGTGTTTAAATTTTACTCCCTCGCCGCACTAAATTAAGGTCATGTGGCCTGAAATCTATATGTAAACAGAGGTATATAATGGAGCTGAAAGATAAAGTCATTGTTGTGACGGGCGCCCTCGGCACCTTGGGCCGAGCGGTTTCTGCCGCTGCGGCAGCGACTGGTGCCACTGTCGTCGCTGTAGACTGCGTAGGTGGTGAACCGGCTGCCGGTGTATTGTCGTCACCGGCCTTAGATCTGTCTGACGCCAAAGCAACTGAACAGGCTTTTGCGGCGATTGCCGCAAAACATGGCCGCATCGACGCCCTGGTGAATATTGCTGGCGGTTTTTGCTGGGAAACACTGGCTGATGGCGCTATCGATAGCTGGGATCGCATGTACCAGCTGAATGTGCGCACGGCAGTGAATGCTAGCAAGGCAGCCTTGGCACATATTCCTGGAGCAGGTGGTCGTATTGTCAATATTAGTGCTGCTGGGGCGGTGAAGGCTGCCGCTGGTATGGGCGCTTATGCGGCGTCTAAGTCTGGCGTAGCACGTCTTACCGAAGCTCTCGCGGAAGAACTGAAAGTTAAGAACATCACCGTGAACGCGGTTATGCCCAGTGTTATTGATACGGCGCCGAATCGCGCTGATATGCCGGATGCTGATTTCTCTGCTTGGGTGAGCCCTCAGGCACTGGCTGATGTAATCCTGTTCTTGCTCAGTAAACAGGCCGAAGCGGTTACTGGTGCATTAATTCCGGTCACTGGTCGAGTGTAATTTCCGGTACTTGGGTTCAGCTCTCATCAAGACGGTGGGGGCTGACCACGCTTTCATTCTTCGCTCTTCAGATGTCCCGTCAACGCGCTAATCGTATGCGAGCTTCAATTACCTGGCAGATTGAATCATTAGCCACCTTGTCAGTATGATGGCGCATGTCTTCGCAATCCCGCAATGCCACAAATCGTAGATCCACCTCGGGTGGAGAGCTAACGCCGGAGATTTACGCTAGACGGCTGTTAGATTCCCTTGCTTGCAATCAGATCCAGCTGCCGATACGCGACGATAGGTTTGCTGGATTGCTGTGGGCTGCGTCGGGCGCCATGTGCTTAAGTGGTTATGCCCATGAATTACCGAGAGTTTGCCCAGCGCCGCTTGCAGCGTGCGCTCAAGGGGCGTGGTTGGCGTTGGCGAGTTTGGTGCCGCAGCTGGATCCGCACTTCTCCGCCTATCGTTTGCTGGGTGAGCGCGCCGCAATTTCAAACTTACAGCGTCATGGTCGCCGCGCTGCCGGTGGCGCTTGTACCCTTTATGATACTGCCGACGGTGTCATCGCGCTAAATTTGGCGCGGGATGACGACCGTGAATTACTGTCCGCATGGTTGGAGTTCGCCGAAGTCGCGGAAGCTGAGCTCGGCGAATTGCTCGCCAAATATCAAACGGGCTATTTATTGGAGCGCGGCCGGGTATTGGGTTTGGCGCTTGCCTCGGCGGCTGCACCGGTGCGCTGTGACCAATGGTTTTACGCTAAGCGCTTTGCGCCCGCTGTTGCTAAGCGAAGCGAACCCCCGTTGGTCATCGATTTAAGTGGTCTGTGGGCAGGGCCTTTGTGTGGCCAGATATTGGGGCAGTGTGGTGCGCGGGTTATTAAAGTAGAGAGCCGCTCCCGCCCAGACGGTGCGCGCAATGGGCCAAAGCAGTTTTTTGACTTAATGAATGGCGGGAAGGAGAGTGTTGCACTGGATTTTCGTGACACTGCGGATCAAGAAATACTGCGTGCGCTAATTGCGAAAGCCGATATTGTGATTGAAGCCGCGCGCCCCCGCGCATTGTTACAGCTAGGTATAGTGGCGGCAGAGCTTATCGCGGAAAACCCCGGTATGACCTGGTTAAGTATTACTGGCTATGGTCGTGAGGCGCCGATGGGCGATTGGATTGCCTACGGTGACGACGCCGGTGTGGCGGCTGGCTTGTCTTGGTTAATGGGCGGTTCACATGGCGATCCGGTATTTTGTGGTGATGCGATAGCCGATCCCCTCACCGGTTTACACGCGGCATTGTTAGCCTACTCTTCGTGGCAGTGTGGCGGCGGTGAGCTACTGGATATTTCGCTACATCGAACCGTGAACTATGTAGTGACGGCAGGCGCTAGCTTCGCGAGTGGCGTTAATAAGCTAGCAGCTGAAAAAGCAGGTGATATCGCACCGCCTTGGGCGCGCGCTGTGACGGTGGCTGCCGCTGAGCTGGGTGCGGATACCGAGAAAGTATTAAATGAATTTTTATAAGGGCGCGTCGTGAGTCAGGAATTGTATTCTAGGAGTGAGTGTTCGCTACTTATTAGACGTGCCCAATTATTGGGGCGTGGCGTTTTTGATGTGCGAATTAGCGGCAGTACAATAACGGCATTAGCTGAGCAATTAGTCCCGTTAAGTGGTGAATCCATAGTTGAAGCGGGCTGTAATTTGCTGCTGCCGGGTTTGCACGATCACCATCTTCATTTGTTCGCTACGGCAGCAGCGCGTGCCTCAGTGGTGTGTGGCCCGCCCCAGGTCAATAATGAGGTAGAGCTAGAAGCAGCTTTGCTGAAACACTGTAAATCTAAATCGACCTGGTTGCGAGGCGTGGGTTTTCACGACAGTGTTAGTAAGCGAATCGACCGCCAGTGGTTGGATCGTGTTTGTGGTAATCGGCCAGTTCGTATTCAGCACCGCAGTGGCATGATGTGGATATTGAACTCTTGCGCACTGTCTGAGTTGGCTATTGATGAAAAAATTGAATTGCCAGATGGCGCTGAACGGGGTGATGACGGCCAGTTAAGTGGTCGTTTTTACAACCTTGATGCTTGGCTTGGTGAGCGGCTCGCTAAGGTTCGTCCCATTTTGCGCGATCTGTCGCACGAGTTAGCCGCTTTCGGTGTTACTGGATTAACCGATACCGGCGCGACAAATGGCCGTGCGAGTTGGTCGGCGCTGGAAGCGGCGATGAACGCGGGCGAATTGCGTCAGCGTTTATTAGTGATGGGCAATGAAGAATTGCATGAGTTGGTGGCGACGCAGCCCAAGCGAATGGCGCTCGGTCCCCTTAAAATTTACCTGCGCGAAGTGACTCTGCCGGAATTAGATGCCTTAGTTGCGCGAATCGCGACGGCGCACCAACATGGCCGATCGGCGGCATTTCACTGCGTGAGCCTTGTGGAACTGCATTTTGCGATATTGGCTCTGCGCGAGGCGGGCGTGCGCGCCGGCGACCGAATTGAGCATGCGGCCATCGCTGATGATTACGCGTTAGACGCACTGGCGGAGTTGGGTATAACCGTGGTCACTCAGCCCCATTTTATTGCTGAACGTGGCGACCAATACCTAGTTGATGTCGATGTTGATGATGTGCCGCTGTTATATCGCGGCGCGAGCTTTTTGCGGGCGGGGGTGGCATTAGCGGCGGGCAGTGATGCGCCCTACGGCGGCACGGATCCTTGGTCGTCAATGCGCGCTGCCATCGCGCGCCGCACCCCTAGTGATGTTGAGATAGGCCGCAAAGAAACGTTATCGCCACTGCAAGCCTTGAATTTGTTTGGTGGCGAATTACAGAAACCAGGGGGCGACCTTCGCGCACTGGCAGTCGGCCAAGTGGCAGACCTGTGCTTGTTGGCGCTACCTTGGGAGCAATTGCAGTTGGACTTGGACGCTCGTCATGTGGCGCTCACACTATGTGATGGTCAAATTATTTATGATGCCGCGGCAACGCAATTGGCTTCCTAAGATCGCTCAGGCGGAAACAAAATATGCAAAAAGCGATTTTAATATCATTGGCTGAACTGCCCAGCGATCCTCTGTGGTTAGGGCGCCAGCCCTGCCCAGTGATTGCTTATGGTGAGGGCGAGTCTCAATCTGCAGATGTGATCGTTGCGGATTTGTCCGCGGCGAAAATACTTGAGCAGCGAATCAATACTTGGCCAATTGCCGCAATGACCTTGGTGCAAGTATTGCGTACCAGCGAATTGCTGCCGGTAGCTCAGGCATTGGATGTCGAGTCTATGGCTTACGCTGCGCTGCAAGGTGGCGCCGAGTTTCGCGCGTGGCAAGTCGCTCACACAGCTGAAGCAATGCCCCTGCAAGAGGCGGGTGATGCGCTATTGCTGAATCGCGACGGCGCAATGCTCGAAGCGATATTGAATAGAGTGTCGAGCCGCAATGCGATTAGCGTTGAAATGCGCGATGCTTGGCTTGAGGCGCTGCAGCTGCTTGAGGCTGATGAATCGATCACAGAATTGCGTTTTCGGGCAAAGGGCAGTTGTTTTAGTGTTGGAGGAGAGCTGCGTGAGTTTGGCTCTGCGCCGGATACTGCCACCGCGCATTGGGTTAGGACGGTGCATAGTCCGGCGCGAATGCTTGCTGCCTTAAGTGCGCGTCTTCGTTTTGACGTGCACGGCGCCTGTATTGGTTCGGGTATTGAACTGCCCGCTTTCGCCGGGCATGTTGCTGCGCACAAAAAATCCTTTTTTCAGTTGCCGGAGTTGCAGCTCGGCCTTATACCCGGGGCTGGTGGCACGGTAAGTATGGCGCGGCGTATCGGCAGGCAACGCGTGGCGTGGATGGTACTGGCGGGGCGACGGATCAACGCACAAACAGCATTGGCTTGGGGCTTGATTGACGAAATCCTAGATCGTTGACGCAAATGAAAAAGTATAAATACGCTTGGTGTTTTCGTAACCGAGTCAGCGTGCATGGGATCGTTAAAGTATGGGTATAAATGTAAATGCAGAATAACGATACAAAATTGGCTTTTGGCCGATTTTTGAAATTTTGGCGCAGCGTGCATAGCGTTAGCCAGGAGGAATTGGCTGGCCGTTTAGGTAGTTCTCCTCGTCATATCAGCCGCTTGGAAAATGGCAGTAGTCGTGCCAGCGAAAGTTTGGTGCTGGATATTGCCCGGGTTCTGAACTTGGGGAGGCGAGATTTAAATCACTTATTGATTGCGGCGGGCTATGCCCCGAACGAGGAACCGGTCGACTTCAATGCCCCTGAATTAAAATGGCTGCGCAAAGCGATGACCATGCATTTGCGTACTCTTGATCCCTATCCTGCGTCGGTCGTGGATGGCTCAGCCAATATTCTGATGGTCAATCGCGGCTGGGTTAAATTTTATGGCAAGGTAGTTGATGAGCAAGCATTGGCGTCAGTCAGTAATTTTTATGACTTTTTGTTTGCCCAAGCCGGCGCAGAAAATGCGGGGGGCAGTTGGGCCGATACGCTCTCGGCGATCTTAATGTCGATTCAGCAATCCGCGTTGCTGACGGGTGATGGACGCGCCGAAGAAACTTTAAAGCGCTTGCAGGCCTACCCAGGTGTGCCGGTCGACTGGCGGCTGCGGGCGGCACATACCGAGCCAATGGCGAGTTTTCGAGTGCAGATTAATGTTGCCGGCGAGTTAAAGCGATTTTTTAGCGTAGGCACCATGGCCGGGGCATTGGGGCCGAGTGCCTTTGCCTCTCAGCCTCATCTCAGTATTATCACCCTTTATCCAGAGGATGAAGTTTACGACTTCGGTTTGTTAAAAGATGAGGTCCTGAAGCACCCTTTGCTTTCTTATTAACCAAAGCGCAATCATATTTCATCGATATTAGGTTTTTCGCCGCTTATATCCTGGGGCTCCTTATATATTTCGACCATACTCTGGTGTATTTACGCGATAGTGAACTAATAATTATACTGCTCATCGCTATGGGTATAGGGCTCGGAAGAGTCGCGTCCTATCGCCAGGTTTCGCCGCAGAGAATAATTTTTCTGGGGTTTTTGGATGGTTTACGCAATCTGGCTGCTGGAATTGTGTTGCTAAATCAATTAATGCTATGATCCATGTGCATTGCGTTGGTGTATGCAGCGCTGATTTACTGCGTACATAATTAGGTGAGGTCGGGCTAGGCACAAGCTGACTTTCTAGCCGCCCTCAAACGCTATTGAGAGCTTGCTTGCGGCTGCTCTAAAAACCGATATGATGCTTATTCTTTCTATACTCATGAACAGCATTGTTGTATAGTTTGTGGCTAAGAATAATTGCGGGCGATCCCTTTCCAGGTTGAAATCATTGCTAAGTAAATGAGCTTCGACATAGATACCTGGCCAATATACGTGCATGAAACTAAATTGTAGATGACACCCAAGTCAACCAGGAGACGTATTGATGCGAGCTGAAACTATGTCCAATAACACTAATATAGCTAACGACACACTGCGCGAGATCTATCGCCAGATGTCACGGATCCATGAGGTTGATAAAGGTATTCAGGCGGGCTTGTCGAGCGGTAAGTTCCAGTTCACCTACTGGCCTATGACCGGTCAGGAAGGCATTCCTGCGTCGATTGCACCATTGATCACGAATGACGATCACATGGTTACAATCTACCGTGGTATTCACGACCAGGTTGCCAAAGGCGTACCACTGAAAGGCCTGTTTGCTGAGGCGCTAGGGCGCATCGATGGCGTGAACAAGGGTAAAGGCGGTTCACCTCATATCTCGGATCCGTCGTCTGGCTCGATGCTCACTACTGCGATTGTTGGCGCGGGCGCGCCGATTGCCAACGGCCTTGCCTTGGCGAGTAAAATGCGCGGCACCAAAGCGGTGACCATCGTCAATTTCGGTGACGGCGCTACTAGCATCGGCGCAATACATGAAGCAATGAACCTTGCTGGTGTTTGGAAGCTGCCGGTTATATTCCTCTGCCAAAATAACTTGATCGGTGAGTACACTCCGATCCCTGAGTACACGGCGAGTGCCAATTTCACAGACCGCGCTGAGGCCTTAGGTTTCAGAGGCGTAAAACTCAACGGTAATGATCCAGTTGAATTCCACAATGGCATGAAGTCGATTATTGACGATGTGCGCGACGGTAAAGGCCCCGTTTTTGTTGAAGCAATGACCTTGCGTTTAGGGCCTCATGCTGGTGTAGGTTGGAGCCACCTACTCAATAAAGAGGAGCTGGTTACTGCAAAAGCGGATTGGCCAGTACCGGCAACGCGAGCAAAGTTGTTGGCCGAGGGTATTTGTACTGAAGAAGAGCTAGCTGAAATCGACAGCGCCGCTAAGGCTGAAGTCAAAGAAGCGATCGAATGGGCAATGAAGAGCGAAGTCAGCGGCGAAGACGAAATGCTGCTGGACGTATACGGTGACGCATCTGTAGTGCCTCACCGTGGCCAGCGCGAAAAGCGTGCAGCTGAAGCGCCTCACACCGGTGAAACTCGTGAAATGGCGATGTTTGAAGCAGTTCAGGACGCCCTTGATATGTCGATGCAACTTGACGATCAAGTATTCTGTCTCGGTGAAGATATCGGCGACGATCCAGGCGGCGTATTTAAATGTTTTCAAGGTATGCAGACTAAATGGGGTGAGCGTATCCGCCCAACGCCCATCGCGGAACAAGCAATCATCGGCGCGGCGACCGGTGCTGCTCTGGTTGGCATGCGCCCTGTTGCTGAAATCATGTTCTGTGACTTTGTCGGCGTGTGTATGGATCAGATCACCAACCACGCGGCCAAACAGCGCTATATGTCTGGTGGCACGACCCACGTACCCATGACCGTGCGAATGATTGCCGGGGGTGGTATTGGTGGCTTTGGTGCACAGCACTCTCAGTCAACTGAGGCGATGTTGTTACACAACCCAGGTTTAAAAATTGTTTACCCAAGTACGCCTTCTGAAGCCAAGGGCTTGTTGATGAGCTGTATCTTCGACGAAGATCCGTGTATTCAGTTTGAGTCTATGATGCTGACTTACACCACCCGTGAAGAAGTACCTGTTGGGGACTATCGCATTCCGCTCGGTGTGGCGAAAGTGAAGCGCGAAGGATCGGATATCACCTTGATCACTTATGGCTGGCAAGTGGCGCAGTGCTTAGCTGCCGCAGAAGAGCTCGCCAAAGAAGGAATCAGCGCTGAAGTTCTTGATCTTCGCACCTTGCTACCTTTGGATTACGATCGTATTCTAGCTTCAGTTGAAAAGACTGGCCGGGCCTTAGTGGTTCATGCTGCTACTGAGTTCTGTGGTCTGGGTTCCGAAATTGCGAGTACCATTAACGAGGAGCTTTTCACTAAACTGAAAGCGCCGGCCTCGCGCTTCGGCGCAGCTTACGCGCCAATTGCTTACTCTAAAATCATTGAAACCGCACAAATACCCCATGCTGGCACGATCGCAGCACGGGCGCGCGAACTGTTTAAATAAGGGGATACGAATGTCAACTCCATTAACAATACCAAAGCTACAGATGTCTACCACTGAAGGTACTTTGGCAGAATGGCTGGTCGATGACGGCGCCGAGGTTGCTGAAGGCGACCCAATCTACTTGCTGGAAACAGACAAGTCAGCTCAGGAAATCGAAGCGCCTGCCTCAGGTAAGCTGACTCAGAAATTAGCGGCCGGTGAAACCTATCCGGTTGGTACTGAGATTGGCGAAATCGTGTAAATTTACGCGATGCACAAAAAAAGCGGCTACAATCTAGCCGCTTTTTTTATGGGCGAAGAATACGCTTTTTAACTTTGCTTGGCGTTATTTACAGCGTTGCAGCAAAAAATAAAGCGGTAGCGCCTCACCTTTGGCATCCATTACGCCGAGTACTGTATCGTCGTCAATACGTTTAAAGTGATCAAAGATGGGATGCTGGTCGTAAACCATGGTGGCGGTTGTCGAGCCGCGAAATTCAACCATGCGTAAGCTTGCTGCGCCCATAATCGAACTAGGGCTCAGTTTGCCGGCGTCGTCAGCACACATGATTGGCGACACATCATTGAGACTGCGAAATTCTTTTCCGGCCCAGCCTATGGCACCGAGTTTCTGTTCCCCAGGATGCCCAGTGTTAAAACACATGCCGCGCCACTGACCAATCATTGCTTCACAGCAAACCGTGTCCAGCTGATCATAAATGGTATTGAGTTGATCAATGCTCAGTGCTTTTTTGTCGGTCGCATCGGCCAGAAGTGTTTTGCTTGCGGGCATTGCGGTCTCCTAAGAGTATGGGGATGGATGAGTAATCTTGAAACTATAGCAAAGTGAATCTACTGAGAGGGTGCCTGAGGCGCCAGCTTGTGGTCGCAGATACTGCAAAAACACCGGTTTGCGCTAATGCGGATTGCTTTGGCGCCATAGTCCCTACATTGTCGTGCTGGTCCATTGTGTCTACAGCGTAAAACCTAGAAATTGCGCATTTACATTTATAAATGGCAGGGCAATGAAAATAGTCGCGGCGGTCGTACATGAGGCAGAAGGGAAGTTTGCGTTGGAATCCTGTGATTTACAGGGGCCAGGTGCCGGCGAGGTCCTAATCAAAATTGAGGCCTGCGGTGTCTGCCATACTGACATCGCGGCGAGAGATCAGGATATCCCAATTCCGCTTCCCGCGGTGCTGGGCCACGAAGGTGTTGGTCGCATTGAGCAACTGGGTGCAGGTGTTGTCGATTTTGCTGTCGGTGACCGAGTATTGGTGAGTTTTGGTTCCTGTGGTAAATGCGGAAGTTGCCGCGATCATGCTCCGGGCTATTGTCATTTCGGTGGGGTGTTCCTAATGAATGGAACGCGCTTGGATGGTAGCTCCCCCATCAGCCAAAATGGTAGTCCGATTACCGGACATTTTTTTGCGCAGTCGAGTATGGCTAGCCACGCCATTGCTTCTACCCAAAATATGATTAAGTTGCCGGAGTCTGTGCCGGCAGAGGTAGCGGCGCCCTTGGCCTGCGGCGTGCAGACTGGCGCCGGTACCGTGCTGCTGGCGCTGGAGGCAAAGGCTGGTAAAAGTATCGCAGTACTCGGCTGTGGTACGGTGGGTTTGTCGGCAATTATGGCGGCGAAAATTGCGGGCTGTTCACCCATTATCGCGGTTGATTTAATGCCCAGCCGATTGAACTTGGCTCAGGAGCTGGGCGCAACTCACGTCGTTCAAGGCTCGGTTGCCGATCTCGGAGATGAATTATTGAAACTCGGTGGCGTCGATTATGCGCTTGACTCAACCGGGGTGGCGGCGGTGGTGGAGAGCGCGTTTACTGCGCTGAAGTCCCAGGGCAGTTTGGCCTGCGTCGGTGTGGCAAAGCCCGGTGCATCGATAAATTTAGACTTAAATATGCTGATGTTTACTGGTCGCCGAGTGCGCGGTGTCATCGAAGGTGACGCAGTGCCAAAAACGTTTATTCCCACACTGCTTAAATACTATGAGGAGGGCCGCTTGCCAGTGGAAAAGCTTGTTACGCGTTATGCCTTCGAGCAGGTCAATGACGCAGTTAACGATAGCTTGAGTGGCAAGGTGGTCAAGCCGGTATTGCTTATGCGTTAAGTGTTTGCTGTCGGGTTACACTATAGAATAATTATTCTGGTAGATGCTCAAGATTTTTCTTCGAAAATTTTGGGCATTCAAAAAAGCTGAGCCGGTAAGGTAGATCACGGACGTTCCAGGTGTCTGCCGTCTTGCGCCCAAATATGGCGCGATTAGCCTAGCAAGCCAAGCCCTGTAGGTCGTTTTTCTCGGTGACTCAATTACGGACCTGTGACAGCTTGTCGACGCCAGCTTTTTGATGCGCAAAGATCGATCGTGGCTTCAGCGGCAAAGTATGCCCCCAAATTTTGCTGCGGGTCTAACGCAGCGTGGTCGTCCTAGGTCCGCGCGCGGTGGATATTTTTGCCGGCACAAACGATGTTAGCGATGACGCTATTACTATCGATATCCGTGCCATGGTAGGCATTATTCAGGCGAATAAAATTACGCTAGTAGTTGGTAGTATTCCGCGGAGTATCGTCATTTTTAGCTCTGCGTGCTGCTATTCCGAGTTGCTGCCTTATTCCTTGCACAACAGAGCGCATGAGCACGAAATTGCAGGTGCCAGCGCCTCCTTTCTCGTGTATATTTTAACTGATAATTCGTTAATTCTTGAACTGGTGCCCTCACGCACCACATTATTTTCTGGGAAATTTATATGTCTAATCGAGTAGCAGTTGTCACTGGGGCTAACTCAGGCCTAGGTTTAGCCATCGCTAAGGTGTTGGCGGCGAAGGGCTATCATGTGGTGATGGCCTGTCGAAACCTGACCAAGGCCAAGGACGCTGAAGCGGAGTTGAAATCGGAATGTCCGACCGCGATGACGACAATTATTCGTTTAGATTTATCTGATCTCGATTCGGTTCGTGAATTTTGTTTAAGCTGTGTGGAGCAAGTTGGCAAGCTAGATCTTTTGGTTAACAATGCGGGCATTGTTGCGATGCCCTTTGAGCGCAATAAGCTTGGCCACGAAATGCAGTTCGCCACTAATTATCTCGGCGCCTTTGCCTTGGTTGGGCAGCTGTTGCCGCATTTTAAGACTGACGGGGAGTGCCGAATCGTTAATGTCGGTAGCCTCGCGCATCGCTTTGCGAAACTGGTGTTGGATGACCTCAACTGGGAGAAGGAAGAATACAAAGAGATGAAGGGATATGGGCGGAGTAAAATCGCGCTTATGACTTTTACCGTGGAGTTAAACAAACGGCTCAACGCCAGCGGCAGCAATATTATCGCTTTGGCAGCGCATCCTGGCTTTGCTAATACTAACGCCGGACGTTCTGACGCACTTCAGCCCAAATCGGGGTTAGGCCTTTGGTTTAACTCGCAGCTAGAGAAAATTATTCCGACCGCAGCAGACGCTGCCCGACCAATACTCCATGCTGCCTGTGCCGATGATATTGCTGGTGGTGACTACTACGGGCCGCGTGGGCTATTTGAAATTGCCGGAAAACCCGGTAAAGCGAAGCTGAATCCTGCTGCAAAAGATGGCGCCGCCGCGGCTAAGCTCTGGACTTTGTCCGAGAGCTTGAGTGGTATCCACTACCTCTCATCGGCGGAAGGCTAATATACTATAGCCCCAGTACTTCATTGTTTGAAATGACATGCTGGGGCGCTTGCTGTCACGCTTTAGATTATCTCGGTGCGAAGCGGATGCCGCCATCTAAGCGCAGGGTATTGCCGTTCAGCATTGGATTTTCGATAATACTTCTGGCTGCCAGTGCGTACTCATGCGGGCGCCCCATGCGTTTTGGAAACGCCGCATCCTTAGTTAATTCTAGTGACATTTCTTCTGGCATGCCGGCAGTGATACCGGTGGAGAAGAGGCTGGGCGCAATCGCCATTACCCGTATGCCAAAGCTGCCTAGATCCCGGGCCATGGTGAGCATCATTCCAGCGATACCCGCTTTTGATGCAGAGTAGGCGATCTGGCCAATTTGCCCTTCAAATGCGGCTATGGAAGCGGTATTCACTAGCACACCGCGTTCGCCATCTTCGTTCGGGGTTTCATCCTTAATTATGTCGGCAGCGATGCGACAAATATTGAACGTTGCGTTCAAGTTTAAATTGACGACGTGCATAAAGCTGTCCATGGGGTGCGGCCCCTTTTTGGACAGCGTGCGCTGGGCAATGCCTCCGCCGGCAGTTGTCACTACAATATTTAGCCCACCAAGGGCTTGAGCGGCTTCGCGAAGACATGCTTCGGTTTGCTCAAAATCCAATATATTGCACTCTCTGAATATAGCGCCGCGCTCTTTGGCTAACTCGGCACCATTAGAACTACCGAGATCTAGCATGGCGACGCTGGCGCCGTTTTTTATCAGAATGTCTGCAGTTGCCAAGCCCATGCCTGAGGCGCCACCGATGACAATGGCTTTTTTTCCAGAAATTTCCACGCTGTTATCCTTGTAACTATGATGAGTATGTGTGGGATTATTTATTTAATAACACATGATGTAATTTTCGAATTAACACTTTAAGCTACTAAAAAACTAACGGGTTGTCAATTTATGCGCTAGCGATTGCATCTTAAAAATTCGCTTTGGATTTTTGGCAATCTCTACGGCCTTCGTTGGATGGCAATATTGCAAACAGGTGAAACCGACTTTTCCCATGTTTGTCTGGGTGGTCGGGGGTGGATGTGGTGAGAGAACCTAGGGTCTTAAATTCAAAGTTTGGTGTCGATTCTGCAATTGTTTCAGCGCGAGATATTGCGCCATGATTGGATTTAAGCGCTTTATCTGGCGTCTAGGCTAGGGCCCCCGACGACGCCGGGGGCGAGAGGTTTAAAGCTTATGGCTTAGCGGCGGCACTTTTGGCCGCGACGTAGCCCCAAACAAAGGAGGGGCCTACGCTGGATCCTGCACCGGGATAGACTCGTCCCATGACCGATGCCGTTGAAATACCCGTCGCGTAAAGGCCTTCAATGACAGAACCGTTTTCGCGTAAGACACGTGCTTGGCTGTCGGTAACCACGCCGCCGTAGGTGCCCACGTCGCCGGGCAAGACTGGAACCGCGTAAAATGGACCTTCGCTAATGGCGCCCAGCGATGCATTTTTAGCGTGGAATTTATCACCCAACCATCTATCGTAAGCGCGATCGCCACGTTTAAAATCGTCGTCGTGGTTATTCGCAACAAAGCCGTTAAAGCGATCTACTGTGCCGCGTAATGCGGCTGGAGGAATCTTTAGCATTTCAGCTAGGGCTTCGATAGTATCCGCTTTGCGTAAATAGCCTTCTTCAAACCATTTTGCCGGCTTTTTAGCGCCGGGCATGGTGTTGCCGAGCATGTAATTCTTGATGAACTGGCTGTCCATTATGGCCCAGCTTGGAATTGCGGGAACTGTGCGATTGCGCTCTAACATTCCCCTGCAATAGGCCATGTAGGAACCCGACTCGTTCATATAACGAACGCCAGACTGGTCGACTAGGATAGCGTGGGGTGCGGCAGTGACCCCCTGCACAACGGGTTTGACTGCGTCGTTTTCGGTGCCCGGTGCGAGGGAGATTTGATTGCCGACCATTTCTTCCATCTGGGCGATGGCGGCGCCGTGGCGCATCATTTCAAGGATCATTTCACCGGTATCGCCCTCTGCGGTCATTGTCCACTTGCTTGAGGTGCCGGGCTGGTATTTGTCGCGCATGTCTTGATTGTGTGAAAAACCACCGGCGTTCACTAGCACGCCAAGCCGGGCACCGATGCGATGAGGTTTGCCGTCCTTTGTTGTGACCACGCCTGTTACCACGTTGTTTTCGACGATTAACTCGCTAGCGGCTGACTCGGTGCGCAATTCGACGCCTGCCTTGAGTGCGGCTTGTAGCATACGGCCCTGCAAAGCGGCGCCAGCGGTAACATAGCGCTTGCCGGTTAGCACGGCGGCAATTGTTCGCAGAGCAACGCCCATTGCGATTTTTTTTGATTCCCAGGACTGCTTAAGAAAACGCAGTTTTAGCATTTCGTCCAAGGTACTCATCATTGATAAAAAATTAGGCCGAAGTTTTGTCTTCCATGGGCCTAATTCATTGATGTTGAACAGCTCGGCAACCACGGTTCGGCCTTGTTCTGATCCACCGGGCTGGTCGTCATAGTAGTCGGGCCAATAAGAAATTCGGTTGAGTTTTATGCCTTGGCCCACCAGAAAGTCGACCATTTGCGGGCCTTCCCTTAGGTAGGTGTGACGTCGCTCGCGGCTGGCACCGGGGGTGTCGTCACTGTCGCCGATCACCCCATCGAGATAAGTAGTGGCTTTTTCGAAACTGTCGTCGACACCATCGCGCTTCATAAAGCGATTATTTGGGATCCACATGACGCCGCCAGATCGTGCGGTGGTGCCACCGATCAGCGGAGTCTTTTCGAGAATGAGCACAGATTTACCAGCTTCGCGGGCCACCAGTGCGGAGCACATCGAGCCGCCGCCACTGCCAATCACGACAAAGTCAAAGGTTTCGTCGAAGCTTTCCATGTACTCATCCTCTGTGTGCGGTGGGTTTACGCTTTATTGGTTTCTGGGCATTCTCTAACTAGGGTACGCTTGAGTTGGCGGCTGGTGAAGAGCCATTTGCCGTCGCGGTTTTCGTAGGTCTCGTGATAAAAGCCGAAACCGTGGATTAGTAGTTCACCGGAAGCGGTGTCGAAGATTAAGTCTTCCATACCCCAAATGCCTTTGGCTTTAGTCGATGACTCAAAGGTGATTTCAGGGGTGTGCGAGTGGTGAACGGTGGTGCGGTTTTCGCCGAGCAGGGCCTTAACATTTTCGATCATGATATCCGCTGTTTCCCAGCGTTCGAAACCTTGGTTGTGGGAAACGTGATCATCTGCGTGTAGTGAGCGATAGAGGTCCCAGTCTTTGGTGTCTACCGCGCGGTCGCGGCGGGCTTTCAGTAGTTTTATTTCCTCTTTGGCGAGAAGTTGGTCTAAAACAGAAAATTCAATCATTGTTGTTATCCCCTAGTTATATTTATTGCGCTGCTACTAATCAAAGTCGATTAGTTGTCCAGCTTGGGCGGAAAGATAGCGCCTTGTGAGCGGCTGGTGTGGTAGTAGGTGAGGCGACGACTGGTGAATAACCATTTGTTGCCGCGCTTTTCATAGGTTTCAAAATAGTGGCCAAATGCTCTGAACCAATGCTCCGTATTTCCCTGCTGCCAGATAGACAGTCCCGTCATTGCCCAAATGCCTTTAGCCTTAACTGAGGACTCAAATTCGATTTCTGGGGAGTGGGAGTGGTGCATGGTGGTCAGGTTCTCCATGCTTTTACTTACATTGCTAATCATTTCTGCGGCAGATAACCAGGTGCCGTAGTCACCATTATCTGAGCGATGATCAGGCGCGTGTAAAGATTCATACAGCGCCCAATCCTTGGTGTCCGCCGCGCGATCGCGGCGGGCCTTTAGCAAGTAAATTTCTTCTAGTGCATTCAGTTTGTCGATACCTGACAATGGGGTTGCATTTGTCATTACCTACCTCACCAAATAAGTTTTGCGGGATTAAAGGCGCGCAATAATTTCTTCGCCAAACCACTGCACGTTTTCAATATAGGCTTCACGGTTTGGGTGGGGCGGTTCAATCATCACCCAAGTCACGCCGACTTCGGCGAGCTCTGCAACGGATTCTAAATACGTGTCGGCGCTGGCTCGGGTTTTGAAGTCGAGCTTTGCTTGAGCGCCGATGGCAATGTCAAAAGGCCCGGTTTTGTTGAGCTTGGCGCGCATATCATTAAGTTTGTCGATGTTTTCGCCCAGTTGCGCAACGGTGTGGATACCTGATTCCTGGTTGGCCTTAGACATGGTTGGTGCTGAGAAGAACGGGCTCCAACCATCGCCCCACTTGGCCGCGCGTTCAACGGCTTTGCCGCTGCCACCACCAATCCAAATTGGCGGCTTGACTGCTGGCGTCGGGCGAGGTTCATTGCCGGCTGCGTTAAATGTGCGACCTTCTTTAACAACACTGCCACCGGCCCAGGCCATGCGAATCACTTCAAGTGCTTCGTCAAAAATAACGCCGCGCTTGTGAAAGTCGACGCCAAGGGCTTCGAATTCAACTTTTTGATAGCCGGCACCGGCGCCAAGAATGAGGCGCCCCTCGGAAATTACCTGAAGGGTGGCAGCAGACTTAGCGGTAAGAAAGGGGTTGCGATAGGGCATGACTAAGATATTAGTGTGCAGCATCAATTTGGTCGTTGCCGCAGCGACAAAGCCAAACGTCGTAAAGGGATCAAGGGCATCGTGGCCCTGGCCGCCAGCATTGTGTAACCATTCGGCGGAAGGGGCTGGATGGTCGGTCAAGTATCCTGCGTTAACATTTGCTGTTTCTAACGCGTTTGCGATCGCCTTGATTGCCGAGGGTGTTTGGTATTCGCCTGCAGTGATATCGCCCAGCGGCATGCCCATGGTAAATTTCATTTGCTTCTCCTGATCTCTAGCCAGTGCTAGTTGTTAATGACGGTCGGGGCTATCTTAGGTTGCTTTGGGGCCATCATTTAAGCGGCCTAGCAGTTTCGACGCCTCGGGATTACCGTCAAGCATGTAATTTTGGCGGTGGACTATTTTCCACGTGCCGCATTCTTGTCTGGCCAGCTCAATGCGCGATGCACTTAAGCGACCGATGAAAAAACCATTATCACCATGCATATTGACCATGGTATGGCAGGTAGCTACCGCGCGGTCGCCGTCTATCACTACATAGGGCAGGGTGGACATATGGGCGCAGCCTGCGCTGACATAGGCGAGGTGGCCGGGGTCACGGGTGATGGCTTCAATTGTATCGCGGCCTTCCATTTTACCTATGTCACCTACCGCATAAACGCCGTCGTCGACATAGCATGAGCCGACGGCCGCTGCGTTTAGGCCATCTACGGCGTAGCCATAGCCGCATACAACTTGATAAATGGCTTGCCGATCTTCAAGAGCCAGTAAACGTTCTTCCACGGACAGTTTTGGTGATGTTTGCATAAGGTGATCTCCAGTTACCCGACCATATAGCCGCCAGCGTCGCAATTGATAGATTGACCTGTGATCATCCGGCTTTCATCGCTGGCGAGAAATAGTGCGAGGTTGGCTATATCTATTGGCTGAGCGATAGCGCGTAGTGGCGAGTCTTTTAATATTTGGGCTTTCCACGTTTCGTAATCGAGATTTTGCTCTGCGGCCATGCGCTTGCCCCAGTTCTTCCACAGCTCTGTTTCAATACTGCCCGGTACGAGGCAGTTGCAGCGGATATTGTGCGGGCCGACTTCTAGCGCAATGGTTTTTGTCAGTGCGCGAAGCGCTGCCTTGGCTGCAGTGTAATGGGTCTTGCGGACCATGCCCATCCAGCCCGCGGTTGATGAAAAATTAATTATCGTTCCCGTTTTGCGTTCGAGCATGGAGCGATTGAGTACTTCACGGGTACACAGCATGGCGGCGGTTAGGTCGATAGCAATAGTATCGTTGAAGTTTTCAAGGGTTTGCTCCCATACCCACTTGTCTTGGCCGGGGGCGGCAGCATTATTGAGCATGATATCGACTTGACCGTATTCCTGCATGGCACGGTCCACCATGGCGGCAACGTCTGCTTCTTTGGTTACGTCTACGCGCATGCCGATCGCGCCCTCGCCGATACTGGCGGCAGCTTCGAGTACTAACTCTTCTCGTCGTGCGGCCAGTATTACGCGAGCCCCTTGCTCTACAAATAACTTGGCCATGACTGGGCCGCAGCCGGTGCTTGCGCCGGTGATAATGGCGACCTTGCCAGTTAAACGATTCGCGTTATTATTCATATTGTCCCTCAGTGCGGTGCGAGGCAGTGATTAATGCTGGTCCAGGCGGCGCGGCGATATTACGCAACTTTGCACTTTGTGGATGCCAGCAACACAGTACTGTACCTTTAGCTTTGCTAATATGCAATGCACAGGACTCATATCATTAAAGGCGTATAGATCAGTTGCGTGTTTGCAGGGGCGGGGGTAAGATCGAAAAGAATGCACCAGTATCATTGCAATTGGATGTGCTTCGACATAATATTGGTCGAAATAGAATGTGGTGTGTCACACCAGTTTGTGCACTTCACGCCCCCCCCAGATAACACTAATTAAGGAGCGCTAGAGCATCATGCCATTCTTAAAGAATATATGGTACGTCGCGGCCAATGCCCCAGAGCTTGACGACGAAGCCCTCGTTAGTCGCAAGATTTGCAACGAACAAGTCTTGATGTTTCGCAATGCCAATGGCGATGTGTCGGCTATTTTAGATCGCTGTCCACACCGGTTTGTGCCGCTATCAATGGGTAAGCGTATTGGTGATACCGTTCAGTGCGGATACCACGGTCTAAAATTCGATGGCACCGGTGCCTGTGTTGATGCCCCGCACGATGAAGAGAGTCAGCGGGCGCGAGCGTGTATCAAAGCTTACCCGGCAGTTGAGCGTTATTCTGTTATTTGGATTTGGATGGGTGATCCGGCACTGGCTAATCCGGATGATATTCCAGTATTTGAATTTCTTGAGGACAAGGAAAAGTACACTTGTTGTCAGGGTTATTCTTATATTAAGGGTAACTACCAGCTCATCTCTGACAATCTGCTCGACCTTAGCCATATCCACTATTTGCACCCAGATATTCATCAGGGTTCCAGCTTTTCTGATTTCACCAATAAAGTGAAGCGCGAGGGTGATACCGTTTGGTCAATGTTGTGGCGTCATCACTACCATGTCGATGCGGCTAAGCGTCCATATTTTGGGATGAGTGGCGATGCTGAGGATGTCGAGGGTCAAGGTCATGCTCGCTGGGACGCGCCAGGCGTGCTGTTTGTTGATACAGCTTGGTGGGATCACGGCACCGATATCGAAGAGGGGGTAAGAACCCCGAATGCCCATTTAATCACCCCGGAAACTGAGACAACAAGTCACTACTTTTGGGCGTCAGGTCGTAACTATCTTCATGGTAATGACGATATGACCAAGATGATCGCGGCCACGATGAAAAATGTTTTCGAAACGCAAGACGGGCCAATGGTTGAGGCCCAGCAGCGTGATATGGGCTTGTCGACAAACTTCCTTGAGCATAACCCTATTATCCTGAAAGCCGATGCCGCCGGTGTCATGGCGCGCCGCATCATGATGAAAAAAATCCGCGAAGAAGCCGCCGCGAATGAAATCCCTGTCACGGACGTCACCGCGGAATAAGCAGTCGAGAGTAGGTTGAAATAGGC
>NZ_JBFJWS010000002.1:0-105984 GCF_041623545.1 Zhongshania sp. | reverse complement strand
GCCATCGTAAAATTGGCGGCAGGCGCAGGCATACCCATTAGCCCTCTGTCGGGGCGCACCGGAGTAGTGGGCGGCGGTGTTGCCGCGAATGGCGGTATTGTTCTTTCCCTTGAGCGAATGAATAGCATTGTCGAAATTGATACTGCGTCGATGACAATGACGGTTGAGGCGGGCTGCATTTTACAGACAGTTCAGGAAGCCGCCGAAGCCGAGGGTGGATTTTTGCCCTTAGATCTCGGTGCCAGAGGCTCGGCCATGATTGGCGGCGTAATTGCGACCAATGCCGGCGGTAATCGGGTGGTACGCTGGGGCATGATGCGGGACATGGTCATTGGCCTAGAGGCAGTATTGGCCGATGGTACCGTGGTGTCATCACTAACCAAAATGTTAAAAGACAATGCCGGTTACAACTGGAAACACTTATTGATCGGCAGCGAAGGTACGTTGGCGATTATCACGCGCGCCGTATTGCGTCTGCGACCTTTGCCGACATCGTCCCAGACGGCGATTGTTGCGGTTGACAATTTTGAAGACGTGATCACGGTATTGCGTAGGCTCGAGGCGGGCTTGTCTGGGCGATTAAGTTCATTTGAATTGATGTGGGAAAGCTTTTACCAGTGTATTACCGAGGCGAATTTACCCCAGCGCCCGCGCCCGCTGCCCTCGGGCTCGCCCTTCTATGCGCTGGTCGAAGCCCTGGGTAGTAACGCTGAGGACGATGCCGCCCAGTTCCAAAGAGAGCTGGAAAAAGTCATGGAGACCGGTTTGATAACGGATGCGGTCATTGCCAGCTCTGAACGCGAACGGGAAGGGTTGTGGGCCGTGCGCGAAGAGATGGAGTTGGGGCTGGCGGGATGTCGGCCATTCTATTCTTTTGATGTCAGTATGGCCTTGGCTGCGATGCCGGCATTTTCTGTAGCGGCCGAGAAAAATCTGCGCCAAGTTTATCCCAACGCCAGTGTCATGTTCTACGGCCATGCCGGTGATGGCAATCTCCATGCCATTGTTAGTGTTGGCGAAGCCGGTAAAGAAGTTCAGAAAGCCGTTGATACTGCTATTTTTGACGCGGTCCGCGATGTGGGTGGTTCAATAGCGGCCGAACACGGGATAGGCCAGTCGCGGGCGCCTTTTTTGGCGTGGACACGTTCCCCCGAGGAGTTGGCCTTAATGAAAATGCTGAAGCACGCTCTCGATCCTAAAAATATTCTAAATCCCGGTCGCTTACTCGACACTAAGTAAGCGTACTTTGAAAATTAAGTTTTATGTAGTAAATGCATTTTGGCGAAAAAACCAAGCACTTTAGGTTTTTTAATAGGTGTCGCTGTGGTCGCAAATTTAATTGGCACCGTAGTGAATTGTGCTTAGCGTCTTACGAATAAATTTGTTAACGAAAACTTATTGAGCGGTAAACTCTATGCCAACTGTTAACCAAAAACTTAGCCGCTGGGGTTTAAATGTAAAAAAGTATTTGTTCACAGCGCCAGGTAACCAAGTCGCTGCGAATAGTGCGTGGGAGCTGGAGGATTTTCGCCAGTCCGTTGAATTTTGCATTAATGCGCCTTTCGGCGAAGTCGATGCCCGGCATCGCGCCGCTGAATTAGGTGCGGCCTACACCGCTTGTAATCAAGATCTACAGCGACAAGTTTTAATCATGTTGACTGAAGAATTTGGCAACGATGACGAGTTGATTGATAGGTATATCAAGCAATATCAAGCTGCAGATGATATTGGTCGCAAGCAGGCGGCCACCGCTTTGCGAGAGGCGCTAAAGCCGCGACGTTTTGCCTTACTTACGCGCTTTACTAGTTTAGCGGATGGAGTGCGTTTTTTAGTTGATATGCGATCGCAAGTGCTCGAATGTTTGAGGCAGGGAGATAAACTTGCGACACTGGATGCGGACTTAACCGAGCTTTTTCGGTTGTGGTTTGATCCCGGCTTTTTGGATGTGCAAAGAGTTACTTGGTCATCGTCGGCGAGCTTGTTAGAAAAACTTATGGAGTACGAGGCCAATCACTCCATTGTGTCTTGGCAGGACCTTAAAAACCGCCTCGACGGTGACCGCCGCTGCTACACACTCTTTCATCCACGTATGCCGGAGGAGCCTTTGGCCATTTTGCATGTGGCCCTTACGAAAGGTATTGCGAGCAATGTTCAGCACCTGCTGGATGTGAACAATCCCTATACGAATCCCGAGGATGCTGACACTGCGGTTTTTTATTCAATTACCAGTCCGCAGAAAGGCTTGCGTGGTATCAGCTTTGGCGAATACCTGATTAAACAAGCGGTGAAAGAACTGCGTAGCGAGCTACCGGATCTTCGTACCTTTGTTACGCTGTCACCGGTGCCGGGCTTTCGTCCGTGGTTGGAGAAAAATTTCGTTGAAGGGGATTTTGATCAGTTGCCGTTTTCTGCGACCACCTTTGGCGCGGCCTTGGCGTCGCTCGGCACAGCCGCTAAGCCGATTTGGCTGCCGGAATTGGAAAATTTACTTAAGCGAAAATGCCTGCAATATCTGACCACAATGGACCGCGGTCGGCCCATTAATTCTGTGGCGCGTTTTCATTTACGCAACGGTGCCTATATTCATCGCATCAACTTATTTGGTGATATGTCAGAAAATGGTATTAACAGTGCGGCGGGTATGATGGTGAACTATGGCTACAGTCTTAAGCATATGGAGGAAAACTTAACGACGCTTCAGAGTGGGAAATTACCTGTGGCCGCCGGTCTGTATAAATCGGCTCGCCAATTAGGCTTAAGTGTTGAGCATTTGGTTAGCGTTTAGTTGTCTCGACGTGTGTAAGAGTTTGATGGTTAAGTGGCCGCGCTAGGTACGTTTAAAGTTCACAGGCTCAACAACATAGTTTTAAAACTGGAGAATAATATATGAAACTGGAAGGAACGCCTTCGGAGCAGTTGCCCGACGTATTGGCTACTGGTAAGAGTACGGCTAGTTATGTGTTAGTTTCCCTTTCTGGCCGCGAGCCTGAGGGCCGGGACGCCGAGTATATTGAATGGCATTCGCTGGATCATCGGCCAGAACAGTATCGCTTACCGGGACTGCGGCATTCAATACGCTTAGTGTCGACGCCTGCTTGTCGTGCGGTGCGCGCGGCCAACGAAGCACCCTACGATCAGGTCGACCACGTGATGAATTATATGTTCACCAATGATGGCGAAATTCCGGGCTTTAATGCATTGGGTCTCGCTCTTCATGAGGGTGGGCGCATGCCACTCCGCCTGCCCAGTATTGGATTTGTGACTGGTACTGTGGCGGCTAAGGTTGCTGCGCCGAGTGCGGTGGCGGGTGCTGAGGTGATGCCCTGGCGGCCGTCTATTGGGGTCTACCTTATCATTGAAGAGGGGCAGGCAGATGCCAGCAATCTGATCGACGTGCCGGGGGTGGCTGGGGTGTGGTCGATTGATGGGCAGCCCGCGCCCGAACCCTATGCAGGTGATTTCACGGGTTCTCGAATTACATACTGCTTTCTTGACAAAGACCCTGTTGAGACTGCTAAGGCCTTGGCCGAGCATGTGCGCAAGCGCTGGGAATCGGGTGCTGTCCGAGGCTTGCTTGCCGCGCCGTTTTTCGTGGTAGTTCCTTTTGATTGGGATCGCTACCTTCCTTAGTCAGAATAGATTTAATGAGTAAGACGCCGGTAGTTGGTCGGTGTCTAACCCGTCATTGAGAGATGAATTTATGAACGAGCAAGATATGGGCAAAGCGCAGCTTCCGGCCCGCGAAGTAACAATTCCATCGCACTTAAGTGATATTGCCCGTCACTATTTGATGCCGCAGCCGACACCACCACCTTACCCCGCACTAAATGACAAGGCGGGTTGGCGCGGCTATGTTACCGCCGCTGAGGAAAACGTTCTTCCGATGTTGCGGATGTTAAATGCCCAGAGTGAAGCCGTTGTGGTCGAGCGCGATGCTAATGGCGCACAGGTTTTCGATATCACACCACCGGGCTTATCTCCGGATAATCGTACTGTGGTATTGGAGATGCACGGCGGTGGTCTTATTCTCTGCGGAGGCGAGTTGTGTCGGTTAATGGGTATGGGCTCTGCCCAACGTTTGCAGCAGCGGGTGTGGGCGGTTGATTATCGTATGCCGCCAGATCATCCCTACCCGGCGGCCTTGGATGACTGCATGTCCGCGTATCGCGCATTGCTGCAGGAGCGTTCGCCGAGTGAGATTATAGTTAGCGGTGGTTCGGCCGGTGGCAATTTGGCGGCGGCATTAATACTACGAGCGCGTGACGAGGGCCTGCCTTTGCCCGCCGGCCTTATTCTGGCGACGCCAGAGGTTGATTTGACTGAATCTGGCGATAGCTTTCAGACCAATGATGGTGTTGATCCGGGCCTGCGTAGCTTGATGCAGGTTAATCTTTTATACGCCAATGGTCAGGATTTGGCTCACCCCTACCTTTCACCGTTATTCGGCGATTTTAGTAAAGGTTTTCCGCCCACGATATTGACCACGGGAACCCGCGACCTCTACCTGTCAAACACCGTTAGGATGCATCGCGCGCTGCGGGCGGCGGGTGTGCCAGCAAGTTTGCATGTTACAGAGGCGGGTCCCCATACGGGCTTCCCGGGTGCGCCAGAAGGTCTAGAGATTGACCGTGAAATTCGCGAGTTTATTTGTTCGCGTATATCGCAGGGGTGAATTTGGGTCGAGCTAGCGGTGCCCAACCGGCACCGCGCCGCGCGACCCGTCGGTAACGGCTTAAGCCATAGCCCCATCCTGCACGCGCTGTAAATCCTGACGTAGCCATCGGCTACTGAGGGCGAAGATCCCACAGCCAATAACGCCGATCGCAATTGTGGCCACTAAGGCGTAGCGTAGACCTTGATCACCGTGGCTAATGGCAAAGAAATCACTTAAGGCGCCGACAATAAAAGGTCCGGCGCCGGCGCCAACGATATTAATAATAAATAATACAATCGCTGATGCCGTGGCCCGCATATTCAATTTCGCTAGGTTTTGGTTGGCGCTGTACATTGGCGGTATATACACGTTTAACAACATGTAGAACGGGAATAGAAAAATCAGTGACAAGGTGCTGGAGTGGACCAATAAAGCAGCCACACCAAAAGGCATGCCAGCGAGCGTAAGCAGCCCGGGAATACGTATGACGTGGGATGGCTTGCTCACCGCGAGACGGTCAGCTAAGACACCGCCCAACAGGGTGCCGGCACAGCCGCCCATACCAATAATAAGTGCCATCCATTGACCTACGACGATCGGCGACATGCCATGGATACGGCCGTAAAATTCGTAGCCCCACATCATTATGCCGTAGCCGATTATGGATAGGCATGATGCGCCAGCCATCAAGCAAACCCATGACGGTGAACTGAGCAGAAATTTGAGGGTTTCTTTAAAGGTCGAGGCCCCAGAGTCATTGCTGCGATGTTCTGAAAGGCCACGCGGTGGCTCTTTTACGGTAAATCGTAAGATCAGGGCAACCAATAGTCCCGGTGCACCGAGGATGATAAATGCCGTACGCCAATCGAAATGCTCGCGCAAAAAGCCGCCGCCCAAGTAGGCAATTGCGGAGCCGACAAACACGCCAGATGAGTACACTGCCAACGCTGTTGCGCGTCTGTTGATAGGGAAGTAATCGGCAATCAGCGAATGGGCGGGTGGTGTGCCGGCAGCTTCACCGATACCGACGCCAATTCTCGCGATCACCAGATGAGAAAAACTTTTCGCTAGACCAGTAACGATGGTCATCGCGCTCCACACGGTTAAACCGATGGCGATAATATTTCGACGGTTTGACCGGTCCGCTAGGCGTGCAATCGGGATACCCGCAAAGGTATATAGCAGGGCGAAAGCAAAGCCAACCAAGAGTCCCATTTGCGTATCTGAGGCGTTGAACTCTTCTTTAATTGGGCCAATAAATACTGACATTGCTTGGCGATCGATAAAGTTAAAGACATAAACGATAAACAAAACGCCCAAGACATAATTGGCGTAGCCCGGTGAGACCTTGATGTCGTCATTGGCTGCTATATCGCCGTTTTCGCTGGGTTTGTTGATATCGGTATTGTTATTCATATTGCAGCTCTTTATTTAGGCGTCACTTATAGTTGTGGAATGGCCTTGCTCTTTTTATTCGATTTCTATTTTATTCAGTGTGATCTATTACTGTTGGACCACATTCAAATCGCAAGCCGGCGTTTGCGCGCAACAAGGGCGATTTTTGAGAGCTAAGTGTAGCTCAACTCCTTAGGTGTGTATCCTCTAGGCCTTTATATGCTGTCTTCAATACATACAACGGACCGTTTAATTCAAAGCCTGGCGGGGTGTCGGGCCCGAGTTGCATTTTTGTGGTGGCTATAAAGAGTGTGTCGAGCTCTGCACCGCCAAACACCGCTTTTGTCGGGCTAGAAAAGGGCAGTGTGAGAACATCATCCAAAGTGCCATCAGGCAGGTAGCGGTGGAGTTTATTACCGTACATTAAGGCCAGCCAGTAGCCGCCGTCGGTATCGACGGTGGCGCCGTCTAAAAAGCCGATGCCAGTGGGAATGTCTAAGAATAGGCGCTTGCCAGAGATGTCGCCGCTAGTAGGATCTAAGTCATAGGCGTGGAT
The DNA here is from genome assembly GCF_041623545.1 of Zhongshania sp. Lineage (GTDB taxonomy): Bacteria > Pseudomonadota > Gammaproteobacteria > Pseudomonadales > Spongiibacteraceae > Spongiibacter. The sequence goes on along the minus strand of NZ_JBFJWS010000002.1, from coordinate 99,379 downwards.
TTGCTTGGTGCCAGAGTCGGCGGCATAGAGTGTTTTGCCATCTGGACTAAAGGCGAGGCCATTGGCGACGTTGATTTTGTCGATAACGGGGGTAAGGATGTTGCCGTCCAAGCGGAAATAGGCTCCGCCGGCAGGGTTGCGGTTGGTCGGGCTAAAACTGTGGTCGTAGGCGCCAACCCAAAGTCGGCCTTGGCGATCGCAGCTGCATTCGTGAAGCTTGACGTGCTCGGGCAGTGGCGAGGCGACCCGCAGTGTGAGCGCTGCTGTGGTGCAGTCGAAGTCATAGATACCGGAGGCGAGTACAAGCAGTAAGCCGCCGTTTTGTTTTACTGCGACGCCGCCGATACGCTCAGGCATCGGCCAATGTTGGTGTTCATTCGTTTTTGGTGCCCAGCGGTGGAGTTCAGGCGCTTTTTCGCAATTAATCCAATACAGGCATTGCTCGGCGGCGCACCATACGGGGTTTTCGCCGAGGTGATTTGAAACTGGCGCAGCGCGCAATTCATTGAGTGTGATGTTTGAGCTCATTGAGTCCCCGTTGCTTTGTGCGACTGCTGATGTATACTACAATTCATTACAATACATGATGTTCATTGCAATTAAAAGAGCGGCCAAATGAGCCGTGTAAAGATATAAAAACAGAGGATTTTGACATGCTTGATTGGCTAAATGAAGACCAGCGCGCGCTACGTGATATGGCGATCTCGTTCGCCCAAAAAGAGGTGGAGCCACTGGCCAATCAGATCGACATCGAGGAGCGTACGCCAGATTCGCTTATTGCCAAGGCCGCCGAGTTCGGTTTGTTTGGTTTGTATACACCGCCAGAGTATGGCGGTTCGGGCGCAGATATTGTTTCAGTCTGTTTGGTGGTGGAAGAAATTGCAAAGGCGAGCCCAGCATTTGCTGGCGCGCTGACAGTGCAGATGGTGCTGTGCCCGAAGACAGTTGAAATCCTTGGTACTGAAGAGCAGAAGCAGCGCCTATTACCCTTGTCTGCTAGTGGCGAGCGTCTTATGGCGTATTCGCAAAGTGAGCCTGCCGGGGCGGCGAATGTCGCGAGTCACCTTACTAAGCTTGAGCCAGACGGTGATGGCTGGCGCATTGATGGTTCTAAGTTATTTTGCACCCAGTCGGTGGCCAAGTCCTATTTGGTAATGTGCAAAACCCGCAATCATGAAGGTCAGGTTGGCTACGGCTGTATTTTGGTTGAGCAGGAGGCCGAGGGCTTTGAAGTACTGCCCTATGAACACAAGCTAGGCTGGCGCGGAACTAACACCGGCCCGATCTCCCTTAATAATGTGCGTATTGAAAATGACGGCATTCTCGGTGATGTCCTTACCGGTGGTTTCTCACACCGCGCCGCGAACCATGCCAATGTTCTGGCCCATGCTGCCACGTCTCTGGGTTGTGCTCAGGGCATGTTCGACAAAACCCTTGAGTATGTAAAAGAGCGCCAGCTCTACGGTAAAGGGATGTATGAACTGCAGCCCCTGAGCTATTGGTTGGCCGAAGCCCACGCCAAGCTCGCGGCCTGTCGTGCTTTGCTTTACTCAAACGCTCGCGCATTCGATAACGACGCGATGGAACCGGCGATGGGCAGTGTGTGTAAAGCCTATATTGGTGATACCGCTTTTGAGATCTGCAGTAAATTACTGCAGATGTGGGGTGGCAGCGGCATCATGGATTCCACTGGCGTGAATCGTTATATGCGTGACGCTAAGGCCAAATGTATCGCTGAAGGCGCTTCAGAAATGCACTACACCATTATTGCTAACCAGTTGTTACATGGTGTTCCTTCCCTGGCGCGCCCAGCAGACAGCGGGGCCGAAAAATGAGTGATGCTATTCGTCAGCAGGCCATGGTGGGAGATTTGATCGCTCACGCACTGTCGCGGGATTTAGATCGCACGGTAATGATCGACAGCGACGGTCAGGTGGTGACTGCGGGTGATATGGCGAATGAAATCAGCCGCCTGCAGCAGTTTATCAGTGGCCTTAATCCACGTCCGGTGCGTGCCGCTGTGTTGTCGCGCAATCGTTTGGAAGTGCTTTTTGCGACAAACGGTTTGAGTTTTGCCGGGGTGGTACTGACCGCCTTGCATCCTATGGGCTCTATCGACGATTACCTTTACGTTATAGAAGACGCGCAAATCGATACCTTGGTATACGACGCCGATCACTACGAAGATATCGCGGCGGGACTGGTCGAGCGCGCGCCACAATTAAAGCACTTTCTGGCGCTGGGAGATGGCGTGGTCGGCCAGAATATTCTTACCGCCAGCCGCGGCTTTGAACCCAAGCGGCTGGTCGCGCCGGTCGCAAACCCCAACGACTTGTTCCGGATCGCCTATTCCGGCGGTACTACCGGTAAACCCAAGGGCATTATGTGCTCGCAATTGTCCGCCGTGACATCCTCAATGATTCAGCTCATGGAGTGGGAGTGGCCTAATGAAATTCGCCACTTGGTCTGTGCGCCGCTGAGTCATTCTGGCGCTGCGGTGCTAACCTCGGTCTTAGCGCTGGGCGGCCATATGGTGGTGTTGCCAGGCTTCGACCCGGTTGGCGTGATGCAGGCCATCGAGCAGCACAAAATCACCTCGGTGCTGATGGTACCTACCATGGTAATTGCCATGCTTGACCATCCGCGTTTCGGCGAGTTCGATCTGTCGAGTTTGGAAGTGATTTTCTACGGCGCGTCGGCATTCCCAACGGCCCGCCTTAAAGATGCGATCGAAAAATTAGGGCAGATTTTTTTCCAGTTTTATGGTCAGTCCGAGGCGCCCATGTCGGTGACGATTATGCGCCGTGCCGAGCATACACCGGATGATCCAGTGCGTTTGTCCAGCTGTGGCCGGCCGACCCAGTTAGTGAAGGTGGCGCTGCTTGACGACGATATGCGCGAAGTGCCCGACGGCGAACCCGGTGAAATCTGCGTGCGCGGCCCCTTGCTAATGACCGGCTATCTCAATAAGCCGGAAGAAACCGCCACGGCCTTGGCGGGCGACTGGCTACACACCGGCGACGTAGCGGTTAAAAGTCCGGATGGATTTCTGCGGATTATCGATCGCAAAAAGGACATGATCGTAACCGGTGGCTTTAATGTATTTGCGCGGGAAGTTGAAGACGTGTTGATCGAGCAGCCGGGCGTACAACAGGCTGCCGTTATTGGTGTGCCCGACCCTAAATGGGGTGAGGCAGTTAAAGCCGTGGTCGTGCTCAAGCCCGGCGCGACGGTAACAGCGGAAGCGCTTATTGCTGCTGTAAAAAGTCGCAAGGGCGCCGTACAGGCACCTAAAACGGTAGAGTTTATAGATGCATTGCCTCTGTCACCGCTGGGCAAGCCAGATAAGAAAGCACTCCGCCTGCGCTATTGTTGATAACTGCCGGTGATTGAGATTGGCTAATCGTTGCAGCTTAGTAAACCCTGGTTTCCTTGCCCATGGTGTGACGATTAGCGCCAAAAATTTATACAAAAGACACGATAATGAGCAGCCAAAAGAAACCTATAGATTTACCTGCGGTATCCCATACAGTGTTTTTTTGGCTGAAAAATTCTGATTCGAAAGAAGATCGCGATGCATTAATTGCCGGGCTAAAAACCTTGATTCAGATCGCTGCGGTCAGATCGATTCGAATAGGTCTACCGGCTGCCACCGCAAAGCGCGACGTGGTAGATGACGGTTTTGATGTTTCCGAATTGTTATTTTTTGATGATATCGCTGGGCAGAATGCCTACCAAGTGGATGCTATACACAAACGCTTTGTAAAGGATTGCGAACACCTATGGCGCAAAGTTGTCGTTTATGATTCTGTTGCCGTATAGCGAAGTGTGAGAGTAAAGCATTCAACATTCTAATAAATAGGAGGCTGCTATGGATCTTTATGATAAGGAGTTGGCAGAGGCCAAAGCGTTAATCCCCAATTATAACTATCAAGTCGATCAGTTTTCGTTTGAGATGGTGTATGAGGCCCCAGATCCCGATGCTGCCGGGATGTTTACGGTCAGTTATATCGTGACGGCAACCCACACTGGTACAGCTCGGGTATATAGGGCAGTGGGTGGCATAGGCTTGGATTGGCTCGAAGGCTTCGAAGCGGCTTTGGCTTCGGGGCATTTTGATTAAGCCATACTGCATTTGCGACAAAGTGCGATAAGCCGCGACGACAAACAGGTAAGTCCTAATGAAAAAATTTTTGCTCTTCACTGTGCTCATTGGCATTGCAGTGTGGCAGCTGGGTTACTGGGGGATAGCATCTTATCCCTTAGACCCCGAACCGAAAGAAAACAGTGTCAGAGTCGCCTGCGTTGGTGACAGCATCACTTATGGCATGGGCGTTAAAAATTGGTATAAAAATAGTTACCCGAAAGTGCTCGGCCAGTTACTCGGTGCAGGCTACGATGTCAGGAATTTTGGGGTAAGCGGGCGTACCGCGATGGCGACTGGGGATAATCCCTATGTTGAAACAGGACGATACCAAGCCAGTCTGGATTTCCAACCCAATATCGTTGTGGTGATGTTTGGCACCAATGATTCCAAGCCGCAAAACTGGCAAGGCGAAGCTGAATTTTTTGCGCAGTTCAAAAACCTTATCGCCAGTTACCAAGCGCTGCCGTCGAAGCCGAGTATTTTGTTGATGGCGCCACCCGCGGTATTTAAGGATGATCCCACGGCACCTGATAAATTTGGGATTAGTAAGGTGGTATTAGTGGATGTACGCGAGGCTGTACGCCATTTGGCTAAGGAGCTTGGCCTGCCCGTCATTCCAATGGATATATTATCGGCCAGTCACCGAGAGTGGTTTATAGGTGATGGCATTCATCCTAACACCGCAGGTGCGGCGGGTATTGCGACAGCGGTGTATGGCGAGCTACTGTAATAACTCCCTAGTTGAATTGTTACCCAAATGAGTCAGTACATCGTCTTATATCAATATTAATTTATAGGTAATAAGGCCTCATTGTGGTTTGCGCTTGGGAGTGCGTTAGAACTAGCGAAAATGCAAGAATTTTATCAATTAGAATAAAACGTGATGTTACTGATAACACCTTAAGCTTCGCTGGAAATCATTTGTGTCTACCAGGTCATGTTAATGTTTAGCGCGTGCGGAGGTAGTGGTAGCGCTGCGACACCTGCTGACCCTAGTGATTTACCAAGAACACCAAATATTAACGAATTAATATTATAAATGAGGAAGATAGTGGAAAAAGCATATGAAGACATTCTTCGCGCGATTGGCGAAGACCTTACTCGAGATGGCCTAGTGGATACACCGCGGCGCGCGGCAAAAGCGATTGATTTTTTGACGTCGGGCTATCGCCGCAGTGTAGATGAGGTCGTAAACGGTGCCTTGTTTGAATCAGATTGTAATGAAATGGTGGTGGTATCAGACATTGAACTTTACTCGATGTGTGAGCACCATATGCTGCCGTTTATTGGCCGCTGTCATGTTGCTTACATACCTACCGGCAAGGTCCTGGGCTTGTCTAAAGTCGCGCGTATAGTCGACCTGTATGCCCGTCGCCTGCAAATACAAGAGGGGCTGACAACGCAAATTGCCAATACTGTGCAGGAAGTAACAGGAGCAGAGGGGGTGGCTGTCATTATTGAGGCTCGCCATATGTGTATGATGATGCGGGGTGTCGAAAAACAAAACTCCGTTATGCGGACCAGCGCCATGCTTGGTGTTTTCAAGGACAACCAAGCTACGCGCACTGAGTTTTTAGCGTTGATCAGCAGAGGCTAATTTAAGCGTAGGTTTGCAAATTTATTGATTCGGAATCATGCCTTAGAACCAATCCGTGGTTTTGGATTGGTTTACTTAGAGTCCTCGAAAGCTTAAAAAAATTTAGGAGAAATACCATGAAGCGCAGATTTTTTAGCGTGGCAGTCTTATCTCTGGCGCTGCCTAATATAGCGCAATCTGCGCTTGAAGAGGTCATAGTCACGGCGCAAAAAAGGGAGCAAAATTTACAGGATGTTCCGATGGCTATTAGTGCCTTGGCACGGGAGCTGCTGGAAAATAACGAAATAAATACTGTTCAAGATCTTACTAAACTGGTGCCGTCACTGAGATTGATTACTCGAGATGATCCGTCAAACTCTTCGGTTCGAATTCGTGGAATTGGTACAGATGTTTATACCGCATCTGTTGAACCAAGCGTTTCAATCGTGATTGACGAGGTACCGCTTGCCCGTAATGAACTGGCAAGTTTTGATTTTTTGGACCTTGAACGTATTGAGGTGCTCCGCGGCCCACAGGGCACGCTGTTTGGTAAAAACGCTACGGCGGGTTTAGTGCATGTTATTTCTCGTGACCCTGCGTCTGAATTTGAAGCGGCCGGACGGGTGACGTATGAACAGCCGGATAGTTTTCCTGGTTCGCTGACCAAAGTCCAAGCCAGCGCTAGTGGCCCTATTACGGATGACATTGGCTTGCGAGTGAGTGTATTTCACAAAGAGGATAAGGGAATACATGAAGATGTTTTACAGAATAACACCCTGCCAAATTTCACTATATTTGGGGCTCGCGCTAAAGTCAGGTGGGATTTGTCAGAAGATTTCATGTTGAAATTCGCTGTTGATTATCAATTGCAAGACGGTCAGGCGACACCGCTAGCCGCTCGTTCAGCCAATCCTGACAAGGCTGCTAGATCCCCTGAAATTGATAACAATGATGAAGAAAACCGCAAGGTAAAAACTTTCGGTAATAATCAGTCTGATATAGAAAATTTGGGTGTTTCGCTATTGGCCGCATGGGATCTGGGGGCAACGACATTTACGTCGATAACCGGATTTCGCGATTTTGAGTTGGAAAAAGCGAACGGTATACCTGATTTTGCGGGAGATCGCGTAGACGTTGATCGGGTAGGTGGGTTCCGCAAGCTCGAGACCGTCACCCAAGAGTTTCGATTGTCGAGCAATGGTGACAGCGAATTGGAGTATACCGTCGGTACTTTGCTTTTCAATAATCGGGTCGACGAAGTCGTAAACGGCGGTGTAAGTGATATACCTGCCGATATTGTTGTTCGTGGTTTGGTTTATGGCATTCCTGATGTCAGCCTTCCTGAGCTGACCGGTGATTCATTCGGTCAGAGCGTAGATACATTTAATGAGATAGAAACCATAAATGTCGGCGTCTACGGCCAGTCGACTTGGCATATCGGTGATGATCTGCACTTGACTGCGGGGGCGCGTTATATCTATGAAAAAATGAGTGCCTCGGTAAAGCGTGACGATAGACTGTATCACGACGAAACTGGGCAAGAGTTGAGCCGAACCCAAATTACTATTCCTACAAGGAGTTTCGACGATACTGCAATCACTGGCTCAGTGTCTTTGTCCTACGATTGGACAGAGGAGACCATCGTATATGGTACGGTATCAACGGGGTATCGAGCTGGTGCATTTGATTTGAATGCGACGGATATCGAGTCTGCAATGGAAAACCCGGTTGATCCCGAGTCCGCATTTAATACCGAGCTCGGGTTTAAAAGTCGTTTATTTGATAACAGAGTGGAGCTTAATGTGGCACTGTTCCGTACTGTTTTTGAAGATTTTCAGGCGCAAATTTTAAAGCTTGGCAGCTCTTCCGGTGAGTTAATAGCATTGGGTTCATACCAGCTAGATAATGCCGGTGAGTTGGAAGCCAAGGGCATTGAGGTTGATCTGCAAGCGGAACTCGTCGACTCATTATTTCTTCATGGCTCATTGCTGTACAGCGACAATAAATTCAATGACTTTGTCACCCAATGTTTTGTTGGGCAGGAGCCGGGCGAGCGTGGCGGCGTTGATGAAGATGGTAACGGTAGTTGTGATTCGCAGGATCTTGGCGGTGCCAGTATGCCGCATTCGCCGAAAGTCAGTTTGTCAGTTGGCGGACGTTACGAGCATTCCTTTGGCGATGATCAGGCTTATGTCGCCATTTTGGGCCGCTGGCAAGATGACACTCAGTTTAATACTGAGCAGCATCCCAATACCATTCAGGATGCATTCGCGATTTGGAATATTCGCTTCGGCTGGATCGACGCTGAGCGCCAGCTAGAATTGGCGGCCTACGTAAACAACGTATTTGCCCAGTACTACGTTACTTATATTGCGCCTTTCAGTGTGGTAAATGACCGCCGTGACACCAGTCATTACTTGAATCGTGATGCCGATCGGAACTTTGGTTTAAGTTTGAATTACAGCTTTTAAGCTGAATAGCGCTGGAAATGTTTAAACAATTCCGGCGCGTTGAGTGTGTGGATGTTGTGATCTACCGCCGCGGGTAAATGCTGTTAATTAATTTGGTGTTAGGCATGTACGTGGCGCGTTTTTTTTGTAATTGCAGCTATTGGTGGCGATCAAATATTTTCACTCCGCCGACATAGGTGTGTACAACTTTAATGTCCTTGATTGAAAGTGGGTCTTGCAGAGGGTCTGCGTCTAATACAATCAGGTCTGCCAGTTTTCCTGGTTCCAGCGAGCCGATGCGGTGTTCTTGGAAAATTTGCCATGCCGCATCGATCGTTACGGCCCTTAAGGCGCTCATGGTATCAATGCGCTGTTCTGCCCCTATGACTTTTCCACTACTGGATATGCGGTTGACCGTTGACCATACCAGCAACATTGGATCCATCGGTACCACGGGGGAATCTAAATGGACACTAAACCGCAGTCCTTTTTGCTGTGCCGAAAAAGCGGGGCTCATACGTTGAGCGCGCTCTGGACCCATGAATATATCGCGGTGGCGATCACCCCAGTAGTAAGTATGTGCGGAAAAGAATGACGGGCTTATCCCTAAGCGCTTCATATCTTCTAGCTGGTCTTCCCTTGCCATTTGGGAATGAATAAGTATTAGGCGGGGATCGTCGTTAGGATGACGTTGTTGGGCCTGCTCAAAAGCATAAATAATATCATCGATCGCCGCATCACCATTGCCGTGAATAGCAAGTTGGAACCCGGCTTTGTGTAAGCGGCTCACCCACTGGGTGAGTTTTTCACGGCTCATCGTGGGGTAGCCTTGGTGGTTTTCATCGCCCCGAAACGGGGTGTGGTAAGGGTGGCTTAAAAAGCCAGTAAAACCTTGAATGCTGCCGTCAGCGATGATTTTTACGGTACGAGAATGGACATAGTCATTATTGTAATCGTCTAAATTAAACTCGCCGGAAATTAGCTCTTCCCCGATTAATAACGATGACCACAGTTCTAGCCTCTGTGGGATTAAGCCCAGCTCAGATCCATAGTAAAGTCCCTTCAACATTGCGCCGTCTAGGCCGCCACTTTGTGCGGTGGTGACGCCAGCCGCAGCATAGATTTGGGCGGCTTCGCGGATCATCTCGTAGACTTGCGTGGGTGAAATATCGAGCATTTTAAGCGTGAGTGGTGCAGCGGCGGTTTCTTCTAATAAGCCCGTTAATTCACCTTTATCATCTCTAACGATATGGCCGCCTTCGGGGTCGGGGGTGGAGTGGTCGTAGCCGGCTATTGCAAGGGCTAAGCTGTTGGCGACGCCAACGTGTCCTGATACATGGGTGATAAAAATGGGGTGCTCGGTAGATACAGCGTCCAGCTCTTCTTTTGTAGGGTGGCGGTGTTCGGTAAGCAGGGTGTCATCATAGCCAAGTCCGGTAAGCCACTTACCTGCTGACTTGCCTTGGAGTCGTTCCCGCAAACGGGCTTGTAGTTCTGCAATATTGCTAATGCTACCGACCGGCGGACTGCTCAGGTCTGCGGTCGTGACATACATGCCAACACCAGGGAAGTGACTATGGGCATCAACAATACCTGGCATCAGAGTTTTGCCCTGCAAATTGTGCACAAGGGTATCTTTACTGATGTACTCCTGTATGTCTTCGTTGCTGCCGGCGGCAATGATTTTGTCGTTTTGAAGGGCAATGGCTTGCACAACGGAATTGTCTGAATCCATGGTGATTATATTGCCGTTAGTAAACACCTGGCTGACGGGAGGCGTATCCCTTCGTGACGTGATATAGATGGTTAGTGCGGCAACGAAGGCTAAAAAAATAGTTGTAAAGATAATGGTTTTTAAAAGAGCTATTGCTCCTCGAGAGTAGCGGTGCGGCGCCATGAAAACGTTCCTTATTATTTTGCTTATATTTACCGCGAACTTATTGGCGTTTGGCTGCGGTGTACGCTTATAGTTTACGCATCAGCGCGCTGCGCTGAGAGTGTTTATCGATCTTACCAACTTCATCGGCATACACGCGTATCATGTCGTCTTCATTGCTGATTGACTGCAGAAAGGCATGGCGGTCAGTCCAGGTCAGATTGTCGTAGGCGTCGTAGTAAACGGGTGAAATTTTCACTGCCTGGCCTAAGTTTTCATTGGCAGAGTGGTCAAGGTGAACCTGATCGTAGGCGAGAAGGCCTCCGCCTAGCACCGGAATAGCGATGCCCGCGTGCTGATTAAGCCACCAGTCTTGAAACTGCGCCGAGCTGATGTCAGGGTCGCGACGAAAGGCCAGGGATAAAAAGACATTGCCGTCGCGTACAGGCACCATGGAGTAGTAAGGGCCGGCCATGATTTCCAGCGTTCTCGGCGCGGCGATGTCAGTCAGCAATTTAGAGACAGCAATTGAGATCGCGGCGAGTTCGGCTTTGCGAGTGTCATCGACACTGATTTCGATGGCGCCATCAACCGATCGGCTATTGCTCGTTTCTGCGTCGAAAATTACGGCAAGGTCTGGGTGTCGATCAGCGACACCCAAGCGCACATGCGCAGCGCCCGCAAGTGCCTGAACTTGGCTTGTGATCCGTTTTAAGCCCTCTTCTAAATCGCCGTATGCGCCGTTGGGTGCGTCGAACATAAAGGCTAGGCGCCAAGGAGGATTACTTTGCATTATTTTACCTTCTCACTGCGGGTTATTATCAGCGCTGATTGAGAAATAGCGATTGATGGGCCATGCCAATTGCGCCGTCGCGATCGCTGATCCGGCTGTGAACCAGGGCAATGCCGTTGCCAGCGCTTTCGCTGCCAGCATCAATGAGCAGCCACTCATCTTCCGATGTCCTGCTGATATGTAGGCTTATATCGGTATTGGCTTGGGTCCATTCTTTTACGGGCAGCACAGGTGCTACTCCAGAGCCAAAATCGGCAAGCATTGCGAGTCGTTCCAGTGGCCTTAGGGGTTCTCCTGCAACGACGCAGCTGGTAAATCGCACCCATTGGGCGCCCGGTCCGGCTTGATGGAAGCCACCAGCGAGGAGAATGGTTTCAGCCCATTTTGTCGCTCGGGGCAGGTTTGGGTCACGTCCCTCTGGTGGGAACGAACGGGTGGCGGGGTTAGAAACTTCGGGGCTTTGTTCTGTACGAATGCGCAAGGCGGTCGCGCGTACCCAGCTGCGTCCGTCGGCCTCCAGGGTGACTTCAACTGTTTGTATGCGACGGCCGTCGCGCACAATCCGGGTAACGGGGGTCAGCGCTATCGGCGGTACGGTACCCAAAATATCGATGGTCAGCCGGGTAGTAAGCATCGGTGCGGGGCAGGGGATTGCTTCTAGGCAGTGGGCGGCAAGTCCGGCAAGCGCTACGCCCATTTGTGCCTGTTCGTTCCAGGGGCTGATACCGAGCCCAGTGGCTTTATAGGCATCTCCCTCGCGGCGATAAAATGCGAGTGTTTCGTCAGTCATTATTGCTATTTGTCCTGTGTGATGCCATTTGGGGTGAGAAAATAGCGGTCCCTGCTCAGCTAATTTGAGCGTGTAATAGCATTTCCCCGGCTAAACCTTGCGGCGTTTTGTGGCACTCTATAATATACAATGCAACGATGGTATTCTATTGTTGTGGCGGTGGCAAACTCGCGCTGAAATTCAGTATAGCTGACGTTTAGACGCATGTTTGACGCTGGTCCTGCCGTAAAAGGCTGCGCGGTAGGCGTCCCTTGCGGGCTCGGGCGCTAACAAAAACTAAATATACAAGAAGCGCTATCACGATTGGAGGTTTTATGAGTTTCAGGTTTGAAGGCAAGGTCGCCATCGTCACTGGTGGTGCCTCTGGCATCGGCGCGGCTGTGGTGGCGCGGCTGGTAGCTGAAGGTGCGCGAGTAATGGTTGCCGATTTAAACCCTCCGGCTAGCTTGACTGACGCAATTGTATTTCAGCGCACCGACGTAACGGTCGCCGCTGAAGTTGAGGCCATGGTCGCGGCAACGGTTGAGCGTTTCGGTCGCTTAGATGTTCTGGTCAATAATGCTGGCATTGGTATTCTTGCGGAGACACCAGAGCTTGCCGAGGAAGACTGGCAGCGCTTATTCGCTGTGAATGTTTCATCTGTCTACTACGCCTGCCGCGTCGCAATTCCGCAAATGCGCGCGACGGGAGCGGGTGGTGCCATTGTCAATATCGCGTCGATTTCCGGCTTGGCTGGCGACTACGGCTTTAGTGCTTACAATGCCTCGAAGGGCGCCGTGATTAACTACACGCGATCGCTGGCGGTAGATTGCGCCCGCGACAATATCCGCGTAAACGCGCTGTGTCCTGGCGCGATTGCTGATACAGCGATGGGTGTGGGCGCTCACGGTTCTGACGAAGATCGACGGGCGTGGACCGATGCAATTCCATTGTCTCGTTATGGTAGTCCAGCAGAAATGGCTAATGTAGTGACATTTCTTGCTTCTGATGAAGCCTCTTATATGACTGGCTCTATCGTGGTCGCCGACGGTGGTATTACGGCGCATTCTGGGCAGCCAAATGTGCCAAAGCAAGTGGCGCGGCGAAAGCGCGAAGCGGGCTGAGTCTAGTTTGTTGGTAATTTACGGCTGAACGAAAGCGGATTAACTTGCATTGCACATGGCGTATTGCATTATAATGATAAACTGCTCTACGATTTTACATTTGGCTCGATGAGGGAGACACACAATGTCAGCTAGTTCAGCTACGTCGCTAAGCCCAGCTAAGCGCTATATCCGTATTGGGGAAGATAATCAGCCCTGGATAACGGGTTTTCGCTGCCCAGACTGCGCTAGCGTTGCCATTGATCAAACTATGGCATGTCGCCAGTGTTTTAGCCGCAACGCAGCTATTGAATTCCGCGCCTCTGAGACCGGCCGTGTGCACACTTTCACCGAAGTTCGCCGCAGTTACCCCGGTGTCGCCGTGCCTTTTCTCTCAGTCGTTGTCGATCTCGATGATGGCCTGTGCTTAAAAGGCACATTGTGTGAAGCGAGTCTGGATACCGTTAAAGCGGGTATGCGGGTGCAAATGATTTTCGATGATGCGGGTGGCGCGAGTGATGCAAAAGGCAATCCTTATGTGGGTTACCACTTTCTGCCGTTGTCAGGAGCTGAACAATGAGTGATGTATATGTAGTTGGGGCGGACCTGATTAAATTTGGCCGCTATCCCGATCGTACACCAGCCCAGCTTGGCGCCGAGGCGACACTATTGGCGCTAGATGATGCTGGTCTGAATATCGGCGACGTTGGCGCCCTGTATGCGGCATCGACCTTTAATGCCGCTTCGATGATCGCCCAGCAGATCTTATTTCAAATCGGCCAGACCGGTATTCCCTGCGTTAACGTTTCCAACGCCTGCGCTGCGGGTGCGACCGCCTTCCGTGAAGCGTTTATTGCCGTAAAAAGCGGGCTTTATGATGTTGTGGTTGCGGTTGGTGCTGAGAAAAATCCCGCGGGTATGCTGTCGGCGGGTAATTCCGAAGGGCCACCGCCAGAAGGCTTGTTTGGTTCAGGCACCATGCCAGCATTGTTCGCCGAGGCTGGGGTGATCCACAGCGCCAAATACGGGACGACGATGGAGCAGTTCGCTAAAGTGTCGGTGAAGAATCACCATCATTCGACCATGAACCCCAAAGCGATGTATCAGAAAGAGACGCCGCTGGACGAGGTTATGGCTAGTGAAATGATCGCGTGGCCCCTCACCAAGCTAATGTGCTCTGTTAACGTCGACGGCGCGGCAGCAACGGTATTGGTTTCTGCGCGCAAAGCGAAAGAGCTGGGCCTTGGTCGAGCCGTTCGCGTTCGCGGTTCGGCGCTGGCGTCTGATCCTTGGGAGTCCCGCAATGGTGTGTTGATGAACACCAATTCAGTTACCCGTTTGGCGGTGGCTACGGCTTACGAAATGGCAGGTGTTGGTCCAGAAGATCTTAATCTTGTCGAGCTACACGACTGCTTTGCAACAGCAGAGCTACTGCACTATGAAAACCTTGGCCTGTGCGGAGAAGGTGAGGCCGGTGCCCTGATTGACAGTGGCGACACCGCCTTAGGTGGCCGAATTCCGGTCAATGTATCTGGCGGTCTATTGTCGAAAGGCCACCCGATTGGTGCCACCGGCGTAGCCAATATTGTCGAGATCGTGATGCACCTTCGTGGCGAAGCTGGAGCGCGGCAGGTCGCGGGCGCCCGTTTAGGTCTTGCCCACGTGCTGGGCTTCGGCGTAGGTGTTGGCGCCGCTGGCGTACACATACTGGAAAAGGCATAAGGCCTAGTAGATTTGGTTTATACCGCACTATGTTGTTCTGAAGTGCCGGTCAACTTATATAAGCTTTAGTATATTTGGAGTTTTGAAATGAAAGATAAATTATTAACGCCGTTTAAAACCAAAGGCCTAACCTTCAAAAATCGCATGGTTCACGCGCCGACCACCATGAACATGTCAGATGACAAAGGCTATGCTACTGAAGCGGGTATAGGCACTTATGAGGCATTGGCAGCGGGCGGCTTTGGTGCAGTCTGTGTGGGTGCAACCTGCGTGCGTTGGGACGGACTAATTAACGAGCGCATGTTCGGTCTCTACGACGATACTTATATTATCAGCCACCGCCAGATGGTCGATGTCATTCACAAAAATGGTGCGTTGGCTGGCATCCAATTATTTTACGGCGGTTTGATTCCTGGTTTGGGGTCCACCGTGCCACTGGAGCCAGGCAAGGGCTGGATTCCGGGTACTGTTTCTTGGGGGCCAAGCGGAAAATACCCTATCGGCAATAAAGAGCCCGGCGTTCTAACGACCCAAGACTACCGTGATTTGGTTGAAGCCTATGGTCAGGCAGCACGCCGGGCTAAGGAAGCGGGTTACGATTATATCTCTTATCATTTCTGCCATGGTTCATTACCCCATGTCACTCTGTCACATTTAGAGAACAGTGGTCGCGACGACGAGTATGCCGATCACTTTCTTTTCTGTGAGCAGATCATTAAGCGCGCTCAAGAGTTGTGTGGCAAAGACTATCCACAAATTCCTCGCATGTGCTGTGACGAAAACTACGAAGGTGGTTACGACGTCGATTACTTTGTAGAGCATTACGCGCCGCGCCTGCATGCCTTGGGTGTCGACGCGATTGACTGTACCTTTGGCTCGATGTTGCCGGCAAAAAGCCGTAACCCCGAACTGCCCTCCGGCGACGTGATTGGTGGTGGTTTCTATGTGCCTAACTTGGTTGCGCTGCCTTATGTGGAGCGTTTGCGCGCTGGCCTACAGAGCAAAGGTATCGATATGCCGTTGATGGGTTCTTGTAATATTAATACCACCGAACAGATGCGCACTATGATTAAAGACGGCGCGGCCGATTTCTTTGCATCATGCCGCTTGTCGCTCGATGACCCAGATTTTCCCCGCAAGATAGCTGAAGGCCGCGAGGAAGAAATTCGCAAGTCGACTCGCACTGGCGCATCACTATTACAGGGTAATATTTTTAACAAGGGTATTGCTGGATCAGCGCAGAATGCTGTCATAGGGCGTGATCGTGAGTTCCGTTTACAGCGCGCAGTATCTCCCAAAAAGGTGATGGTCGTCGGGGGTGGCTCCGGTGGTATGGAGTACGCGATTACTGCTCATCAGGTTGGTCACGATGTCACCATCTGGGAAAAGGACAGTGAGCTGGGCGGTGTAATGTGGTGGGCTGGTAACTACAAGACCTTGCCGAATATGGAACAGATTCGCTACCAGCCCGAGTGGCACCGGCTGATGGTTGAGAAAGAAGGCATCAAGGTTCGCACCGGCGTGGAAGTTACTCGCGACATTATCTTGGCAGAAAAGCCCGATGTGCTGGTCGTCGCAATGGGGGCTACCCACGCTTTGCCCGATATCAGTGGCTTGTCTTCCGCGCTTGAATCTGGCGCGGCGGTGCTGCTCGATGACGTGCTGAAAGCTGAGCAGAAGAATCTTGCTGATGGCCCGGTTGTGGTCTTGGGTGCTACCGATGGTGTTGAGCTGGCGCTTGATCTTGCCCAACAGGGGCGCGACGTTCGCTTGCTGGACAGTCCGGCCACCTTTGTGCCCGCGAGCTATATCGGTTCACGTTATAAGTATGTGCAAATGTGGATGGAAAAAGTTGGCTTGAAAGTGGAGTCAGGCGTCCAAGTTGAAGGTGTTGAGCCGGGTTGCATTACTGTCACTCGTGACGGTAAGAGCGAAACTATCGAGTGTGGCACCTTGGTTGTTGCACCGAGCCGCGTTGCCTACGATCCGCTGTCAACGGAGCTGTTCGGCACTGGTATTGCCGTGCAGGTAGTTGGCGACTCCCGCAAGCCGCGCTCCTATGGGAACTCAATCCACGAAGCGGCTTATTTGTCTCGTCGGATCTAGAACAATAGCTTGACCTCAAACGCCGCGGCGAAACGGCGGTGGCGTTTGAGTGAATAAAAATAACTCTGATTGCGTGTGAAATACTGTTTTGCCATTTATTTACGCGATGGCGACAGTGATTGAGCAAGACCAAATAATTACTGTGGGCCTTTGAAGCGATAAATTGGTTCATACCTATGTCTGCGCGCGTCATTAAACTCGGAGCACGAGCATGAGCAGCTTTGCGAAATTAATTGTATCCCTCAAAAATACGAGCTGCATAATATAAATGCGTAGTGCTTGCCATCATATGAGCCTGCTTACGCGATCAAGGAGTAATTAATGAATCAAAGCGGATCGACACCACAATTGACCGAGCTGGGTTTTTATATGCTGGCGGGGCACTCTGATAATCCACGCGCTATTGTCGAGGATGTTCGCGAGGCTGAGGCTTTGGGGCTCGGCAGTGGATTTATCTCTGAGCGATTTAATTACAAAGACGCCTGCACAATAAGTGGCGCTGCAGGAGCAGTGAGTAACAGTTTAGGCTTGGCGACGGGAGCGACGAACCACAATACCCGCCACCCGATGGTTACCGCTACTTTTGCGATGACAATGGATAAACTGACTGGTGGACGATTCTCGCTTGGTCTAGGTCGTGGATTTGACGGCTTGTTTAAGTCGATGGGACTAAAGCCGATTACCGGCAAACAGTTTGAAGATGCCGCCGATATGTTTCGTCGCCTTTGGCAGGGAGAAAGTATCAAGGGTTATGATGGCCCTTTAGGGCAATTTCCTAATTTACAATTGCACGGACCCATGAAAGCTGACATTCCCCTGTCATTGGTCGCGATGGGTGAGAAAACCCAAGAGTTGGCTGGCCGCTGCATGGATGCCGTTATTTTGCATACGTTTTTTGATGATCCCGCAGTTGAGAAAGCCATCGCAGCCGTGCGGCGTGGCGCCGAACAAGCGGGCCGTGATCCTGACAGCGTGCGGATATGGTCAATACTCGCAACGGTGGGTGATCATATTCCCGAAGACCAGCGCTTGAAAAAAACAGTTGGCCGCCTGGCATCGTACCTTCGTGGCTATGGCGACATGATGGTCAAGGCAAATGATTGGGACCCAGCGGTTTTGACGCGATTTCGTGAAGATGATTTCGTGAAAAATTTTAAAGGTGCTATCGACGCTGCCGCTACCACCAGCGAGTTGGAACATGTTGCAACACTCATACCGGATGAATGGCTGGCCACGGCCGCTGTTGGTACGCCTGCGCAGTGCGCGAAGGCAATTCAGCATCAACTTGATCTAGGTGCCCATAGTGTCATTTTGCACGGTGCCACGCCCGCAGAATTAGCGCCGATACTGCCTGCCTATCGGGCTATTCGAAAGTCTGATATTGCGTCTCTGCCAGCAAATCCAGGGAAAGTATCACTATGAAAAACAGCATTAAACAAGCGATTGATGTTGAGGATGTGTCAGCAGAGTGGCTGTCGGCAATACTGGGCTATGAGATTCGATCCATCTCACTTAAGCAGTTTGGCACTGGCCAAACAGGTGCTACTTACCGCATCAGCGTCGATGCTGATCAAGGGCCGGAAACGCTAATTTTAAAAGTCGCTGGCGGTGAGCTGGAAGCCCGTAAAAAGGTTGCTAGCGGTTATCGGCGCGAAGTGGGCTTCTACTCTCATCTAGCAGAACGAGTCGATATACGCATTCCAAAATTTTGGCATTCAGCGATATCAGGCGATGGCCAGAAATTCACGCTGATCTTTGAAGATTTAGCGCCGCGAGTGGCTGGTGTTCAAGCCGAAGGTTGTAGTCTTGCCCGCGCCGATGCTGTCATCCGTAATTTGGCCGGCTTACATGCGCCGACCTGGAATGATAAATCACTATTTGAATTCGATTTTTTAACGCGATCCTGCGATCCGGTGCGGGCAAAATTCATGAGTGATTTAAGCCAAGCGACCTTCGTGAAGTTTGTTGATCGCTATCGCGAGGAATTAGGTGCGGAAGACCTTGCGACTATGCTTGCGGTAGCCGATGCAATTCCAGTATGGGCCTGTGCAGTCGCAGAGCCGTTTGCACTGGTACACGGTGATTATCGTTTAGATAATTTTATGTTTGGCAGCGAGGACAGTGACGTCGTCGCGCTCGATTGGCAAACGTCTGAGATCGGCCCGCCGACCCGTGATTTGGCCTATTTTTTAGGAACCTGTCTGCACACGGGTCTGCGCCGTGAACATGAAAAAGCGCTTGTTGGCTTGTATTTTGATGAGTTAGTAGCACTGGGCGTAAAAAATTATGACTTTGAACAGTGTTTTAACGCTTACCGCATAGGGCAATTGCAGGGGCCAATGATTGCCGCTATCGGTTGTATCTATGCGACTGGAGAGCGCTCTGAAGAATCTGACAGCATGTTTTTGGCAATGGCAAAGCGCTCCTGCGCTGCGATTCGCGACTTGGGCTCACTGGAATTGCTGTAATCGCGGCGTCAGTGCCGAGTGATGCAGATTCCGCAAGCAGGGCGCGATGCTTAAAATATGGAAGCTCTGGATTTGCTCTGTAACGTTGTTGCGATCGGCAACCACCGAAGCAAAATTGGATTAGCGATATGATTACCAAACTTGACGGTTTTCCGATTTACCAAATCCCGGAACCTATAGTCCAGACGGCCACCAGTGATCGCTTTTGCTATGGCCGCTATTGGTATAACGGCCATAGTAAAGGCGGCGCGCTGTATTTTGGTGTTGCCATGGGCGCTACCAGGATCTCAGGGTTTTGGAGTGCACGCTGCGGTGACGAGATTGGTTATGGCGTCTTGGCGCAAGTGCACATTGGCCTCGATGAGCCTTATTGCTTGGCAGTGTGTTCCTATGGCGCGTAGTGCGGCCTCGGCGTTTAGCTTTGAATACCAACCGTATTGGAAATGCAGCAGAGAATTTTATGACACAAATACAAGCGGCCGTACTGCGGCCTGACAGCAATACGCTAGTCCTCGAAAACATTGAGCTGGAAGCACCACGCGAAAATGAGGTATTGGTAAAAATCATTGCCACGGGTATCTGTCATACCGATATGGTGCTCCGTGATGCCAGCGTCACTAAGCGTCCCGTCGTGCTAGGGCATGAAGGCGCCGGTATCGTAGAACAAGTTGGCAGTGACGTCATTGCATTTAAGCCTGGCGATCGCGTGGCAATGAGCTTTTCTTCCTGTGGTGTATGCCCGTCATGCGCAAAGCATGTGCCGGGCTATTGCACGCAATTTTTTCCATTGAATATCCTTGGTCGCCGCGCCGACGGCTCAACCAGTTTGGCAAAAGGCAGCGAGCCTATTACCTCGCATATCTTTGGTCAGTCGTCTTTCGCCACGCATGCGATTTGCTCTGAGAATAATTTGGTTAAAGTGGACGACGCCATCCCCTTAGAAATCGTCGGTCCTTTTGGTTGTGGGTTTCAGACTGGAGCCGGCGCGGTGCTGAATTCATTACAAGTGCCTAAAGGCGCGTCAGTGATGGTATTAGGGGCTGGCGCGGTAGGGCTTTCCGCCGTCATGGCGGCGGCACATATTGCGGCAGCGGAAACGGTGATTGCGGTAGATATACATGACAGTCGTTTGGAGCTGGCACGGTCGGTTGGTGCGACGCACTGTGTGCATGGTGCAAGCAACGAGTTTGATAGTGAAATAAAGTCAATTTGCCCAGCTGGTGTCGATTACATTATCGACACCACCGCTTACTTGCCGCTAGTGGAACGCTGCGTAAATTTATTGGTGAGTCAGGGTACCTTAGCCTTGGTCGCTGGCTACGCACTGAACGCGAAGGTGAGTTTCGACGCGTCGATGTTCATGACTAGCGGTAAAAAAATTCAGGGTGTGATGGAAGGTGATTCTGATATTAAAGAATTTATTCCGCGTTTACTCGAATACTATAAGCAGGGGCAATTCCCCGTAGACCGTATCATTAAGTACTATGATTTAGTTGATATCAATCAAGCAATTGAAGATGCCGAGTGCGGTGCCACGATTAAAGCAATTATTAAAATGCCCGCCTAAATGGCCAATTCACTAGCGATAACGCAGGGTTTCATCACCGCGTGATAGGAAGAAAATATGAAACACTTTAAATTGTTAATTGACGGGAAATTGGTTGACGGCGCCGCCGAAATGGCGGTTGTTAACCCTGCCACAGGTGAATCATTTCAAACAGCACCTCGTGCGAATGAGAGCCAACTTAATGAAGCAGTAGCGGCAGCAAAATCGGCCTATCCGGCATGGGCTGGATGCTCGGCGGATGCGCGGGCCGAAAAGTTGCGGGCGCTGGCCGTGGCCATCGAAGCGCGATTGCCAGAATTTTCAGAAACGCTTACCAGAGAACAGGGTAAACCCTTGGCCCAGGCGCGGGTTGAGATGATGACGGCTGTTTATAGCATTAAAACCTTCGCCAGCATGGCGCTGTCACCTAGGGTTTTGCGCGAGGACGAGAGCTCAAGTATCGTCGAGTACCGCACCCCCCTTGGCGTCGTTGCTGCGATTACGCCATGGAATTTCCCGGTGATGCTGCTGGTGAATAAAATGGCTCCGGCACTGCTGGCAGGTAATACTATTGTTATAAAGCCAGCGCCCACCACGCCTTTAACAACGCTGCTGCTTGGTGAACTCTGCGCGGACATATTCCCCGCAGGGGTGGTGAACGTGATTACTGACGAGAACGATCTCGGGGCGGCATTAACCGCGCACCCCGATGTTGCAAAAGTGTCGTTTACTGGTTCAACCGCGACGGGTAAAAAAGTGCTTTCCAGCGTGTCACCTTCATTGAAACGGGTGACGCTGGAATTGGGCGGCAACGATGCAGCATTGATTTTAGATGATGTTGATGTGAAGTCGGTCGCCGCTAAAATTTATAACGCGGCGACATACAATGCTGGTCAAATCTGTGTGGCGGTTAAGCGTGTTTACGTGCCTGCGGCAAAATACGATGAATTTTGCGAAGAGCTGGCGCGCTTGGCTTCGGCGGCTATCGTCGGTGACGGCGTCGAGGAGGCTACCCAAATCGGCCCGATTCAAAATCGCGCGCAATTCGAGAAAGTAAAACAACTATTGCTTGAGGCAGGAGCGAGCGGGAAGGTCATTGCGGGTGGCCAAGCGCTGGATCGCCCCGGCTATTTTGTACCGCCGACGATTATTCGCGATGTTTTAGATAGCGCCAGTATTGTCGCTGAGGAACAATTTAGTCCAATTTTGCCCGTTTTAAGTTATGGGGATTTGGATGATGCTATCGCCAGAATAAATAATTCTGTGTACGGCTTGGCTGGATCAGTGTGGGGCGATGATCTTGAACGCGCGCAACACGTTGCTCAGCGTATTGAGTCCGGCACCGTGTGGGTGAATAGTCATCTCGGCCTAGACCCGCTTATTCCATTCCGGGGCGCGAAACAGTCCGGTATGGGGGTTGAGTTGGGGCAAGAAGGTTTGCATGAATACACCCAAGCGCGGGTAGTTAACGTTACTAAAGCAGGTTAAATCTCGCGCAACAGAAAAAAATTATAAAAGGAGTAATGCGCTTGGTTACGCCGTCAGATATAGCAGATGAAAGTGCTGAGAAAATGCAGCAGCCGACGGCCTATCGTTGGTATGCACTCGCTGTGCTTTTTCTGGTGTCGGTGTTAAACACCATAGATAAATCCTTGATACCGGCGCTGGCGGAGCCGATTCGGCTTGAGTTTGATCTCAGTGATTCCGAGCTGGGATTATTGGTCGGCTTGGTTTTTTCGGTAGCCTACGGCGTGGCGTCGATACCGATTGGCCTGTTGATCGATCGGGTCAACCGCACCCGACTGTTAGCGGGCTTGTTGGTGGCCTGGAGTTTGTTAACGCTATTAACAGCGAAGACGTCTAGTTTTCTCGGCTTAGCGTTGTGCCGTGTGGGGGTCGCGGCCGCTGAATCTGGTGGTAACCCGACGACGCTCGCGCTAATTAGCGATTATTTCCCAAAGCATGAGCGCGGTCGCGCGGTTGGTATATTTAGTGTTAATAGCTCTATAGCGACTATCTTGGTGTTCTCTGTGTCGGGCTTTATTGCCGCCGAATACGGTTGGCGCATGGCGTTTGTACTCGCCTTTATGCCGGGGATGTTATTAGCCTTGCTGGTGCTGCTGACTCTGAAGGAGCCCGTGCGCGGTGGCTTTGATCCAGCGCCGAAACGGTCAGGCGACGACCACCCCGCAGGCCTAAAAGACATTTTCAAAACGATATTCGCTGATAAAACGCTATTGTGGGTAACGGGCGGCGCCATATTAGTCATTATGGGGCAGGCCGGCAGTGGCTCCTTCAGCGCGACATTTTTTGTTCGCGTTCACGATCTTGAGTTGGGGAAAGCCGGCCTAATTACAGGGCTAATTTTAGGCTTAGGCTTTGCGATAGGCACGATCACCGGTGGTTTTATGGCCGATAAAATGGCAAAAACATCGGCGGGCGGTGGCTGCCGCTTTATCGCTATTGTGACGATGCTCGCAGTACCCTTTGGCATGATTGGTTTTAGTACTCCGGTACTTGCCGTTGCCATTCCTTGCCTATTTATATTTCAAGTGCTTGGCACCTGCTTCTATGCAGCGAGTCTATCCATCATTTTGAATCTGTCACCGCTAAACATGCGCGGCTCAATTATCACCTACGTGTCGATTGCGCTGAATTTGGGCGGTTATGGCTTTGGGCCGCAGATAACCGGTGTAGTAAGTGATTTGTATCGCTCAATGGGCTTGGCCGACCCTTTACGCTGGGCATTGGTGTCGACGGTCGCGATTATGCTGATTGCCGCTTCGTTTTATTTCATTGCTGCGAATCGTTTGAATCGAGACCCTGTGGCTGTTTAAACGTTCCTGAGGAGTAAATATGAAACACTCGCTTTATCGACTCTTAGTTACATGCGTCGCCACGAGCTTGGTCGCCTGTGGCGGTGGCAGCAAAGATCCCGCAGGTGTCAGCGAAGCCAAGGTAAGCCAATGCGGCGCCGGATCCAATCCAGAAATCGGTATGCAGGGACGGGTGTCGAAAGCTGAACACGATAGTGGCCGCGCGATGGAGGGCTACACCTGCAATACCGAGCTTGTTGGTTCGTACATCGTGCCCAATGCGGTTGGCACAGTGGGTGGCTATAAAGTCGAAAGGTATGTCGATAAAGAAGGTCGAGAGTGTGCCTATTACGATAGCACCCTGATATTTCCGACCAGTGTCCTCGACATGGAAGTTGGTGTGAATGTCTTGGACTTGAGTGATCCAACCGCGCCGATGTTGGCAAATCGTTTGGTCACCCCGGCTATGCTATCGCCACACGAGTCATTGGTGGTGTCGCAAGAAGCGGGTTTACTCGCTGCGGTATTAGGTAACTCGGTAACTTATCCCGGATTGGTCGACGTCTATGATCTGGCAGAGGACTGCCGCGATCCCCAGTTGCGCTCCTCGGCTTTGGTGGGTGTACTCGGCCACGAAAGCGGCATGGCACCCGATGGGAAGACCTTCTATTCGGCCACACCGAGCGCCCCAACGCTGACCGCAGTTGACATATCTGACCCCTCGTTTCCGCAGCAATTATGGACTGGGGATTACTCCTCGCACGGGCTGTCTTTGAGTGATGACGGTAATCGCGCCTATGTCGCGGCGGGTAATGGCCACGGTGTTCTAATACTCGATGTTTCTGAAATACAGTCACGAAAGGCGGACCCCCAGGTTCGTGAAATTTCTACTATTTCTTGGGAAAACCAAAGTATTCCCCAAAATGCCATGCCCTTTAGCCGCGACGGCAAAGCCTATCTTCTAGAAATTGATGAATACTCTGTCAGCGAACCGGGCAATTCGGCTGCGCTTGCAGCTAACGGTGAGTTCGTTGGTGCCGGGCGCATCATTGATATTAGTGATGAGACTAAACCTAGAATTGTTTCTGACTTGCGGCTTGCCGTGCATGAGCCGGAGAATCGCGCCGAAATTGCTGACGATCCGGGTGCATCCAATACCACCGGCGGCTACGCAGGCCATTACTGTGATGTGCCGACTAGAGTGAACCCCGATATAGCGGCTTGCAGTATGATTATATCTGGACTGCGAATCTTCGATATTCGCGACCCAGAAAACCCCCGCGAAGTCGCATATTTTAATCCGCCTGTTCAATCCAGAATTGTTCCTGCACCCGCGCCAGCAAGTAGCCGGGCGATGTCAAAGCCGGCGTTTGTACCCGAGCGCAAAGAGATTTGGTATACCGACAGCTATAGTGGTTTTTATGTGGTTCGAGTGACAAATGGAGTGTGGTAGCTGATTAGCATAAAACCGGTGTCGATAATAAAACGTGACTAAATGTTTTATTATCGACTTGTATAACCTTAGTCAACTTACGGTCATCAGTTGCGGTAAATGAAAGAAAGGCGTCACTATTCAGGCATTTATCCTGATGGTAACTCCCGCATGGTGAGTAGGAACACGCAGGTCGCCGCAACCAAGAAAAAGATACCGAATACGCCGAGTAAGCTTGTTAGTGATACCCCAGCCGCGAGGAGAAAACCCGCTAGTGCAGGGCTCACAACCGCGCCGCAGCGACCGATACCCGTCGCCCAGCCAATACCGGTGCTGCGGATTTGCGCGGGATAGATCTTCATTGCAACGGTGTACAAATTAGAAAATGCGCCGGAAGTGGTGAAGCCGGATACAAACAGGAGCGTCCAAAAGAACCAGCCCGGGTTCACCGCGTCGATGTCGTCGATAAGGCCACCGACAATCAAATATGACAATGCGCCAATCACGAAGGAGCTGGCGATTAGCCGATTTAGGGCCCACCACCGGCCGAGCCAACCAAATATTACTGCACCAACCAGTGAGCCCAGAGATGCGAGCACGACCGCTTGAATAGCACGCTCCTGATCGAAGCCCGCTTGGACGAGTAT
Organism: Zhongshania sp.; assembly: GCF_041623545.1. GTDB lineage: Bacteria > Pseudomonadota > Gammaproteobacteria > Pseudomonadales > Spongiibacteraceae > Spongiibacter. The sequence goes on along the minus strand of NZ_JBFJWS010000002.1, from coordinate 73,928 downwards.
TTGGGGCAGCCAGCTCGATAGAAAGTAGCTCGCCGAATAGGCGCAGAAAAACGCCCCCCATACTTTTAGTGTGACTATCCAGCGCGAACGCATGACCAGTGACTTCACTGAGGCTGACTCCTTGGCCGCTGCTTCATTAACAGGGGGCAATTGTTCAAGCGATGCATGGCCGAGGTAAGTGAGGGTTTTGTTTACTCGTTCTAGGGCGCCTTGCGGTTTGCGTCGGATGATGAAGACCATCGACTCGGGCACAAGGACAAACATCAAAGCCGCGGCAATGAGTGTAAGTACACCCGCAGCCATAAAGACCGATTGCCAACCGTAGGTGTCGATAGCGGAGCTGGTGACTAAGCCGCCCAGAATGGGGCCTAGCGACGCGCCAGAGACAAGTAGGGCAAGAATCAGAGTGCGATAGCGACTAGGGCTAAATTCACCTGCTAGCGGCGCGAGCGCCGCCATAATGGTGCCAAGGCCAAGACCGGTGATGAAGCGTAATGCCACCAGCTGCCAAACGGTGTCGGCATAGACCACGGCGATTGTTGTTAGGCCCACCACGAGCAGCATGCCGCCGACGACCAGTTTGCGGCCGTAGAGGTCTGCCAGCGAGGCAAGAAACATTGCACCTAAGGTCATACCCAGTAAGCTCGAACTGAATACCAGCCCGAGCTCCTGAGATTGAATACCCCAATCAGCGGATATAGCCGGAGCAGTATAGGAGATGACGACAATATCAAAGCCGTCGAGAATATAGGCAAAGTAACAAACGAGAAGCACGAGTGCTTGCCGGAGCGTGATTAGGCTTTCGTGAATAATATCGTCAGACGCTGGGTTGGCTTGGGTGGGCTCGCTCATTACTAACACTCTTAGCTTATTATTTGATAAACCTAAACCGTAAAGGGAAAAGGACGTTTCGCAAAGTAAATATGATCTATTTCGTAATTCCGTATACGGGATTAGATTTAAAGTACGGCAACCGCTTTTTATAGCCTGCTAATCCGATGATTTAAAGTAACTTAGGCCTCCATTTCAAATTCGATGGGCAGATTTTTCAGGCCATTGGCAAAGAAGCTTTCAACCATACGTGGTTCGCCGGCGAGTTTTACTGATTTTAGGCGTGGCAGTATCTCTTCGAGTAAAACGCGAATTTCCATTTTGGCAAGGTGTTGCCCAAGGCAGAGATGGGCACCAAAACCAAATGCGATATGCTTATTAGGCGAACGATCGATATTAAATTCAGTGGGGTTTTCAAAGATGTCTTCGTCGCGATTGGCAGAGGCGTAGCAGAGCATTAACCAGTCGCCCTTTTTAATTTTTTGGCCGCTGACTTCGGTATCTTCTGCGGCCGAGCGCATAAAGTGCTTCACTGGTGTTGCCCAGCGAATACATTCGTCGATAAAAGCGGGAATCAGTGAGAGGTCGGATTTAAGTCTTTGCAATAGGCCCGCTTGGGTCGCCAAGGCCCACATCGCGACCGATGTTGTAGACGACGTCGTGTCGTGGCCTGCTGTTGCGATGACCATGTAATAGCCATTGATAGCGGCTTCGCTGATAGGCTCGCCATCGACCTTGGCATTGGCAATCACCGTCGCCAAGTCATCGGTGGGGTTATTTTTGCGATCGGCGGTGATCTTATTGAAGTATGCGACCAGCTCATTGGTTGTCGCGCGTTGAATTTTGGTTATTTCGTCCGGCGACATCTTGGCCATGGCTTTTTTGGTGTCTGGATCGAGAGGACCAAAAATCTCCTGGGTGATACGCAGCATGAAGGGAAAATCCTCTTCTGGCACACCGAGAATATTCATGATCACTTCGAGGGGGAATTTGAGCGCGACATTGGTGACAAAGTCGCCGTTGCCATTCATAGCGTGCAACCGTGCTACGCCCTTGAGGGCAATCTCGCGAATTTGCGCTTCCCGCTTTTTGATGTTCACCGGCATAAACCAAGACTGGGTCAGCAAACGATATTTCATGTGCTCGGGTTGATCCATTTGGACCAAGGAGACGACTGTGCGATTTTCTTCCGTTTGCATCGACATCTTGAGGCTGGCCTTGCTCAGCAGGGTTGTGGCCCTGTCGCCGTAGGGGAACAGCTTATTGTCTCGGCTGATAGTCATAACGTCGCAGTGTTTACTGACCACCCAAAAGGGATCAAAGCCCTCGACTTCAGCTATCGCAAGCGGTGTATTCGCTCGTAAGGTCGCGTAAATTTCATACAATTCATCCGTCGCGTAGACAGCGGGGTCGACCAGTTTCGCGGCGTATTCTGATGGTATTTTAGTGCTCATGGCCGAATCCTTCTGAGTATTTAGTGCGAGTTTTGGCGTTTAAAGTCATCGTTACTTCATTAATGGGTGCGTGGGTAGCGCCGACAAAAAGGAGTCGTCCCAGCTTTCGCGCAATGCCGGCGCGAGTTTCATCCAGCTTTTAATATCGTCGGGGATATCGCCCTTCCAACTTGGGAACCATTTGCCGAAGCCGTCCCAGCCCCCGTCGAGTGCCCAGTAGTGGATTACTTGTTCATTGTTGAAAATCGGCACAAAAGACGCCAACCACTTCTTGCCGGTGCGTTCTGACCATGGTACATAGGCGTATTCCAATTGCTCAATATAATCTTCTTGTTTGCCGGGTTTGGTGGTCATGAACTCTTGAATAACCACGGTGGCATCGTAATTGTCAGCAATTAATTCACTGACTAATTTGATTTGGCTATTTGCGTAGCACAGCGCGCCTTCGCCTGTTGCCTGCAATTCCGCCAGGGCTTTGTCCCAGGCTGTAAAGGCTTGCACATACTCGCCTTGACCGGCGCGGGCGGCGCCAATCTGACTTAGGTGAGCGTAGCCGTCAATTTCCCAGATTGTGGTGGTTTGCGGCCAGTGTGAATTATAGGGGCTGCCTTTCCAGTGGCCAAATAAACGGGCGCCTAGCGCCTGCATGGTTGGTAAATAGTGTTCGCTAAAAGCGGTGTTATAGCGTTCGATATCGCCGATGCCGAGTTTGGTCGTCTCGTGAAGATACAGGGCACGATTTTGAAATTGTTTACGCATACATTACTTCCATTTTATGATTATTGAAGCTTCGCTTTAAGGAATATCTTTTAATTTCTCGCCAACGACTGTGCAAGCTCTTGGTCGATGGCGAGTGGCTGTACACTAACTTATTCAGCGCCGTCGACGGGGGCGTTGAACATGTATTTAATTGCATCAACTGGTGTGGTTGAGGCGGGCATCTGCGCTAACAGGCCTGGCGTGACTTGGGCTATGCGTTCCGCCGTCCATACGCCGTCCTGGGCCCGCAATCCAGCACCGGGGCTGGGCATATTGACAGGAACGTAGGCGCCACCGCCCATTTCAAATACTCTGCCGTTGACCTCGACCGCTTCCGGTCCGAGCAGGTAAACCACTAAGGCGGATACCAGCGCGGGGTTTAATTTTGCCTTCATCTCGTCGCCCATTACCGCCTCGGTTAGCCGAGTTGTAGCCGCGGGGGCAAGGCAGTTCACCCGCACGCCATAGCGTTCTAACTCCCGAGCTGCGACTAGGCTCATTGACGCCACGCCGGCTTTTGCTGCGGCATAGTTCGCCTGACCAGTGCCAGAATACAGGCCGGAAGCTGAAGTCGTATTAACGACGGCGCCGCGCACTGGTGCTCCAGTCGCTTTGCTTAAATTGCGCCAGTAGGCTGCGGCGTGGTGCAGGGGGGCGGCGGTGCCTTTCAGGTTAACGGCGATGGAAAGGTCCCAGTCTTCCTCGGTCATATTGACGATGGTGCGGTCGCGGAGGATGCCCGCATTGTTAACAAGCCCATCCAGCCTGCCAAAGGTGTCGATGGCTTTTTGAATGAGTTCGCCCGCGGCTTGCCAGTTCGACACATCAGCGCCATCGACCACGGCCTTACGTCCGATGGCTTCAATTTCGGCGACGACTTGCTGTGCTGGCGTGGCGTCGGCGCCAATGCCATTGCCAGCACCACCGAGATCATTAACGACAAGGTTGTAGCCAGCGCGGGCCAATGCCAAGGCGTGTTCACGACCGAGACCGCGTCCGGCGCCAGTCACAATGGCAACCGGCGATTCACTGATATTCGAGGACATAATATTCTCCAAAAACATTGTTGTTAGGCGCTAACTTCGCAGCGGCCGTTATTCAGGGCAATGATATTTCGCGCTTCGACTCGGCAGCGGAAAGACACCACATTGGCGTCAATCCATATGTCGGTATGGATGGTGTCGCCGGGGAAAACAGGTGACGTGAAGCGCACATCAAAGCTTTTCATTCGTGTTGTTTGATAGCCGCAAACACTGGCCAATACCGCTCGGCAGGCGATTCCGTAGGTACATAGACCGTGCAGAATAGGGCGTTCAAATCCAGCTTTGGTCGCTAGCGCCGGATCGGCATGCAGTGGGTTTCGATCGCCATTTAAGCGATAAAGCAGGGCTTGATCGATGCGGGTTTCGCTAATATGAATAATATCTGGCGCGCGCTCGGGGATGGCGTGGGGCGCTTGTGCCGCAGAGTTTGGTCCGCCGCAGCCACCGTCACCTCGGGCAAAGGTAACATTTTCTATTGTGTACAGTGGCTCGCCACTGGCGAGACGCACGTCCATTTGCAAGGTGATAAGCGCGCCTTTATCTGCGCCCTTGTCGACAATTTCAGAAACCCGTGTTTTGCCAATGAGATTGGCAGCGGGTGGAATAGTGCTATGGCAGGTCAGGCGCTGCTCGCCGTGAAGAATCTTTGTCCAGTTTAAATTCACCTTGCCAAGAAGGTTGGCGCGACCACCGCCGAGTACTGCCGCCGCGCTTGGCATGACTTGCAGTGCAGGGCGCTCAAAAACGAAAGGCAATTCCTGCCCATTGAGTGGGTCGCGGCCCATCCCAATGCTCAAGTTGTACAGCAGCATTTGCGTGTCAGTATAGCTAAAGGCAATGTCATCAGAACTTTTGTTTATCAGTTCTTCATATTTAAATGGCATGGGTACCCCTTCTCAAATGCTTAGTTGGCAGCAGACGCTGCGGCGGCCTTGTATCTGGCCTGCAATTCTTTTTTATTGAGCTTGCCAGTGGGCATCCGTGGGAGCACGTCGATATAGCTCACCGAGCGGGGGACTAACTGCTTGCCGAGTTTGGCGCGAACAAATTCTTTTAATTCTTCGGTCAATTCCTCAGACGGCGTAACGCCCGGTGCGAGCTGCACTACGGCCTTGGCTTCTTCGCCGAGATCATCATTTGGCACCCCGATGACGGCAACGTCGGTGAGTTTTGGATGCAGCGCCAGTGCGTCTTCAATTTGTTGGGGATAGATATTGACGCCACCAGAAATAATCATGAACGACTTGCGATCGGTGATATAGAGATAGCCTTCGTCGTCGAGGTAGCCAATATCGCCGACGTTGATCCATGATGGATTAGTGGGATGGGTGACAGATTTGGTTTTTTCAGGGTCTTTATGATAGATGAACTGCGGGCCAGCTGGTACTTCGCCGTAAATGACACCTTCTTTCCCGGCGGGTAATTCATTGCCGTCGTCGTCACAAATATGAAAGGCCTTGCCCTTTGCTCTACCCACTGAGCCTGGTCGTTCCAGCCATTCCTCGCTGCTGATAAACGCCATGCCAGCGCTTTCAGTGGAGGAGTAGTATTCGTCAATGACTGGGCCCCACCATTCGATCATCTGGCGTTTTACGTCGACGGGGCAGGGAGCCGCAGCGTGTGTTGCGTGCTTGAGGCTGGATACATCGTATTGCTTGCGTATTGCCTCCGGCAGTTTCAGCATTTTGATAAACATAGCCGGCACCCACTGGCTGTGGGTGACCTTGTGTTCTTGAATTAATTTAAGCGCGGTCTCTGGGTCAAATTTATTCATGACCACGACGGTGCCGCCGTTTTGAATGACTGCAGCAGCAGAACCAATTGGCGCGCCGTGGTAGAGCGGTGCAGGACAGAGGTAAACGGTGTTTTTGTCGTAACCGAACAGGTCGGCAAGAAACTGCACGCTGGGGCTGCCTTTTTCTGCAGGGGCGTCGGACAGTGGTCGCAATATGCCCTTGGGTCTGCCCGTGGTACCTGAGGAGTACAGCATCATGGTGCCGAGGCGTTCCTCGGCGAGATTCGTGGCGGGCTTTCCCTTCAGTGCCATTTCGTAGTCCGCAAACCCGTCAATGGCACCGCCAACGGAGAGTTTCAAACTGCAGCGGGGGGCGAGTTTTCCCAGCTCAGCGGTCTGCTCTAGCGCCGCGGAACCGATCAATACTTTTGCATCGCAATCGTCGACAATGTAGGCCGCTTCTGTCGCTGAGAGGTGGCTATTGATCGGGGTGAAGTACAGGCCGGAGCGCAGGCAGGCCCATATCGCTTCGAAATAGGCGAGATGGTTTTCTAGAAAGATAGCAGTGTGATCGCCAGCGCGTAAGCCTTCGTCATGCAGTAAATGGGCGAGCTGATTTGAGCGTGCATTCAGCTCGCTATAGCTAAGCATTTTCCCAGTGGCCGGTTGGATAACCGCGGGTTTGTGACCCTGTGTTTTTGCGTAAACTCCCGGATTCATAGACAGTCATCCTTAAATTTAAAACGTTAGCGTTGTGCTATTTTGGCTATTAAGGGGCGCTATTTTGCCAGTGTAGCGATGTCGACAATAATTGCCGATATCGCTACAAACTAGCCTCTTAATACGCTAGGAACGGCTGCGCGGCAGACCAAGGCGGCGCTCGGCAACCATACTGCGCAGCACTTCACTGGTGCCGCCGTACACCGATGTCGCCGATGAGTGACGGTAGCCTTTTTCAACCACGCCTAGACCCTTGTGGCTGCGTATCATCGACGCCGGCGCGGCGAGGTCGAGTAGATCTGCAGAGTTATCGATAAATGCCTGAGTCGAGAATACTTTTGATGCTGGGCCGTAGGCAAAATCGGTTTCACCGGCAACTTGAGTCCATTGTGCGCGTGCGTTTAACGACTCGCTGACATTGGCCTGGGTGAATACTCGGGCGAGGCGGCTGAGTGTATCTGGGTGCTCGATGACTGTTGCACCGTCGCGCTCTTCACTTTTGGCCCATTCGGCTACCGCATCGAGCATGTCGCGCATTTGGAAGTGGTAATAACTACCGCCTTGCTCCATTGAGAGCGCCGCGCTCATGGTTTTCACACCGCTGTTCACTTCGCCTAAGCGGTAGCGGTCAGGTATGCGAACATCGGCATAGAATGTCGCGTTGGTCAGCTCATCCATAAAGGTATGTATAGGCTGAATTTCAATGCCGGGATGATCAAGAGGCACAAGGAAAAGGGTTAAGCCTTTGTGCTTGGGCACGTCGGGGTCTGTTCGGGTCAGCAGGAGTACGTAGCTAGCCAGTTCCGCGCCGGAGGTGAACATCTTCTGGCCATTGATTACCCACTCATCGCCATCGCGCACTGCACGAGTTTTGGCAGCAAAGACGTCGGAACCGCCAGAGGGCTCGGTAAAACCGAGGCAGGAGGTTTTTTCTCCGCTGGCGAAGGCGCGCAGGACTTCTTCTTGCAATTCCGCTTGGCCAAATTTTTGCGTTAGAACACCGGCCATACTAGTTACGCCCCGGGCGAGCCCGGCATAACCCGCTTCCGCCGCCGCCGCCATACAGGCTTTACTTGCGTCGGAGTCTGCGTCGCGGCCACCCCATTTCGACGGCCAGTCGGGGTAGAGTAGTCCGGCTTTGCCTAGGGCGCGATGAACGTCCCAGTTGTGGGCTTCAAAGTTTTGCTCACCAAAATCTTCGCGCTCTGGGTCGAGAAGGGCAGAGTAGATCGCCCGTGCCTCGTCGCCAAGCGGGTGAGTGAATGTCGGGGCCTCGAAATTGACTTCGAGCAAACCGACATCCGGTAAGGTAACAGGCTCGTTTAATAATAGGCGCCGACCGGCGCGGGTGAGTTCGGTATTTGGGTCACCGTAAACCTGCGCCCAGGATTTGGCGCGGCGATGATAGAGCTGGATGTCATATTCAATTGTGAGTCCATAGCCGCCAAAGGTTTGAATGGCGTGAGCGACGGAATTTCTCGCGGTGCGGCTAGCCCACCAGTATAGGCCGGAAATATTGGCGCCAGCATCATCGCGTTTGTTTGCAATGGCGTCGAGGGTCCACCACAGCAACATTGCGCCGCCGTCGGCGTCTATCACATCCACGGCGAGGGGGTGTGCAATGCCCTGATTAGCGCCGATTGGCTGGCCGAAGGCGATCCGCTCGCAGGCGTATTCCGCGGCCATGGTCAGTGCCTCGCGGGACAGACCAACTAAGGCCGCTGCGGTGAGAATCTTCCATTCTTCAATTCCAGCCGCCCAAACTTTTTTGGCCTGCTCACCACTGGCCACGACGAGGCGCTTGCCTTGGCCAGGTACAAATACACCAATGGCAGAGCCACCCAAGGTCGCAGGTGCTTCTAAAGCTTGCGATGGCACTTCGATTGTTACTTCAGTGCCGTTAAAGCTCAGTATGCCTTTGGCAACCGCGCCGCCGGTCACCAATTGCGGCTTGCCGGTAACCGTAGGGTGTAGCGCAATCGTTAGTACGCTTTCGCCGTCGCGAACTTGTTCAATCCACTGAGTCGCGACATCGCCGCCTAGCTCGCCCAGAATACGCAGGGCAACCACCGACTCGGCAAGGGGCACAGATGCCAGCCGGCGACCGGCTTGTTCCATCATTAAACAGGCGTCAAACAGACTCATAGCGCTGCCACCGGCCTTCTCTGACATCCGCATGAAAGGGAGGTCTAGGGCGATGAGCTCGCGCCATAGTGCGGGGTCGAAACCTATTGGTTCTGCAGCTCGAATGCGTTCTGAGGTGGATTCGGTCGCGAAGAAGCGCTCGAACATTTCTTTTACCGGTACGCTGTCATTTGGCAAGCTGAGCTGCATGGTAGACTCCTGTGTGGCTCTGAAAATGAGCGAAAAATGTCTTTATATTTACTGTTATGTATTAATTAGTTCTTTTGAATCAAAGAGATAGTGCGATCTTTGACGTGAGTCGCGGGAGCCTTACGCTTGGTGTGATTAGCGTTTAGCCGGCGCGAATTGGCGACTCTTACGGCACCATAGCTCATTTCATTATAATGCAATGACCTATATGTATTGCAACTGTTTATGTCGTCGCACTTAGAATGCCGTAGTGTGGGCTATTTTCAGCGTTCATTATACTGCCCTCTAGTGTTGATGCCTCTGCGTAGATTACTTTTGAGGCTCGTTCTTGCAATTGTGTCGCTATTTATATTAATGCTATGATCCATGTGCATTGTGTTATTTTGCGTGATTCTAGCCTCCTGCCAGAGGGGCTGTTGGTGGCTGAAGTCAGCCTCAGCGCCGCATAACATTTAATAAATAATTCAGGCCTAATTTTGTGAATCCCAAGTTCATGCCGCTAAGGCTGGTCCATAATTTGGAATGCTTTACTAAATTGCACGCTTAAGGAGTTTTTCGTGAGTGGTATCGACGACATTCGGCTAGCCAAAACCTTTCCGCAGTTTATCCGTGCTGCAGCGGCGGCATACGGCGATGATGTGGCACTTAATCTCGCAGGTGACGCCATCGAGAACCAGTCGATCTCGTTTGCTGAGCTAGATCGCCAATCCGCTGAGCTAGCGCGGGGCTTGTTGGCGCGCGGTGTGGGCAAGGGTACTCGCGTTGGCTTTATATACGGTAATGGCCCGTCATTTGCTTTGATGTTTGCGGCGATTGCCAGAGCCGGCGCTATCGCCATTCCGATCAGTACCTTGATTAAAAGTAATGAATTAGTTCGAGTGTTACGTCAATCTGATGTGACCGGTGTGATTGTACAGCGAACGCTGCTTGGCAAAGATTATGTTGAGCGGTTTTGCGATGCATTTCCAAGCTTGTCGGAGGCTGGTAGCGCGGATTTACGCTTGCCTGAGGCACCGTTTTTGCGCTGGCTGGTATCGACTGGTGACTCACTACCAGAATCTTTTCACGATTTAGACTGGATCAAGTCTGCTGCGGCGAGTGTTAGCGAGGAGTTATTAGCGGAAGTCGAGGCGGAAATTCATCCGACCGATCAGCTAATAGAAATATATACCTCCGGATCCATGGCCTTGCCCAAAGGCGTAAAACACAATCACGGCCCGACAATGTTCCGTACTCACTATCTTTGCTCTAAGAGTATGCTGGGCCGTGGCATGCCAATTCCCGCATCCTTGCCCATGTTTTGGGTGGGCGGTTTGATGCTGTTTCTCCTGTCAGCATGGGAAGTTGGCGCTGTGGTTATGTGTACCGAGGGAACCTCGACCAATAGTCGCGCCGCGATGGGTTCGGTTTTAGCGAAAGAAGATATGCCGAAATTCCCAGAGGGCACTACGTTGTGGGCCTTAGGAATGACCGAGACCCTTGGGCCATACTCCTATGGAGACGAGCTGAGGGCTGAGGGTTATCCGCTAAGCGCGCCCTTAGATCATATTGCCGACGGTTATGAAGTGCGTGTGGTTGATGAAAATAATATGCCTGTTCCAGAGGGAGTTCCCGGCGAGATCCAAGTGCGCGGCTATCCGCTAACACCCGGTTTGCACAAGGTTGAGCGCGACGTTTATTTTGCGGCCGATGGCTTTTATCACACCGGTGATATGGGGGTGCGAGAGGGTAAGCGCATTCATTTTGTGGGCCGCAACGGCGATATGATTAAGTCGGCAAGCTCCAATGTTTCGCCCGCTGAAGTCGAGCTGGAGCTGCAACAAATTGATGGCGTGCATTCGGCCTACGTTGTGGGTATTCCTGACCAAGAGCGGGGGCAGTTGGTGGTTGCGGCGGTGGTGCCTCGCGATGGTGTCGAGCTCGATTTTGAATTAGTTCAAAAAGAGCTGCGTCAAAAACTTTCGGGTTTTAAAGTGCCTCGAGAATATATTGCTATCAGTCGAGATGAGGTGCCAATGTTGCCGAGTAATAAGGTGGCGCGGCGTGAAATAGCGAACATGATGATTGAGCGGATTGGCCGCAGTGAAGAAAGTTAAAAAATAAGAAACTCGGGGCAGTGAATATGGACCTACAGACCGTAATTGATAAACAAGCTATTAAAGAGGTGCTTGACGAATATTGCCTTCGTCTTGAAGTGAATACCTTTGACGAATGGCTGGATCTTTTTACCGCTGATACTGTGTACGAAGTGTTTCGTCAAACGCTGCGTGGTCACGATGAAGTTGCGGCGATGCTGTCGCAGGCGCCGCACGGCGTGCATATCGGCGGCCCGGCTCGCATTACCCTCGACGGGGACTCAGCTGAAACCATACAGAGCTATATGTTCACCGGCAACGACAGCCAGTACTCAAATAATGGTTGGTATTATCGAACGCTAGTGCGCACTGAGCAGGGTTGGAAAATATCTCATACCAAGGTGAAGTTACAGAAGTCGATTACATCTAAGTAAAGTACGGCCCGCCGTGCGGGCCGTATAGTGGAACACTGACTAATGAGCAATACTAGCAATAATATAATGTCTACAATAAAGTTGATTTCAGAAAAGGCGATGATATTCATCGTTTATACTTTTTCCGCTATTCTCGCAATCGCAACACTTGCCTGCTTTTTACCCCAAGTACCTGTATTTGGCGTGATTGGACCGCTAATAGTTTTTCCATTTGGCCCGTGGGTATCGATCTTATCGTTGCTTGCTGCGTTGTTATTTTTTTTTCGTTGGCGCAAATTTGGTAAGCGCGGAATTCTGGTTTTAACTTCCTTTACCAGTTTTGTATTCGCCGGAACTGCTTTTATTCAAATACAGCAAATTGCGGTGGCTGAGCAAAATGGCGTTGACATAAACTTGCTTCGAACCTTGTGGCTAGGTGGGGAGCGGCATGGGAGTGTGACGGCTGTTATTGAGACCTACACACGTTATGAAGACCACGATTTGGCTGTGGCGATATACTCCCAGGCCAATAGCAAGGAGAAATCGCCAAAGCCTGTCCTTGTGTATGTGCATGGCGGTGGCTGGGGAGCTGGCACGGTTCATGATCGGGCGGCAGATATGCGCTGGTTTGCGGACCAAGGCTACCTTGTTTTTTCCGTTGAATACAGCTTGTCGGCGGAAGATCGCCACACTTGGGGCGTTGCTGAGCGACAGGTTGCATGCGCTTTAGCTTGGATTGGCCGCAACGCTGAGCGCTATGGCGGTGATGGCTCGCGTCTAGCGATGTTTGGCGAATCGGCAGGTGGTAATCTCGTATTGAATGTCTCTTATCAGGCCAATGCCGGACTAATAAAACCCATGTGTGAAGGGCAGGTGCCAAATATAGTTGCTAGTATTGCTGCTTATCCAATTATTGATGCTCGGCAGATGTATGAAAACGACGACGTTATCGTTGGACGGTTCGCTCGTATGATGGGAGTTCAATATACCGGTGGCACGCCCGAGGCGTTTCCAGGCCGCTACAAGGCTATATCTTCTGAGACACATATCAATTCATCTGCGCCGGCCACGCTTTTGTTGCCCGGCTTGACCGATCATCTTCTGCACCCCGAGCCGGTGTATGCTTTCGCTAAAAAAGCGATCGCGGCAGGCGTTGATGCCCGAGTAATTGGATTCCCATACGGTGAGCATTCGTTTGATCAACTTAATGGCGGCATAGGTAGTCAATTAATGCGCGGCGCAAGTTTACAGCTTCTCATTGAATTTGGGTTGGCTCCGCTAAGGTAAGTAGTTTTGAAAGTTAAAACTGCATTCTAGTGGCGGTGGTGATTTGCAAAATCGCTTGCCAATCGCGATGTGAGATCTCTGAGAAAGCGCTGCTTCGCTTTGACCTACTATTATCTGCCTAGGTGACACTTCAGTTCATAATAATCATTATAAGGTAACTGGTTTGTGCTCGGAGTACTAAGAAGTATAGAGCGGTTAGCGTTTTTGATTGAAAATCTCCAATCTCGTCTACTGCTAGGTACTTACAACTAACTTTATTGTCAAAGCTTTTGACGGTTCTGCTTTTGTGGTGGGCTCAATCCGATGTATACCCGCAAAATAAGACTTATTTTCGTCGCGCGAAATAATATTAGACAGCTGTCAAATATTTAATTGACGACTCAAATTAAATAAGAGATAGTAGTCTAAGCAGTAATGTATTGGCTCTAAGTTAATGCATTAAAAATAATAAAGCTTTCTCTCTAGCAGAGGTAATAATGATTAAAAGAAATGCGGGTATTCTCATCACTGCTGCGTGCGTTGTCGTACTTATTGGTGGGCGCGTGCAGGCCCAGATCATCGCTAGCGACGTAACTCCAAAAAAGCGTAGCAATCATGCGTTAGAAGAGGTTATCGTCACCGCTACAAAGCGAGATGAATCTATTCAGGATGTTTCTGGCGCCGTCACCGCTGTCATGGGCACCGATCTACAGAACAATAATATTCAAGAATTTCAAGATCTTGCAGACCTTGTTCCGAGTATGACAGTGCAGGATGAAAATTCCATTTCGATTCGAGGACTCAGCAAGACTAGCGCTGCAGGCTCCTCGCCCGTAGCGATGCATGTCAATGGGGTGTTTATTGATAGTCGCGGCGAACCCTTTTACGACTTAGCCAATATTGAAATAACACGGGGCCCGTCAGGTACAGTATATGGCCGCAACGCGACCGGTGGTGCGATCAATGTTAAATGGGCCAGGCCGGCTTCTGAGTGGGGAGTCGGCGGTAACTACCGCCAGTCTTCGCTGACCGAAGAGCAATTTCAGTTTTATGTGAATATACCCTTCTTCGGCGAGGGCGATGAACGTTTGCTAGGGCGAATGGCAGGTATGAAACGGCGTAGTGACGGTCGTCTGGATGATCTTTTCACTAGCAATGAAAGCGATCCCTATTCGGTTGACGACCAATTTGTACGTCTGTATTTATCAAGTATGCCAAGTGACTCACTGCAACTGTCATTGCGAGCTGTTCGCTTTGAAAGCATGAACGGACAAGGTATTACTTATGGTAGTCCGAGTTTGCTGACGCGACGCGGTGGTGAACTTGAAAAGGCGGGGTCCCCAGCACCTTTACCAGATGACATCCAGATTGTTCGCTCCAATCCCACCTCGCGATTAGGTGACGCCTACGACAAATACACTCGGCTTGAAGCTGACATTACTTGGTCATTGACAGACCTTCCATTGCTTAGCGATGTCGATGTCGTACTCATCGGCGGGGAACAACGGCGAAATTTCCGAACCATTATCGACATTGATGGCACCGAAGCGGCGATATTAGAAGGTTCAATCGACAGTAACTTAGACAAGCGCAGCAACGCAGAGCTGCGTTTTGTATCGGCCAGTGAACAGGCAATAGACTGGTTAGCAGGCGTTTTTTGGTATAACAGCTATTTAGAGACTGATACAAATTATAACGTTAGCGTGTACTTGACTCAGGATAATCTCGGTCTGCCGACGGTGCCAAATAATCCCTCAGTATTAACGGGTTTAGCGGTTGAATTTATCGGAGCGTATCGAGAAGATGAAAGCCTAGCGACTTACGCTAGCTTCGATTTTGATATGAATCAACTGCTGGGTTTGAGCGGTGTTGAAATTACCGCTGGCATAAGACAAAACTGGGACAAGCCGACCCTCAAAAACCGGCAAAATATTGCCACCATCTCCCATGTTCAAAATGTGCCATTTAGCCTGGAGTTGGCTAACGATAGTAATGTAGTTGATGGCCTTGCTAAGTTTTCTGCAACGACGGGTGAAATAGCTGCAAGATGGTTTTATGACGAAGATCGTTTAGTGTATGCAAAATGGGGCCGCGGATACCGGCCAGGATTTGCACAGCGAATCACTGATCTGAATGGTAATACAACGCAAAAACCGGTGGAGGCTGAACATATTGACGCACTGGAACTAGGTTGGAAAGGAGAGTATTTTGACAGCCAATTTTTGCTCAATATGTCTGCTTATTACTATGACTACACTAATTTGCAAGTTACTCAAGTAACCGGAACCGCCTACATCGACGAGAATGCCGCTAGCGCAATTATTAAAGGCCTCGACCTAGAAATGCGCTGGTCACCAAGTGCAGAGTTCTATATGCAAGCAAGTGTAGGTTGGTTGGATTCTCGATATAGGGAATTTTGTGGAACCGATATTAGCGCGCCAAGAGAGCAAGCCGACCTAGGGTGTACCGACGACGCCCGTGGTGATTTTTCCGGTGCTTATTTACAAGCTGCGCCAAAAACGTCAGCTGCGATATTGGCAAGTTACACCTTTTCATTTGAGGGCTACGGCACACTTACACCGCAGCTCAAAACATCGTGGCGGGGGGAACAATATCGTCGCGGCTATGGTAATCCAGAAGACCTTATTGAAGGCTATGTCAGTAGCGACATTCGTTTGACTTGGGCGAGTCCACTACAGACATGGAAGGTAGATGCTTTTGCAGAAAATATAGAAAACCATACTGATGTATTCTTCGGCTCGCTATCACCTATTGTGGTAGGTGCTGAAACTCCCACACTAACATATTTTAGTCCACTGCCGCCGCGAGTACTTGGTGTGAGTTTGGAAGCGCGCTTTTAAGTAACCTTAGTGTATAAAACTGCAAGTTTAAAAGCATAAGAAACTAGACATTATGATGGTGCGTGCGTTATGGAAACTAATAGGTTATTTATTGGGCTGTCAGTTTTCACCAAGGTATTGGTTTTATTAACTGTGTTAGTAACTGCAGTGGGCGGCCAAAAATTGATCTTAGCGAAATTGATTCAACCTGGCTATGATCATTGGGCTTCGCAATTCGAACTGTTAGCCATTGGTAATGTGGATATTGTATTTTTAGGTGATTCAATCATTGACGGGGAGAACTCTTTCCTAGGAGTGAAGTGCGCAATCGTGGCATTTCCGGTGATGTGGCTGCTGGTATGCCTAAAAATATTTTTTACTGATCGGTACTAATGATAGGGAGCTCAGTCGAAAATATTAATAAAATTGTAATGAAAATTAATTCAACATCGCCCAGTACGAAAATCTATGTTCAAAGTGTGCTTCCTCGCGCGGGAGTTATGGAGTTGAGATTGAAATGCTAAATGAGATGATTGAAAAAAATATAGCAGGCGAGGCCGCTTGGGTAAATCGCTACCCACTATTTTTAGATAAAGCGGATGACTCAATTCGCGATGGGTTTTAGTGATGACGAGCTCCATTTGCTGGGCGAAGGCTACTTTATTTGTCGCAATGCCATTCGCGATATAGTCAAGGCCTAGGAATTTGCTTTTGCAAAGAGCTTTATAAATAATTTTTTAGCGTGGCGCATATCGCAGCGTCTTGCTAGTGACGGGGTTAATGCTATGAATCGACGAGAATTAATGCAGTGTGCCGCTATTTTAGTGGGTGGAGTTATGACCTCTGCTAATGCATTGGGATTGAACTCAGTACAGATGCAATATTTAGCGACAGCGGATGATTACGCTAAAGGTCCTGCGAAGCTATTTAGTAAGAGGCAGCGCGAAATAATTACCGCAGCAGCGGATATAATAATACCCCGCACTGACACACCGGGCGCCAGTGATGCCAATGTTAGCCAATTCATTGAATTAATGGTGCAAGATTGGTTTAACGAGCAGGAGCGTGGCATTTTCCTGGCTGGTTTGCGGGACCTAGACACGCGAGTTTCAACAGAATTAGGTAAGCCCTATGAACGCTTGTCAAAAGCACAGCAGCTACAGGTACTGGAAACACTAGAAGCACAGGCGGCCGATAGCTCGTGGTATGTAGCTGGTAATGTACGAAGAGCCTTCATCAGTGACGCGCCGTTTATTTGTCAGCTCAAAGAGCTGACCATTTGGGGGTTCTTTACGTCTGAGGTAGGCGCGACTCAGGTCTTGCGCTATAACGCTATGCCAATGAAGTTCGACGGTAATTACCGCCGTACTGCAAAAGATGCCACATGGGCACCGTTTAATTTCTATCGTTAAGTTTGCCAGCGACAAGGAAAATAGAGGAAATGAAAATGATTCCAGTAACAGAATATGATTTTGATGCCATTGTCGTAGGCTCTGGCATCACTGGCGGCTGGGCGGCAAAAGAGCTAACGGAAAAAGGCCTTAAAGTTTTGGTGCTAGAGCGTGGTCGTGATTTACAGCACGGTACCGGCTATTTCGGTGAACATGCACCGAGCTGGAAATTACCCTTTAATGGTAAGCCCGACCGAAAGACTGATGCCGAACAGTTCGAAGTGCAAAGTAAGCTCTATGCCTTTAGTAATGCTAATACCCAGTTTTGGAACAACGACAAAGAGAATCCCTACTCAATGACGGAGGGAAAGCCCTTCGATTGGCACCGAGGTGGCGCAGTGGGCGGGCGCTCCTTAATGTGGGGTCGTCAAACCTACCGCTGGAGTGAGCAGGACTTTCTGGCTAATGCCAAGGATGGTCACGGCTCGCCTTGGCCTGTTAACTACAGTGATATCGCACCCTGGTATAGTTACGTAGAGAAGTTCATTGGAGTAAATGGTCGTAAGGAAGGCTTGCCGCAATTGCCTGATGGCGAATTCCAGAAACCAATGGAATGGTTCGAAATTGAGAAAACTATTGCTAAGCGGTTAAAGAGAAATACCCCTGAACTTACGCTAACGAACGCCCGAACCGCCATTCTCACAGAGAATCTGCCGGGTCGATCCGCCTGCCATTACTGCGGACCCTGCGAGAATGGCTGTTCTACTGGCAGCTATTTTAGCTCCCAAAGCTCGACCTTACCGGCAGCGCGCGCGACAGGAAATCTGACGCTTAAGGCTGATTCCGTCGTTGAGCGTCTTGCATACGATGCGAACACTGGAAAAATTAGCAAAGTACATGTGATCGATGCAAAAACCGGCAAGCGTAGCGCCTACAGCGCTCGAGTATTTTTCCTTTGCGCATCTACGGTCGGGACCACTCAGCTGCTGATGAATTCTTCTAGCGAGGCATTTCCAAATGGCTTGGCTAACAGCAGCGGCGTTTTGGGTAATTATTTAATGGATCATTTTCTGGGTATTGGCGCCGCTGGTATTTTTAGTGAGAACACTGGTTCCTATTATTACGGAAATCGACCCACAGGACTGTATATACCGCGTTTTCGGAATGTCGCAAAACAGGATGACGACGCAAATTTTGTTCGCGGATACGGCTTTCAGACTGCACTTATGAGCGGTAATTGGATGGAGAGCTATAACAATAAGGGCTTTGGCGCAGATTTAAAAATGCAACTTAGCAGTATTCCGCCCACGTGGACTTTTTATGCAGCTGGGTTCGGTGAATGTCTGCCGCAAAAGCGCAACCGAGTGTATCTGAGCAAAACTAAAAAAGATCGTTTTGGTATTCCCCAGGTAGTGTTCGATTTCACTTGGGGTGACAATGAAAAGGCGATGGCGAGAGACCTCAAAACACAAGGCGAGCGAATAATGAAGGCCGCAGGTGCGGCGTATTCAATGCCATTTGGTGACACCGAGACACTGTCGGTGCCGGGCTCTGGTATTCACGAAATGGGAACGGCAAGAATGGGTGATGACCCGGCTCAGGCCGTCCTTAATAAACATAATCAAGCCCATGATGTCGCTAATTTATTTGTTACTGACGGCTCTTTTATGGCCTCGTCGTCCTGTGTTAATCCTTCGCTTACTTACATGGCCTTTACAGCTCGTGCCTGTGATTACGCTGTGCAGCAAATGCGCGCAGGGAAAATTTAGGAGTTAATTGCCATGAATTGGAAAAGAAATTTAAAAATAGGTGGCTTAGGATTCTTGTTAGTAACACTTGGTTTGCTCAGTTTTGGCTATTTAAAGCTAAAAGAAACTGGTCTAATTCCACGCAAAGACTACGAAACTCTTACGCCGGTTTTTTCTGTTATGAGTCGACCTGCTGTGCTGGTATTGAATAAAACTAATGGGTTTATTCATAGGGACGGCATTCCTGCTGCCGACGCTATGCTAAAGCGCATAGCCAAATCTCAGGGCTGGGATGTGTTTATTACTAATAACGCCGCATCTCACAATGCGGACATGCTGAAACAGTTCGACCTTGTGGTCTGGAATAATGTCTCTGGCGATGTTTTAACTATTGCGCAGCGCAGGGCCCTTAAAATTTGGCTAGAGCAAGGTGGTGGCTGGGTCGGTTTACATGCCAGTGGCGGCGATTTTAGCTATGACTGGGCCTGGTTTGTAAATACGCTAATCGGTACTCAATTTATTGGCCATACCTTGAATCCGCAATTTCAGGATGCAGATGTGTATATTGCTGATAGTGAGTCGCCGATTACCGCCCATTTAAGTAGTCCATGGCGGATAGCTAACGAAGAATGGTACGCCTTTGCGAGTAACCCGCGTGATAAAGGCTATGAAATTTTGTTAGCGCTGGATGAAAGCTCCTATATCACCAAGGGTGAAAATTGGATGGGCATAAACGATCACATGGACGGCGAACATCCTATAGTATGGCGACATAGCTTAGGTCGAGGCCGCGTGTTTTATTCTGCTATTGGCCATCAGGCGGCGACCTACGGTAATCCCGAATACCAATTATTGATCAGCAAGGCGATGAATTGGGCGAGGCGCAGAAGAGACTAAATAAAATCAGCGGTCCTAATGACTAATTTCAGCCTCTCGGAACGCCTTTTCACTTTGTCTAAACCGCCCACTGTTTTGCAGGCGGTGTGTATTTCCTCTCAAACAGTTTGATATTAATTCTGGTATTTACGAAGCACTTGTATAATTTTCGCACTGTACTCTGCTGCTTCTGCTGGGATCAGCGCAGACAAGGCTTGCGAGCCATGAAACTGTCCTTCCCAGCATTTGTATTCCACTTCTACACCCGCCTGCTGTAGTCGCTGCGCATATTTCTCACCTTCAGGCTGCAGTGGGTCGTATTCCGCAGTCATGATCAGCGCTGGCGGCAAATTGCTGAGATCGTCGGCTAGCAGCGGCGAGGCGTAGGGGTTGCTGGCGTCGACGCTGGTGCTTAAGTACAAGCCGCCGTACTGAGTTTTTCCGGAAGCGACCGTTAAATCCTCCTCGGGGAATTCAAGTAGCTTGTCCGAGCTTAAGTCCGTTACGGGAATTTCGAGTAGCTGCGAAACAATTTTCGGGCCTGAGCGATCCCTTGCCATAAGTGCGACAGCGGCGGCGAGATTGCCGCCAGCGCTGCCACCACCCACGGAAATTTTACTCGCATCAATATTCAGTGCGGCGCTGTGCTCCGTAACCCACAATAATGCTGCATAGGCGTCTTCCGCCGCAGTTGGGAATTTATATTCAGGAGCGAGCCGGTAATCAACCGAAACCACCACGCAATCGGCGCCATGGGCAATGGCTCGGCAAGCCGAGTCGCCCTGTGCGAGGGTGCCCATCCAAAAACCGCCGCCATGAAAATAAAGATGGCAGGGCTTGGATTTACCGTTTGGTGCTGCGCGGTAAATACGTAGGGCAATCTCACCTCCAGCCACTGGGATTTGAACGTCCCTTTCTTCTGCTAAAGGTGCTTGCGGTATTTGCAGCTGAGTAAAGCTCTGCTCAACCATGGTATCCATCATGACGCGTCGTTCTGCAATTGTTTGATTTGTGTCAGCCATATCTGCCGAATTCATTGCATCAAACATGGGTTTGAGTGGGGGGAGTATTGGCATGTTCCTATGTTCCTTAAAGTAGTGATTTAAGACGTTGTCGCTGGATTTGTCGTCAGCTCTGCGGGATGCGTAATTGGGAAGCTAAGCAGGGAACTCAACCAGGCCAGTGTTTCTTTATGCCCCATGGTGACCCCTATGGCATTTTCTATCGCCAAGACACGGAATGCGCTTGTAAGCATTACCGTTACGGCGAGTGGGGGTAAGTTCTTGTCGATATTATGTTTCTTTAAATGGCACGATACTGCCTCATACTCGGCCTGCCGAAATAGGTCTGTATAACGCTTGATTGGCTCACGAAGGGCTGGTCTACGTCCAGCATAAATCTCAAATTCTAAGCTCAATGCCGCTGCCGCTTGCCCTTTATGGAGCTCAATCAAGGTCTCCAGCGGGTTATCGGAATCGATCGCACCCTCCAGAATAGTAAGCAAGCCAGTCATGCAGTGGTCAATCACGGCTATCAGTAGGTCGTCCATTGATTTGAAGTAGTAATGCACTATCTGAAAGCTAAGGTCTAAGCGCTGCGCTAAATTTCGTGCTGAGAGGGCGCTGATGCCGTCTTCTGATAGCAATATTAACGCTTCATCTATTAGCCTAATTCTGGTTTTAGAGTCTTTTTTTCCTCTGCGGCGGGTTGTGGCCATGCGTCTTGTTTATCCATCGGTTTAAGGAATTAAATGTATTTTCCGCCAGCGGTTTGACTGGCCACCTGTGCGTGTGCGGTTATTTGGGTTTTCTATGCTCGCAGTTGAGATGTTCTATAGGCTGGTAAGGGTGGCGAGGTTAGCAACAATTGATTGTGGCCGCGCCAGCAAAAATTAGACGGTAGTCAAAATTAACTTGACGGTCAATATTTAATGCTAGATTATTGTCAAATAAATAATGCATAGAGTATGGTGCAATACATAATTTTATAAAGATTAAAGGCGTTTAGCTGGGGCAGCTGCTAAGTTTTAGCGAGGTCGGGCCAGGCGGGAAATATGACTAGTCTGAAGCGTATTTAATCGACAAAATTAAAGACATATAACAAGTAAAGATTAGATATGCCCATGCGTGCCAATGAGTATGCTCTAAGTGGCGAATTTCCCTATGCGTGAGGACTTTTTTCCTCGCGTCAAAATACTGATAAGGGTCAGAATATGCTGAGAAATCAAACACTAGTCAAATTATCCACGCTGGCATTCTGTGTAGGCTTAGCTACGTCGGGTAGCGCGTACGCGCAAGAGAAAGTGCGCACCGGCCAGCTCGAAGAAGTGATCGTGACGGCCAATAAACGTGAACAAAACGTGCAAGATGTGCCGATGGCGATTACCGCTATGTCACGGACATTCCTCGAAGATAATGGCATTGGTAGCGTCGAAGATCTTGCCAAGATGGTGCCGTCTGTGCAGTTTGAAACGCGATCTGACCCTTCGACCAGCGTTATTCGCGTACGTGGTGTTGGTACGGCAGTATTGGGGATTGCAGTAGAATCTAATGTGTCTGTGGTGGTCGATAATGTTCCCTTAGCGCGCACCGAGATGACTAATTTCGAGTTTGCGGATCTGGAGCGCATTGAGGTATTACGTGGGCCACAGGGTACATTGTTTGGCAAAAACTCCACGGCGGGCTTAATCCATGTGATCAGCCGAGATCCTGCATCAGAATTTGAAGCCTTCACCAAAATAGATGCAGTGACCTACGAAACTTTTCCCGGTAGTACGGTGACGTCCCACATGGGTGTGAGTGGTCCATTGACCGATACGCTCAGCGGGCGTGTAACTGGTTTTGTCAAAAGATCTGAAGGATTTTATATCGATGTCCTGAATGACAATAGAACAGGCCCAAATAATGACGTTTGGGGTGGTCGCGCCAAATTAATGTGGACGCCAACTGAGGACTTGATTGTAAAGCTCAACTACGAAACCAATCGAGCTCATGGCGCCACAACGCCGATCACCTTTCGCTCGGCCAATCCTGATAAAGAGGCTGAGACGCCAGAGATTCCTTATGGGCCGGAGAATCGCACCACCAAAACCTTTGGCCTAGACCGTTCGAATAACCGCAGTGATGGCTATACCCTTAGCGCGGATTGGACCTTGGGGCCGGTTGTTTTAACCTCGGTCACCGGCTGGCGCGACTATGGGCTCAACAATAATATTAGCCTTCCAGACTTAGAGGGCGATAGTCTAGATGTCAGGGATATCTTTACTCGTCGAGATACCACGACATTTACCCAAGAGCTGCGTATCGCGCCATCTGAGCCAGGGGCGCTGGACTGGACTATCGGTGCTTTGTGGTTTGATAATAAGACCGATGAACATGTCTTTGGCCATGTTGATAATGTTCCCGCAGGTAGCTTAGCACTCGTCGGTTCGCCAGCTGATCCCCTTGTTCCAGTATTATTAACCTCTCCCGTTATGGCCGACTCGGTTGATATTGAAACCGATAAAACGACTGCGGCTTACACAAAAAATCTTGGGATTTTTGCACAAGGCACCTGGCATATTACTGATCTTTGGCACCTGACTGCGGGCGTTCGCCACATATCAGAGGAGCAGGAAGCTTACGCCTATAATAAAGATATTATGACCGCTACTGGCGTAAGTGCGGTTCCTGTTGAAACCGTGTCCGGGCCGATATCGGGTGGGATTAAGGATCAAGATTTTGTTGGTACTTTATCGGTTCAATTCGATGTTGCTGAAGATTCAAATCTTTATGGCACAGTGTCGACGGGCTACCGTGGTGGCGCTATTGATTTGCAAACGCCACCTAGTGAATACGAAGAAACCTTTGCGAACCCCGTGAAGGCAGAGACCGCGCTCAACTTTGAAGTGGGGAGCAAATCACGCTTTTTTGATAATATGCTACAGCTGAATATAGCGCTTTTCAGGACAGTGTTTTCAGATTTTCAAGCGCAAGTATTTGTACCACCGAGCTCGTCAGATATCGGCGGCGTCATTCGCTTTACGGTACAAAATGCGGGTGAATTACAAACTCAAGGCATAGAAATTGACCTTCAGGCCCAGCCGACAGAATCTCTATTTATTGCGGGCTCGTTCCTTTATAACGAAGCCATATTTAATGATTTTCACCCACAATGTTTTACTGGCCAGAATGTCGGCGAGGCAGGCGGTGAAGACACTGACGGCAACGGAACTTGCGATACGCAAGATGCCTCAGGTAAGCCCTTGGCCAACGCACCGAAACTATCATTCTCATTGTCCACGCGCTATGAAGTGCCCTTAAGTGATACCAGTAGGGGCTATGCCCAGCTTTCGGGTCGCTGGCAAGATGATGTACAAATGAATACCACCCAGGATCCATTGACCATTCAAGAAGCTTACGGGATTTGGGATTTGCGTATGGGTTGGGTAGGGCATGATGATCGCTTAGAGCTTTCGGCCTATGTGAAGAACCTGTTCGACCAGTTCTCTACGCAAGCGATGGTTAATTTGAGTGTTGTCAACGATCGTCGTGATATTGCCCACTTTATCTCTAATGATGCCGATCGCCAGTTTGGCATCTCGGCCGGCTACAGTTGGTGATGTTGCGAGCATGGAGCAGCTTTTGGCTCCGAGGCTAGAGGGCAGTGGTGATAACGCACGGATGCATTACTTGCTGCAATTTGGTGTTGAAAGTAAAAAAGTTAATGGGATAAGAATAGGGATCATTGGATGGAAAAGCATAAACCATTAGCCAAGTTATCCAGCTTGGCGCTATGCGTGGGATTGGCTATCCAGGGTAATGCCTTTGCGCAGGAAAAAGTACGCACTGGCCAGCTAGAAGAGGTGATCGTTACGGCCAATAAACGCGAACAAAACGTGCAAGATGTGCCGATGGCGATTACCGCTATGTCGCGAACTTTTCTAGAGGACAACGGCATTGGCAATGTCGAGGATCTCGCCAAGATGGTACCGTCGGTGCAGTTCAGTACAACTTCTGATCCGTCCACTTCGGTTATCCGTGTGCGGGGTGTTGGCACCGCAGTATTGGGTATTTCGGTGGAGTCCAATGTGTCGGTGGTGATCGACAATGTTCCATTGGCCCGCACCGAGATGACAAATTTTGAATTTGCGGACTTAGAACGCATAGAAGTATTGCGTGGACCGCAGGGCACCTTATTTGGTAAAAACTCTACAGCTGGTCTAATACATGTCATCAGTCGTGACCCTGCGCCTGAGTTTGAAGCCTTTGTTAACGGGAGTGTAGAAACCTACGAAACCTATGCCGGTGGTTCGGTTGCTTCACATTACGGGGTTAGCGGTCCGCTAACAGACACCCTTAGCGGACGTTTAACAGGTTTTGTCAAGAGAACCGAGGGCTTTTATATAGATGCCCTAAATGACAATAGAACGGGGCCAAACAATGATTCTTGGGGCGCGCGTGGCAAACTGATGTGGACGCCATCCGAGGACTTGGTCGTAAGGCTAAGTTACGAAACAAACAGACTTCACGGCGCCACAACACCGATTGCATTTCGTTCGGCAAACCCTGATAAAGCGGCCGAAAGTCCTGAAATTCCCTATGGCCCGGAGAATCGCACCACTAAAACTTTCGGCAATGATCGTTCCGATACCCGCAGCGACGGCTACACGCTGAGTGCAGATTGGACGCTAGGCCAGGTGGTTTTAACGTCGGTAACGGGGTGGCGTGATTATAGCTTACGCAATCTAATCAGCCTTCCTGATCTTGAGGGTGATACTGTCGACGTCACTGACCTCAATGAATTCCGTACGACTACAACATTCACCCAAGAGCTGCGTTTGGCGCCATCAGAGCCGGGGGCGCTGGACTGGACTGTGGGGACTTTGTGGTTTGATAACAAAACTGATCAGCATATTTATGGTCATTTAGATAATGTGCCTGCTGCCAGTTTAGCGCTCGTCGGTTCGCCCGCCGACCCATTAGTACCGGTATTACTCGGACTGCCGCCATTCGTGGGGTCGGTGGATATCTATACAAATAAAATTACGGCGGCGTATACCCAAAATTTCGGAACGTTCGCCCAGGCTACCTGGCATATGTCTGATGTTTTGCATCTCACTGGGGGGGTAAGGCATATTTGGGAACAGCAGGATGCCTACGCCTATAATAAGGATGATATGACAGCCACCGGTGTCGGTGGGCCGCCGATTGAAACCATATCTGGACCGGTATCCGCCACGATCGAGGATGAAGATTTTGTTGGCACTCTGTCGCTCCAGTTCGACATCGCGGAGGATTCAAACCTGTATGGCACCGTGTCGACGGGCTACCGCGGCGGCGCGATAGATGTGCAGACGCCACCCAGCGATTTCGAAAAAAGCTTTGCTAATCCCGTGAATGCCGAAACAGCGTTCAATATTGAAGTCGGTAGCAAGTCGCGGTTTTTCGACAATGCCCTGCAATTGAATATTGCACTGTTCAGAACCGTGTTTTCAGACTTTCAGGCGCAGGTATTTGTGCCGCCGAGCGCGACCGACCCGGGTGGGGTTATTCGCTTCACTGTGCAAAATGCGGGTGAGCTGCAAACTCAGGGCGTAGAAATTGACCTTCAGGCCCAGCCGACAGAGTCATTATTTGTTGCTGCCTCCTTACTCTACAACGAGGCCATATTTAATGATTTTAACCCACAATGTTTTACCGGACAGCAGCCGGGTGAGGCTGGCGGTGAAGATGTCGATGGCAATGGCACTTGCGATACGCAAGATGCCTCAGGTAAGACCTTGGCCAATGCTCCTAAACTGTCGTTGTCGCTTTCTACCCGCTATTCGGTGCCGCTAAGCGATACGAGTAGCGGTTATGCCCAGCTTTCTGGCCGCTGGCAAGATGATGTGCAGTTCAATACCACTCAAGACCCACTCACCATTCAAGAAGCCTACGGCATTTGGGATCTTAGGCTGGGGTGGGTAGGGCTTGATGATCGCTTAGAGCTTTCGGCCTACGTTAAAAATTTACTTGACCAGTTTTCTGTGCAGTCGATGGTCAATTTGAGTGTCGTCAATGATCGTCGCGACATCGCCCATTTTATATCTAGTGATGCCAATCGGCAGTTTGGCATTTCGGCGGGCTACAGTTGGTAGCGCACAGTAAATAGCTTAGTGCCTGAAATTTAGTCGGCCAAGAAATATTCGTTGGCCGACTTAAAAAATGCAGAAAGTGATCGGGAATTTTTGAGTTTATTTTTAATAATTCTAAATAGGGTTTTATTGAGTATAAAAGTGGTGAGCTTTATCTGTTTGTATTCAATATGATTATTCGCAGATTAACCAAGCTAGGGTTAACACAAACCCTATAGGGATTGTTGGCGCTAGCCTGCGTTACTGTTTTTCTAAAACCTTGTGCTTGCTATTCGATAATTCGAAACCTTAATAGATTGGCAAAGCACAAAGCCCAGTAAAAGACTTGCTTACATACTTAGCAGAAAATATTGAGGCGGTGAACAGGAGAGGGGCAATGCCTAGCAGCAAACTTGACGATCTTCCAAACGCTGGCGACCGTTGGCCCGCGCTTGGCCGCGAGGGTTTTAAAACGGTGAAGTGGGGTGATATGGAGGTGGGTTTAACCACGCTAGATCAGCCCCTCGACTGCACTCACCAATATGTGTTTGGCGGTTTGCCGGGCGGGGTATGCCCGTGTCCACATTATGGTTATTTGTTTGAAGGCCGTATTCGCGCTAAGTTTCCCGGCTCTGATTGGCCTGACGAGGTGATTGAGGCCGGCGAAGCCTACTTTATTCCGTCTGGGCATGTGCTAGTGTATGAAACTGATAAAACGCGGTGTTTAGAGATTAATCCAGCTGATGCACTGCAAACATGCATGGATTCAATTGAAAAGGCCATTATCAAAATGGGTGCTTCTGGAGATATACCGGCAGAATGATCCCTCCGTCGCCGTTGCTGAACATTCTTGACTCTTTGTCAATTAATGCAATAGAGTGTGTGTAATGCATAGTGTTATGAATGCGCGTCACTTTGAACAGCGCTACAGTTTTTGTTGCTAAAAGCATAGGTTTGCGACTGCCCATGCGCCCAGCACTAATTTAAAAAACGGAGTGAATATAGAGTGTCGGCGGATTATTTCATTTGCCGGCTACTCAGTTCCCGAAGAACTTATAACTAAGGAATTAGCGGATTAATATGAATTACCGTGATACAGACATGCTCCGCGAGCGCCTAGCGACCTTCTTGCCCAATGGTAATCAGATTCGGGAGTTGCGCCCGCTTACGGCAGGTCATTCAAACGAGACTTATGTCATTGAGGGCTTGGATTTGATTCTGCGCTTGGCATCTACCACGCACTCGTTTGAATCCCACGGTATCCTTACGCAAGCGCGAATTTACGATGAGCTAAGTAAGGTTAGCGGTGGACCGAAGGTGCCTAAAATTCACGTCATCGAGGAAGGTTCTGAGCTTCTTGGCGCGCCGTTTTTCATTATGGAGAAAGTCGAGGGCCTGGCGCTCGACGATTACGACCTACCAGAATGGTTCACCTCATTAGCAGCCGAGCAAAGAGGGACGCTTTGTCAGCATTGGATTTCTGCAGTAGGCAGTATCGCCAAAGTGCCCGCAATCAATTCACTTGGCGCCCCGCACTCGCCTGAAGCAGAAATGGATCATTGGCGGAAAATATCCGCTGATGCCAATGCTGCAGAATTAGTGGCATTGTTTGACCGGTTGCTGCTGACGCCGGCGCCGCGCTCCGGTGATATCTCAGTGGTACACGGCGACTGTAAAATTACGAACATGATGTTTTTGGATTGCCACATTTCAGCGGTGTTGGATTGGGAGTTTGCCTATAACGGCGAGCCACTTTCTGATCTGGGCTATTTATTGTATTTCTTTGAAAGTGAATTTCACGGCCCGACACGGCCCACGCGCCTATCGGGTATGTGGACGCGAGATCAAGTGATATCGGCATGGGAGAAGGCATCTGGGCGGTCAGCCGCTAATGTTGCCTGGCATGAGGTGGCGCAAATAGCGCGGCTCAGCGCGATGATTGTCACGGCCGCTAACCAATTTGCCGCCGGTGAGTCTGACGACGAGCGCTTTGGTTTGTTCGCCGCCAAGGTGAGCGAAAATATTTCAATTGCAAATGCCATGCTTGATAAAACACAGCAAGGGTGAATAGTCGTTGCGTTAACGTAAAGACGCGCATTACTTAAAAAGGGTTATAAAAATGGTTCCAACAATTTCGCCTTTGATCGGCGCGGACGAGTTCCTTAATCACCAAACCGCAAATACCTTTGCGTCGGTTGGTGAGGTTGACCACGGCTGGACTGAAAAAGTGTGGTTTATGTTGGCGCGTAAAGATGGTCAGCTGCAAGCCAGTTTTGGTTTGGGTAAGTACACCAATCGTAATGTCATTGATGGCTTTGCCGGCGTACAGTGCGGCACGCAGCAGCGTACTATTCGCGCCAGCCGGGTACTTAACCCCCGTATCGACGAGACGGCAGTTGGCCCGCTGAAATACGAAGTGATTGAACCTTATAAAAAGCTTCGGATTAGTGTTGCTGAAAATTCTGCGCAGCCGATCAAATACGATTTGGTGTGGACTAGCACCATGCCCGCATTTTTTGAAGGTCGCGATCTGGCGATTCATAGTGGCCGCAAAACCTCTGACGTAGTGCGTTACCACCAGAGTGGAACCGTGTCGGGTTGGATTGAAATTGACGGCGTGCGTCATGAGGTCAACCCCGATGAGTGGTTTGGTTTCCGCGATCACAGCTGGGGTGTGCGGGAGCATGTTGGTGCCGACCCTACAGATTTGCCGCCGAGTAAATCTGGCAAAATTGACAATGATTACCAATTCAACTGGTTTGTGTCGCAACTGACTCGCCCAGATGGCAGCAAGTATGAACTTGCTTATTATTTCCGCGAATTCAAAGAGCCCCGTGGGCTAGAGTGGTTTACTGGTTTTATCAATGAGGAAAATGGTAAGCAAACGCAAATCCTGCAGTTGTATCCGGAGATCACTTACCGTGAAAGTGATCACGCGGTCATGGGCGGTAAGATATATTGTCTATTGCGTGGCGAAGGTCGCAGCACAACCGAGCGTGTGTTTGAAATTGAAGCAATCGACAGTGATATGGGCTTCCGCTTAAACCCTGCAATGTACGGTCCTTGGAAGGGCCAGATTCACGGCGCTTATATGGGCGAAGAATTTCTCGACGGTGAGTGTGTTGATGACGTGAATGACCCAGAAAAGTTAGCAGGGAATCGCCGCTGGGAAATTCGCGATCGGCCACTGCGTATTCGTGAGGGTGACAACCACGGTTTTGCGGATGTTGAGAGTATTGTTATTGGTAACTGGCCGTCTGTGACCTTTGTTTAATGGCGAATGGTTTTATGCTGAAGCTAGATAAATTGATATTCGCTTTAAAAATGCTTTATTGATACAGAGATTAGCTTTAGCGGAAGCTCTGATACGGTCGCTTGTAATTTAAATTACGGTATTGATGGCAGGTTTTTACCGACATTTAAATGAAAGTGATCGTATTATTACCCTGTAGTGCAGTGCGAATAAATTACGCAAGACCAGCGGTCGTAAAGAAAGGATAACTTGTTCGCATCTAATTTTAGCGCTACCCCCTTCTAAGAAAAATTTGGTAACGGTTTTTCTTAGAAATTATAGTTTATGTTGATATCTTCAGTTTACCAACCCTCAAATACACTTGATATTAATAATAAAGGTTAATAAGAAATGATTGTATACGGTGTTGCTTTACTTGCGTTCTGTACACTTTTGGGTGGCTATCTAGGTGATATGCTAGGTATCGCTATCGGTGTTCAGGCGAACGTTGGCGGGGTTGGTATTGCCATGATGTTTCTTATTATCATGTCAAATATATCCAGTAAAAAGTTCCATTTATCGCCGATGTCAGAGTCTGGGATCAAGTTTTGGAGCGCCATGTATATTCCGATTATTGTGGCAATGGCGGCCAAGCAAAATATGGTGGTAGCGTTATCGAGTGGCTGGATGGCGGTGGTAGCTGGTGTGCTAGCGGTTGTTGTTGGTTTTTTGATGGTGCCGGTATTATCAAAAATCGGTAATGGCAAGAAACCCCTCACGGGAGATAAATCATAATGATAGATTCTCTTGAGGCGGTATTAATAAAAAATGGCATTCTCACGGCATTTTTATTTGTTGGTGTGCTTGTTTGGTTTTCTTATTGGTTTTCTAATAAGTTTACCCGTGGCCATCTTCATGGCTCGGCTATAGCAATTACCTTAGGGCTTGTCATTGCCTATTTTAGCGGTCTAATAACAGATGGCAGTAAAGGCATTGCCGACTTCCCGCTGTTCGCCGGTGTTGCGGTTTTGGGTGGTGCCATGTTCCGCGATTTCGCTATTGTGGCGACAGCCTACGGCGCTGATATCGACGAGATAAAACATGCAGGCCTAGCCGGTGTGGTTTCGATTATCCTCGGCGTAGTTTTATCATTTGTCGTTGGCGCCGTGGTCGCCGTTGGCTTTGGTTATACTGACGCAGTATCCATTAGCACTATCGGCGCGGGTGCCGCTACCTATATTGTTGGGCCTGTGACTGGCACGGCCTTGGGCGCAAGTTCAGAGGTTATCGCGCTCAGCGTCGCAGCTGGCTTAGTGAAATCGGTATTGGTGATGGTGGGAACACCCTTTGTCGCTTCAAGTATTGGTTTAAACAACCCTCAATCAGCGATGGTTTATGGCGGTTTAATGGGTACCACCAGTGGTGTTGCGGGTGGGCTTGCTGCTACTGATCCGAAGTTGGTTCCCTACGGAGCTATGACGGCTACATTCTATACTGGGGTAGGTTGTTTGTTAGCGCCCTCGGTTCTATTCCTGATTGTTAGGGTGCTGTTTCCAGATTGACGCCGGAACCGTGCTTCTTAAAAGCAGCGCTTATGAAATAGTTTCACATTCAAAGAATTAGTAGAGAATTTACAATGACAGATTCAAACTTCAATCTATTCTTCCACTTTCAAAAACAATTTAAGTCGCACGCTGCCAAACCCTTATTGGTGACGGGGGCTAACATAAAGTATAGCTACGCCGATATTGATAAAGAGTCAGCTCGTCTTGCTAACTACCTGTCTAATCTCGGCGTGCAGATTGGTGATCGCGTGTCGGTGCAGGTCCATAAGTCGCCGGAGGCGCTGAGCCTGTATTTGGCCTGTTTACGTGGCGGCTTTGTGTTTCATCCACTGAATACCGGTTATCAAAGCTCCGAGTTAGATTATTTCTTAAGCAATGCCGCTCCAGCAGTTGTGGTATGTGATAGCGAGAGCGTTGAGCTAATGGGGCCGTTGCTTAAAAAGCATGGCATTGCAAATTTACTCACATTGAACGCCGATGGCAGCGGTAGCCTGATTGCCGACTCGCGAAGCTGTGGCGAAGAATTTGCCGTAGTTCATCGCGACAAGGATGATTTGGCAGCGCTGCTGTATTCCTCGGGCACCACCGGTGTGCCTAAAGGCATAATGTTGACGCATAATAATTTGTTAACCAATGCTCAGTCCTTAAATGAGGCCTGGGCATTTAATGAAGATGATGTTTTATTGCACGCTTTACCGATCTTCCATGTGCATGGTTTGTTCGTTGCTTTGGGTTGCGTATTGCTCAGTGGCGCCAGTATGCGCTGGCTACCAGGGTTTAACACTGATGCGGTGATTGAACTACTCCCTAAGTGTACGGTAATGATGGGCGTCCCCACGTTCTACACACGTTTGCTTGATTCAAATAAATTCGATAAAGCCGTAGTGAAAAATATTCGCTTGTTTGTTTCTGGTTCGGCGCCGCTATTGGCGGAAACATTTAATGAAT
The DNA here is from genome assembly GCF_041623545.1 of Zhongshania sp. Lineage (GTDB taxonomy): Bacteria > Pseudomonadota > Gammaproteobacteria > Pseudomonadales > Spongiibacteraceae > Spongiibacter. Next base: position 41,605 of record NZ_JBFJWS010000002.1, on the reverse strand, counting down.
TTGAGCAGCGCACCGGCCACCGTATTTTAGAACGCTATGGTATGACCGAAACCAATATGAATACTTCTAATCCCTTATCAGGTCTAAGAAAAGCGGGGACAGTAGGCTTTGCTCTGCCAGGTGTTGACGTTCGTGTCGTCGGCGAAAGTGGCGAGGTATTAGCGCCTGGCGAAATCGGTGATTTACAAGTGAAAGGCGCCAATGTCTTCAAGGGGTATTGGAAAATGCCAGAGAAAACAGCTGAAGATTTCACCGCCGACGGTTTTTTTAATACCGGCGATAAAGGCGTTATTTCTGAAGACGGCTATGTATCCATTGTCGGCCGGGCCAAAGACCTAATTATTACTGGCGGTTTAAATGTTTACCCCAAAGAACTTGAATTGATCATTGATGATTTGCCAGGGGTTAAAGAATCTGCGGTGATCGGTGTGCCCCACAAAGATTTTGGCGAAGCCATCGTGGCGGTTATTGTAGCGGATGGCGCAACTGAGTTAAGCGAAGAGGCTATTATTAGCGCAATGAAAACGTCGGTGGCCAACTTTAAAGTGCCTAAAAAAGCCGTATTCCTTGATGAGTTGCCAAGAAATACCATGGGTAAAGTACAAAAGAATGTGCTTCGCGAAACGTTTAAGGCTTTGCTTGCTTAACTCGTTCGGATCCATAAACGCTGCAGAGCCCTGATGAATTAAAATCGGGGTCTTTGACTGGTCGAGGCCATACTACGAGGAAGCAAATTAAGTTGTTAATTGCTCGTTGCCAGTATGACTTTTAGCAGCCAAACCGTCGCTTTGCCAACTTGGTCAATAGACTGATAGGAAGTTGCCAATTTGAGAGGACGGTGCGGTAGCCGACCACGCAATTGCGTAATGCACAATTAATGAATCGGGCAGGTCTTTTAAGGGAATGAACTCCATGCCCTCGAAAACAGTTGGATTATTCACTGGCTGCTCCACAAACGCAGCGCCAAGGCCGCAGGCGACTTGGATTGCACCGGTGGCACCATCCTCGGCAAAAACCGCAATTTGAGGCTCAAAGCCAGTAGAGCGGCAGACCTTAGAAAATTTGTCATACGCGGATGGGGCGAGTTTTGGATCTGGAATCATCCAAGGCCGGTCGCGTAATTCGAATAGGGTCACACCCGATTTTGGCAGTTTCCAACTGCTTGGAACAGCCACGCATGGTACCACTGAGGTAATGTGTTTGTGTTCTAGGTCAGTGCAGTCAACCTCTTCTAAGTTAATAAAACCAATATCAATATCCGCTGCGAGCAGTGCGGCCGCTTGATTGACACTCATTAACGGACTTATTTCTACCTGAACGTCAGGCCACTTGCCTTGGAACCGACGAATCGCGTGGCTAATCTCTTGTGCGTGCCAGTTGACTGATGGGCAAACCCGTATGCGTAATTTTTCGGTGAAGCCATTGCCTATGCGGCGCGCGTCGTTGGCGGCAATTTTTAAACGTTCAATAATAAAATAAGCTTCGGAAAGAAAGGCCTCCCCGGCGGCGGTCAAGGCTACCTTGCGACTCGTCCGCTCTAGCAGCGCCGTGCCTACTTTTTCTTCAAGGCGTTTTATCGACCTACTGAGTACCGGCTGACTAATATGCAGTTGCACTGCCGCGCGGGTAAAGCTACTGGCGTTAGCGACGGCGATAAAATGCTCTAGTAATGTGATTTCGATCATGGCGGTATTCCATTCTGAATGGTATTTGGCTTCGATATGTCGCTTTATTTTCCATCTATACATCTATGACATAGATATGGGTAAATTTAGCATTGGACTTGCGAATACTGGAATCATACTCTGCATCAATAAAAATAACAGTCGCGGCCTCTATAGGGGCTTGGCGCTGGTGAGGAGGTCCGAATGGCTACGTTCAAAATACTTGAGTGCAAAAGCGCCACTACACCGCGAGCTTGGTTTGCCTATTTGCTGTTAGTTGTTGTAGTTTTTCTTGGCAACCAAGCGGCGATGGCAAGTACTGGTCATGATGATATCGTTTCCTTAAGGCGCCTGACGCAAGAACAATATCGTCAAACCATCGCCGATATTTTTGGTGACGATATCGAAATCTCCGCGCGCTTAGAGCCAGATCCCCGCAGAGAAGGGTTAATCGCGATTGGCACAGCGCAAGCCTCAGTTAGCGCCTCAGGGTTCGAACAATATGATGCTGCAGCGCGCCAGATTGCTGAACAGGTAACGGACCTTGCACATCGCGAACTGCTAATCGGCTGTAAACCTGTAAATACCCAAGCAGCGGATGATCGTTGCGCGCGTACTTTTTTTTCCCGTGCGGGTCGCTTTCTGTATCGTCGCGCCTTGAATGAGGCTGAGTTAGAACGCTTTGTTGGCATTGCGCGCAAGGGTGCTAAAGTCGGTAAAGATTTTTACTGGGGACTCTCTTTGTCGCTTAGCGCGATGTTGGAAACCGCGCCCTTTTTATTCCGAGTTGAGCGTGCGACCTGGCAGGGCGATGGCTACCGACTTGATGATTACTCGACGGCTTCGCGTATTAGTTTTCTAATTTGGAATGCGCCGCCGGATGAGGCATTACTCAGCGCCGCTGAGAATGGCAGTTTACGCACAGATAATGGCTTGCATCGTGAGATAGATCGCTTATTGGCGTCACCGCGTTATGAGAAAGGCGTGCGGGCATTTTTCAACGATATGCTGGCTTTGGACGATTTACTAGCACTGCAAAAAGATCCCACTATTTACCCACGGTATAGCGCCAAGCTGGCTAGTGACGCGCGCGAGCAGACACTGCGCACGATCGTAGACACCTTATTGCGTCGCGATCAAGATTACCGCGCTGTGTTTACGACGAGGCACACTTTTTTCTCGCGCGCCCTCGGTTTTCTCTATAGCGAACCGGTAACCTCGCCCAGTGGCTGGGAAGCGCGTGAGTTAGCGGCCGGCGATCCCCGTGCGGGAATTTTAGCGCAACCAGCGTTCCTAATGGCGCATTCTCATCCCGGCCGTAGTTCACCGACTTTACGGGGCAAGGCTTTGCGCGAGCTGATTCTGTGTCAATCGGTTCCGGCACCGCCACCAAATGTTGATTTCGCCTTGGTACAAAATGTCTCTGATCCGAATTTCGCCACAGCGCGCCAGCGGCTGACTGCGCATAATACCGAGCCAATGTGTGTGGCCTGCCACAAGCTAATGGATCCCCTCGGTCTGCCCTTGGAAAGTTTCGACGGCGCTGCCGGGATGCGAATGACCGAGAACGGTGCGGAAATTGATTTAAGCGGTAGTTTGCACAATCAAAGCTTTATTGGTGCCGCGGGTCTTGGTGCAACACTTGCCAAAGATGGCGCCGCTGCGTCATGTCTTATCAATCGCCTATACAGTTACGGTGCCGGTCGCGCGCCTGAGCAACAGGATTCCGAGCGAATTGACGCCATTTACGAGCAGTATGCAGAGCGCGGCTTTAATTTAACTAAGCTCCTTCGCACGATCGCACTTAGCCGCGAATTTTATTCGCCGCCACCGGTAGAGATCAGTGCTGATCAAGTGGCTATACAACAAGGGGACAAGTCATGACTCGTGATATTACTCGGCGTCGTCTACTTCGTTCGACGTTTAAGGGCGCAGCGGTTAGCTTGAGTATGCCGTTATTGGATATATTGCTAAACGATAATGGCAAAGCCTTTGCCGATACCGGTTTGGAAATTCCAGTGCGGTTTGGTACTTGGCACTGGGGGTGCGGTATGAATCCCGATCGCTGGGTGCCGGAATCGACCGGCGCAAACTGGGAAATGACGCCGGAACTAGAGGTGCTGGCCGCTTATCGACAACACTTCTCACTGTTTTCTGGTTACACGGCACCGCTTGATGGCCGGGCAAATGAGCCGCATATCTCAGCCGTATGGTCGTTACGCACCGGCTACGCGCCGACCAATAAAGAAGATCTGCCAGACCCGTCTTTTGACGCCTTAATCGCCCGCGCGGTGGGCGGTGGTGTTCGGTTTCGCAGTCTCGATATGGCAGCTACCGGCGGCCACACCGATAGCTATAGTTCGGCGGGTGCGGGCGCCGTTGCGGTACCTGAACTCACGCCTTTGAGCCTTTATACGCGGTTGTTCGGTCCTGGGTTTCGCGATCCAAACTCGGCAACATTTGAGCCCGGCCCAGATATCATACTTAGGCACAGTGTGTTGTCAGCGTTTGGCGACGAGCGCGCTGCACTAATGCGCCAAGTTGGCGCCGCAGATCGCCAAAAGCTAGATGCTTATTTTACCTCGGTGAGGGAGATGGAAAATCAGCTCGCGCTGCAGTTGAAGGAACCGGCGCCAGCGCTTGCCTGCACAGTACCGAGCGGTGCCCCGGCAGAGTCAAGGCCCAGTACCGACATCGAAGTGGTCACCGAAAGTCATAAGTTAATGGTCGACCTTACCGTGATGGCGCTGCTTTGCCACCAGACTAAAGTCTTTAATATGGTGTTTTCGCCCTCTGCTTCTACGCTGCGAAAGCCCGGTTCAGCCGATACCCATCATATATTGACCCACCAAGAGGCGGTGGATGCCAATCTCGGTTATCAACCCGAGTCGACGTGGTTCGCGCAAAAAAGTCTGGAGGGTTTTGCTTATTTGATGAAGCAGCTTGCGGCGGCCAAGGAGGGCGATAGTACTTTACTCGACAATACCTTGGTCTACGCACACTCAGATACTTCCTTTGCAAAAATGCATTCCCTCGATGAGTTGCCGGTGATTATCGCGGGGCGTGCGGGTGGTCGATTCAAGACCGGGCTGCACATCCGTGAGGAGGGCGCTCCGGTAACCAAAACGGCACTTACCGCTATGCACGCAATGAATGTACGCGCGGGCTCGTTCGGCAAGGGCTCCCTAGAAGTGAGTCAGTCTATTAGCGACGTTTTGGCTTAAGGGCGTTTATATGGGAATTTCAATAGCAGTAGCAACAGCCGTTTTGGTTAGCGCCGGATTATGGCCGCAGTTTATTACGGTGCAGGGTGAACAGCCGGAACAGTTTGTCGCCGGAGATAGCGGGCGCACGCTCTACGTCTACGACGGTGATTTAGGCAATATGGGTGGCGATGATTGTGTCGATACTTGCTTGGACGTATGGCCGCCATTGGCGGCGGCAGCAGATGATGTTGCGGTTGGTGACTGGAAACCGGTACTGCGCCGCGATTTGCGCTGGCAATGGAGTTATAAGGGCCGCCCAGTTTACCATTTTACGGGGGATTCAAGCCCTGGGGTTGCTAATGGCGGAGGCAGTGGCGGGGTTTGGCACGCCCTGGTGTACGAGGGCATTGCGCCAAAATTGACTGCGCCGCCTGCGGTTGCGGTTAAGCGCCGAAGTGTTGGTTTTGTACTGACGGACTACCGTGGCCAGACCCTGTATACCTTTGCGGAAGATGGTGAGATGCCGGCCTGTAATGCCGAATGTCTCGAAGTATGGCCGCCGGTACGTGCAGCGGCGCTGGCGACCAAGCTAGGTGACTGGACACCGGTAGACCGACCCGATGGCATCCGCCAGTGGGCCTATAGCGGACGGCTTGTTTACACTTATAGCGGTGATACTGGGGCACAGGATATGCGTGGCGCCAATGCCGGAGGCGTCTGGCAGATCGTGCGGGTTGAAAGCTCGCCCGCAGCCGCCATTGGAAGTTTGACCGTTGGTAATAGTGGCGCTAGCAAGGTGATCGAACAATGAAAACGATAATAGTCGCAATGAGCGATTTTTTACTTCTTTCGGTGCGTAAGTTTTTGTTGGTAGCGTCCCTGACTACCGTGGCAAGCACAGCTATATTTGCGACGGCGGCGAGTACAGATGTAGCCGCTGCGGGCCTTAAAAGGACCGCGGCCGAAGGCAAGAAACTCGGCTTCGTCGTTACCTATTTTTACTATGCCATGGAGCAAGGTGAAACCGCGTGTCCTAAGGGTGTTTGGCCGATCACCTCGACCAAGGAGTTCTTGGCGACCAAGCCGCCCGCTGAGCAACAGCGTTTACTGCAAGCAGAAAATCGCAAAGAGTTATTCCGCAGAATGATAGAGCGCGGCCCCAATGGCGAGAACGTTTGTGCCGAGCCGCTTTCAGCGCCAGACCCGCAAATGTATACACTGGCGGGGGATCGAAATGACGGCCTTGATCTCGATGGCAAAACCAAGGATTCCGCAATCACCGATTACACGTGCCCACATAAGCAGTACACCGACTCCCAAGGCCGGAAGGGCATCGACAATCAACTTGGCCGGGTGCTGGCTTGTGTGAACGGCTTGCGGGAGAAAGGGACGCTGGTACCTTATTTTACCCAGGCAATGCGCAATGGTATGTGGTCGATGCTAATTGAAATTAGCGACGTGGATAACGTCAAAAATGATTCAAGTGTCCGTGTTGATATTTACGCTGGCAACGAAAACATGGTGAAAAATCCCAGTGGTGAAGTGATGGCCGGCGCGAGTCTGTCGCCCAAAATAGACCCGCATTTACATCGGCAATTTGCAGGGCGGATTGTTAATGGGGTTTTGGAAACTGACGTCATCGCCGACTTGTTTGTTCCCGATATTATGACTAACCGTCGGCCCGCGTTTAAAATCGAGCGGCCGCGCTTAGAGCTTAAATTGCTTGAAGATGGAACTGCTACGGGCTTTCTTGGCGGCTATATATCCCAGAATCAGTATATTGCGCCGTCAAGCGCTGACGCCGAGGGCGAGTTATTCACCGGCTTAGACTGTCACGCGATGTATTACGCGGTGCACACCTACGCTGATGGCGATCGCGATCCGGTGACGGGTAAATGCAGTACATTGTCCACCGCGTTTCGTATTGAAGCGGTTCCGGCTTTTATTGTTCGCCCAGATCTCACACCGATTCCGACGTTTTCGCAGCGAGCTAAAACGCTAGAATCAGCTGCCGCGCAGTGACGCAGAAAAGCAAACTTGTAAGAATGAGGGTAAATTATGCTTGAGGCTAAATGCACACGGCGATCCTTTGTGAATTTACTCGTCGGTGGTGCCGGTATTGTTTTGGGCAACACGGCTCTGGCAGAAAGCTGCTTTGATATGGCAAAGCTACCAATGAGTGACCGCAATCTACGTAAATCACTTAACTTTATTGCGGTGTCAACTGACTCACAGAAAAGCTGCGGTGGCTGTGCTTTTTTTAAGGCAACTCAAACCGCGTCGTGCGGCACTTGCATGATGTTCAGCGGTGGTGGCGTGGCCGCTGAAAGCCTGTGTGATTCTTGGGTGGCGAAGGCCTAAGTTTAGGCTTTACGGCACTGGTATTCCAAAATTTACATTAACAGAAAATAACTATATCGGATTTTCACCATGGGATTAGTTAAACATAAACGACTTTTGCTCGGCGTATTCCTTGCGTTTATCCCCATTGCCGCTATATGCCAAAGCGCTGAATATACCGAAATTATTGAACAACGGCAGGCCTTGTACCGGGAAATTGGTACAGCAGTGAAAGCCATTCGTGACGAGACGCGCAAGTCTGCGCCGATGAATTTTGTGATAAAAAGTTCGGTAAAGCGGATTGCGTCAGGGCTTCGCGAAGTCCAACCCATGTTTCCAGAGGGCAGCGGTCCCGAGGCGGGAATAGAAACCAAGGCGCTGGAAAGTATTTGGAAGAATAAGGCGGAGTTTGAAAGTCGCTATACCAAAGCCATAGAACAAGCCGATAAGTTAGTGTTGGTAGCGAAACAAAAAGACATGAAAAAAACACGGGCACAACTTAAGTCTTTAGGCCGTGAGTGCAAAGGCTGTCACGACAAATTCCGGTTCGACGAATGAACCAAGTACGAAAAATTTGGGATGCACCAACACGGCTCGTGCACTGGGCCTTGGTAGTGTTAATCCCGTTTTCCTGGTGGACCCACGATGACCATATGGATTGGCATCTGATGAGTGGCTATGCGGTTCTTGGCCTGCTTATATTTCGGCTCTTATGGGGGTTTGTAGGGTCGACGACAGCGCGCTTTACCCACTTTGTTCGGGCGCCGGGAGAGGTTTTGGGCTACCTGCCTAGCTTATTGACGCGGGAGCGTAGTCAATTCACTGGGCATAACCCCCTCGGAGGCTGGAGTAGCCTGGTTCTACTTTTTGCTCTGCTAAGCCAGCTAGTGAGCGGTTTGTTCGCAGTCGATGTTGATGGATTGGAGTCTGGGCCACTGTCTTATCGCGTCGATTTTGATCTAGCCCGCCAATTTGCGAACTGGCATGAAACCAGCTTTATCGTCCTGCAGGTATTGATTGTGGTACACATCGCGGCAGTGCTTTTCTATCTGGTCTACAAACGCTCTAATTTAATTCGATCAATGATTACCGGATCAGGCATTTCAAATGACGCTCAGCCAATTACGTTTGCGTCATGGTGGCGTATTGGGTGTGTGACTATTGTCGCGGTTTTCGTGGCGTGGTGGGTCGCGGCAGGATTTCAACTCTAAATTATTGGTCCTAGATTATATGGTGGCTAAACGATTATTAATCATACCGATGCTTATTATTTGTGCTGGCTTCGCATTTTGTTATTTTAGTCCCTTCGCTAATACCAATAGAAATAGTGATACTTTGACTGCTAGTCCTATCGATATAGGGTTTGCGCAATACATGAGTGTCCATCACGATCAAGCAGTATTGCTTTCCCAATTATTGCTTGATGATCGTGTGGTTACAGATAAGCGACCATCTAAGCTGCGTAATTTTGCGCTTTCAATATCCACCGCGCAGCTGATAGAAATCGGGACAATGCGCGGTTGGTTACAATTGTGGGGGGTGGAAACTTATCCCGCTACAATGGACATGAATTGGATGCTACTGGCGCCTAAACTGCCAAGCGAGGAACTTCAGCAATATTTATTAGACTGTCGTGACTCTGAGCTAGGTATGCCCGGATTAGTGAAGAATTCGGAGCTTGAGGAGCTGCGGAAGATGGATCGAGACGCACGGGACGCTCGTTTCCTAGAATTGATGTTGCGACACCATGAAGGCGGAATTCCAATGGCAAAATTTGCCGCTGAGTTTGCTAGGCTTCCAGTCGTCCGGAATCTCGCCCAAAGGATGATTATTGAACAAACGAAAGAGCTTATGATGATGCGTAGGGCATTGAATGCGATCACAAAATAGTAATTTTGAATATTAAAACTTAGGGTAAGAAGTGTCTTGAATGCCCCCGTTGATTGAGGTGCTAACTATGTTGATCAAGCTGAATATAGAGGTTAGCTTAATCAACATGGTAGGGGGTACAGTCCTCAATAGCTTAATTATTGCTCTGGCCAAGCGTTATTAGTAAGTCTTACAACGTAAAAATTGGCAGAATCCGCATACCAAATTTCTTTGCGCTCGCGAACAAAAATTGGCCTAGAGATTGTAGATATTGTTTCTCGATTCTCACGTAAATCGCTTGGTGGATTGAAGTAGGCAATTTCACGAGGCCGATACGGGTTGCGAATGTCAAATACGCGTAAACCGGAGATTCCCATACTACATGCTGCAATTGTCGGGCTTTCCTTGCGCTCGACATCGCAATAATGAGCGGAGTAACCCGGGGTGCTAGCGGCGTCAGGGTCATTTTCAATCGCCGTGAGGTGCTCTTCCTGATGTACTTCTAAGCGTACATCAGCAATTATTTCGGGTGCTGTGTTGTCGGTCACATCAATTATCCGGGCCGACCCAGGGCCTGGCGATGACGCTGCGCCAAATTCGTCTGTCTCAAATAGATACCAGCGCCCTCTGTTGCGAAAGGGTGCAGCGTATTGAGGTGCACCGTTACCGTCCCAGACTATATTAGAAATACGGTGCATCATCGGATTCGCTAATCGTGCTTGCACTTCGGAAACATCGAAAATTTCAACACCCTTGCCCGTCAGTTCTGGCGGGGGACCGTATGGCACTATGCCAAGACTTGTAACATAAGCAGTATTGCCATCATCACTAATGGAAATTCCGTGACCATTTAGTGGAAAAACACTTAGGAATTTGGGCTCGTCAGGGTTCTTGATGTCAACAGCGGACACTGTGGGTGCCAGTGCGGATGCCGTATAGAAGGTGTTGCCGTCGGGGGAGATGCCACTTTCGTGACCTAATACACCGGCAATGAGTTGGCTAGATCTGAGTTTTGGTTCTCGACAATCTTCGCTTAGGTCATATATGTCGATGATCCCTGGGTAGGTCGCTGGGTTGCCCAATACAGCGATTAGCAGCCCCCGTTTCTCATTAAGTATTAGTGACTCGTGCGGCGACAACATCGCAGGAGTTTTTAGGCTGTCTACTAACACCGGATTAGCAAGATCAGACATATCGACTACAGCGACGCCTGCGGTATCACCGAACAAATTTATGGGGGATAAATTAGAAGTATCAAAATACGCGCATTCGTGGCCTTTTGTATCGACGTAACGCATTACGTTGAAGCTTCCTGAGCTTCCCATATACTCGTAGTTTAATTGACTGATCAACTCTGTATTACAGGTATAACCGCGAGCTGCACGACCGCTGTCGTAATCTTCCGACGGCAATTGGCCCTGGAGACCAGTTTCTGGCTCGGATCCGGCACCACAAATTGCTCTTGGCACGGATGTCGACGTTGCAACGGAGTAGGGCTGAACAACTTGCGAGGTGTAGGTCGCATCGGGCTCAACATTTATGGTCCTTTGATCATTCGTGGCTGAACTGCCGCCACAGCCAGTCAAAAATATATTGCAAAGTACTAAGGCTGAAACCGTTTTTAGGTACGGCTTAAATTCCATGCGTTGAAACCAATCAGATTTAAGCCTATAAGGTTTGTAAGTCTTTATTATTATTCCCATATTTTCTCCTTGGCAATCGGCGCTGTAATCTAGGATAGGTTTGCGATAGATATTCTTATACTAGAGACAGTATGCATCGCAATTCGACAAGTCCAATACTATATTTGAAATCAATCTATGCCGTATGAGGAAAAATTCAAGTTTAAAAACTAATTAAGCAGATTCAATGTGTCGTGGATTAGTACCCAAATCCATTTGTATTTTCAATAGATCCATTGTGCCATCAACTGGCGCGATGGCCGAGGCCGTCTCGGTGGCTCCGTACGCATAAATTCGGGTAGCTGCAAACTAATTTCGACGACCGGGTGCAGCAAAGATATACTGCTGAGGTTAATTCAGCGTTTAAATGTATATAAGGGTGTGAGCTAGTGGGGCAAGAGATTAAATTAGGATCCATACGTGCAGAAGCGTCAAGTCGCACCGCGAAGGGCAAAAAAAATACCGCTGTTAAAGACCCAAAAGCTGTTCAGGCTAGGGCAGTTATTACTCAGAATCGCCTTTTAGCAGGGGCGCGCACGCTGTTTGCCCGCTCAGGTTTTAATCAAACCGGCATCAGTGATTTATTGCTAGAAACGGCCACTACACGCGGGGCGCTGTACCATCATTTCGCGGGCAAGACTGAGCTATTTGAAGCGGTGTTTCGTCTTGTTGCGGCCGACCTGCACGATATTGGTGCCAAGGCTGCGGCACCTTTTTCTGGCGATCCTTGGAAACAGCTACTTGTTGCCATTGACGCACACCTTAAAATGGTCACTTCAAATGAGGAGTGTCAGCGCATTCTGCTGATCGACGGACCTGCAGTACTGGGCTGGCAGCGCTGGCGCGAAATTCTGTCTGAATACTTATTGGACGGCTTTGTCGTGACGTTTGAGATGTTAATGGCTCGTAAAATTATCGCTGAGCAGCCCGCAGGGCCATTGGCAACGCTGGTCATGGGAGCACTCCATGATGCGTCATTGGCGATTGCGCATGCCGAAGACCATGTTGAGGCCCAAGTGCAATTTAAGGCGGCGCTTATTTCCCTGATTGAGGGGCTTAGGGTTTAGGACTAGCCGCGCCTTGGGTTTACTAGGGAACGCCAGATAATATCGGTTTGCCATAGCCTATACACTTGACATTTTGTCTGAAGATAGCCATTCTTAAAAAAACCAACTGTTGGTCTCTTTTGTAAATGGGTATGTGTGTTGCATTGGTTGTGGGTCAATTACTCGCTGAGTAAGCCCGTTTTCCTAGCGACGCCAGATTTTATAAAAAACGTTTTAAGTACATTGCTAATAATCTAATAAAAATATTTAAAGTAGGTTTCCTGATGAATAATAAAAATGGCGTTATTCTGCCCCTTAGTCTGGTTGTACTCGGTATTTCGCCGTTCCAGCAGTCCATAGCTCAGGGGCGCGGACAGATCGAAGAGGTGATCGTTACCGCTAATAAGCGCGAGCAGAACCTGCAAGATGTGCCCATGGCAATTTCAGCATTTTCTGGTGAGCAGCTGGAAAACTATCAAATCGGCAATATTGAAGACCTCACCAAGCTGGTGCCATCGTTAAAATACGTCGAAGCGGATCAGCCTTCCCACGCATCCTTGAGTATTCGCGGTGTTGGCTCCTTCGTTTCCAGCCCTGCTCTTGAGGCTGGGGTAGCGGTGGTGGTCGACGAAGTGCCGATCGCCAGAACGGAGATGACCAGCTTTGAATATTCAGATGTTGAACGCATCGAGGTACTTCGCGGCCCACAGGGTACGCTCTTTGGTAAAAACGCTACGGCCGGCTTGATCCACGTCATCTCCCGCGATCCTTCGCCTGAATTTGAAGCATCGCTTGCTGCAAACTACGAAAATCCAAGCGACCTCCCTGGCTATAACGGCAAGGTGAGCTTCAATGCCAGCGGCCCCGTAACCGAGGATATCGGGGTGCGTTTTAGTGGCTTCTACCGAAAGGAAGCCGGACCCTATGTCGACGCCGCTTTTGATGACGAGGTACTGCCAGTAAACACTAGTCTAGGCGGGCGTTTAAAACTGGTTTGGGATGCTTCCGACGCCGTTTCCGTCCGGCTTACCCTTGAACATCAGGATTTTGACGGACAATCGTCACCGGTTACTTTTTCCTCCGCTACCGAGGAAAAACAATCCAAAAGTAGTGTTCGATTCCACGATGAAAACAACAGAACCGAAACCTTCGGTAATAATAAATCTGTATTGATAAACAGCGGTATGGGGCTCATCGTAAACTGGGATATAGGCGATCTTTTGCTTACCTCGGTCACCGGCTATCGCGATTTTAAAAACCGTAACCGATTGGGGATTCCAAAATTCACTGGCGAAAGGCTCAGTGTTGACCTTAACGGCGTGAGAGATATCGACACCTTTACTCAGGAATTTCGTATTACTTCTACTGGCGCGCGCACCATCGACTATAGCGCAGGCATTTTGTGGTTTGACAATGAAATAGACGATCGGGAATTTGGCGCGGTTACCGATATCCCCACCGAAGTGATCATTACTGGAACAGCGCCCGGCGTGCCGCTACTGGTTGACCTAGAGGGTCTGGGCGCAGTTCCCGGCGAAGGATTAGATCAAGTTGCAGACCAAAATTCGAATATCGGAACTGAAAATCTCGGCGTCTATGGCCAGCTTACCTGGAATATTTCCGACGCTTGGCACCTGACCGGTGGCGCGCGCTATATTGATGAAAAAGTCACCGTGTCAACCCGGAAAAAGCAGGCGATTCAACAGGATACGACCGGCGCGCCGGTTTCTGAAAGCGATGTGATGATTGCGCCTACCTCGGTGATTGATGAGGCGGTGATCGGTGCTATGTCTTTATCGCACGATTGGTCTGATGACATTACCCTGTACACGACTGTGTCAACAGGGTATCGCGGTAGAGCCTTTGATCTAAACGCCACGGAATTAGAAGAGGCGGTTGCCAACCCGGTCGAGCCGGAGACGTCGTTTAATACCGAGTTCGGTATCAAATCACGCTTGTTCGACAATAGCCTAGAGCTGAATATGACGGTATTCCGAACCGTATTTAGTAATTTCCAGAGCCAGATATCACGGCTTGAGGTATCTGGTGGCGTGCCTACCTACAAAAATCGGATTGAAAGCGCTGGCGAACTGGAAACCCGAGGGGTAGAAGTTGACTTTCAGGCGAGGCCCTTAGAAGCGCTCACATTGTTTGGTTCGATTTTGTATAACCCCACCGAGTTCAATGAATACACAACGAGCTGCTTTCCCGGCCAGCAACCCGGAGAAGATGGCGGCGAAGACCTGAATGACGATGGCGCTTGCGACCAACAAGATGTCACTGGCGAGCCCTTGGGCGGCGCGCCGGAACACAGTGTTGCCGTCGTTGCGCGCTACGATACGCCGTTTTATGGCGGTATGGGGTTCGCGCAATTGGGGGGCAGATGGCAAAGTGAAACTGAACCAAATAACCGTCACCCGAATTTAACTATTGATGCCTATTCCGTATTTGATTTAAACCTAGGTTGGCGCGGATTCGACAATCGCTTTGAAGCGGTGTTTTACGTCAAGAATATTTTCGACGAATTCTATGTTGTCTCTAAAACAGGGCTGACCGCCACCAATAGTCGTGAAGATGTGGCGCATTTCTTTCCACGGGATGCGAATCGAACGTTTGGTGTAAGTCTGGGTTATGAGTGGTAGGGATAGGTACTTTTTTCTTTGTTGATGGGTGCGGCATTAGCAAGTGGCGCGGTAGTTTTCAAAGGCCAGTTTCTACGCTGATGCAGAAACGGGATTACTTTGTGGCCGGTTAGAATTGCGAATGAATATAACGCTTAGTCCGAGGGCGTGGCGTGCTCAAGAGTGTGAGGTAGTGCGACAAGTGAAAAAAGCAGGAGCCAGTAGTGTGGACGCCTTAAGGGTTGTCGCAAGCAATAAAAGAGACGTTGTTATTAAAGATTCTAAGACCGTTCAGGCGAGGGCTATAGTTACTCAGAATCGCTTGTTGGCAGGTGCTCGTAAACTTTTTGCCGGCGCGGGTTTCAATCAAACCGGAATCAGTGATCTGTTAGCGGAAACGTCTACAACACGCGGCGCGCTCTACCATCATTTTGCGGGTAAAACAGAACTATTCGAAGCGGTATTTCGCCTTGTGTCAGCTGAGCTTCACGAGGTTGGTGCGAATGCAGCAGCTCCGTTTTCGGGAGATCCTTGGCGGCAGCTTATTGTCGCCGTTGATGCACACCTTAAAATGGTTACGTCTAATGAGGAGTGTCAGCGCATACTTTTGATTGACGGCCCCGCAGTTCTTGGTTGGCAGCGTTGGCGCGCAATTCTTTCCGAATACCTACTAGATGGCTTTGTCGAAACTTTTGAGATGCTGATGGATCGCAATATTATTGCCAAACAGCCTGCCGGACCTTTGGCGACCCTCGTCATGGGCGCGCTCCACGACGCGTCGCTGGCGATTGCTCATGCCCAAGACCGTGCTGAAGCCCAAGAGCAATTCAATGTCGCGCTTATTGCCTTAATTGATGGCCTCAAAATCACGGCCTAACCGCAAAGTATACGAGACGCTTTCATGGCGTTGTCGTACACATTAATCGTCTACACCGCACGGCCCAAGCTTGCCAACTATGTTGATCCTGCGCGCCTCTCCTTTGATCTTAGGTAACGCTGTGTGGCGTCGTGGCGCAGGGGGCATTCTTTAATAGAGCATCACTGTAAACTCATTTCTAACAAATTAACTGCGGCCGAAAAGTACATTACAGCTTGATATATTGATTTTTACCGCTCAAGCAGCCCGCTTGACAGAGTGGCTGGGTGAATGCATTATAAGCAAAAAAACAAACTAATGGTCTGTTAATTATAGTGAGGCCGTCAGGCTCAATGAATAGAGCGGTTAGCTTCACCGCTGGAGATGAAAATGATAATAGAGCGCGCTGAAATATCGCTGAAAGAAGGCTCCGAGGGCGCTTTTGCTGGCGCGATGAAAAGCAGGGGCTCCGCACTGCTGGCAGCTGCGGCTGGCTGTCATTCAGTCAAAGTGGGTCGGGGAGTCGAAAGTCCAAGCAAATTCATTCTGGTGCTTGAGTGGGATTCCGTCGAAGCGCACATAAGCTTTACCAAAACGCCAGGCTATGCAGCGTTCATTGAACTGATTGGGGCCTTTGTAGAGAGCGTCGATATGCAGCATTTCGACATTGGCTAAATACCCTGGGTATTTGGGATGCTGCGGTCCGGGCAATAAGCTGAGGCTCGGCGTGTATGGCGAGATTATTTTCTCAGAGAGCGAGGAAAAAAATGACTGAACAAACTAAGGAACGCAATCTCGAGAAATACCGGAGAATGCTCCGCATTCGCGAGTTTGAAGCGACTGCAGAAGCGATTCATGCCGCAGGCGAAATCCCTGGATCTTTGCACACTTACACAGGGCAAGAGGCAACAGGGGTTGGCGCTTGTATGGCCTTGCGCGACGATGACTACATGGTTGGCAATCACCGCAGCCATGGTCATCCAATAGCCAAAGGCGCGACTTTACGTCCGTTGATGGCGGAGCTTTTGGGCAAAGTGACCGGTGTCTGCAAAGGCAAAGGCGGGTCTATGCATCTGGCCGATTTCTCGATAGGCAGTTTAGGCGAAACCAGTATTGTCGGCTCTGGTATACCTGTCGCCGCGGGCGCCGCGCTCGGTTCTAAGCTTCAGGGTAATGACCGCGTAACACTGTGCTTTTTTGGTGATGGCGCGACTAATGAAGGTGCATTTCATGAAGGCTTAAACCTCGCTGCCATTTGGAAGCTACCTGCCATATTTGTTTGCGAGAACAATGGCTACGCTGTCTCTACACCGGCCAGCGCTGTGGTGCCGCTTGCGAATATTGCTGATCGAGGGAAAGCCTATGGTATTCCCTCGTTTGTTGTCGACGGCCAAGATGTGGATGCCGTTGAAGCTGCTGTTGCTGCAGCTGTGGAGCTGGCGCGGGGCGGCGGCGGCCCCACTTTTCTTGAAATGAAAACCTATCGATACGCAGATCACGCAGTGAATATGGGGCGGGTGCTATTAGATCGCGGTGAAGAAGTCGATGAGTGGCGTAAGCGTGACCCCATTACCCTTTATCGAAAGCAATTAATCGATAGTGGCGTAGCCGCTGACGTTTTAGACCGCATTGATCACGAGGCTAAGGTGGCAGTGGCAGATGCACTCCAGTTTGCGCGCGACAGCGATTACCCAGATCAGCTTGAGGCATTCGATGATGTGTTCTCTGAACGGCTCCCCATCCCAGATTTTTTAAGCCAATAAGGAGCGAGTCTCATGGCTAGAACCAGTTACCTCGAAGCTATCCGCCAAGCGCAAATGGAAGAGATGCAGCGCGATTCCCGTGTTTTTATCATGGGCGAAGACATTATTTGCAATGTCTATGGTACAACCACCGGATTTGTCGATCTCTTTGGTGAAGAGCGGGTTCGCGATACACCGATTTCCGAGAATGGTTTTATCGGCGCCGCAGCGGGCGCGGCTATGGTTGGGATGCGGCCGATCGTCGATGCCACAATCGCTTCCTTCCTGTATCCGGCGATGGATCAAATAATGAGTATTATCGCCAAATCACGCTATATCTATGGCGGCCAAGCGCGCCTGCCCTTAGTGATTAGAAGCTGCCTGTTCTACGGTAATTCCAATGCAGCCCAGCACAGTGATCGGCCCTATTCGATGTTTATGAATGTGCCGGGTTTAAAAATTATTGTGCCCTCAGATGCTCGAGATGCAAAGGGCCTGCTCAAGGCGGCTATTCGCGACGACGATCCAGTCCTTTGCTTTGAAGACAGCACCTGCTGGACGAGTAAGGCGGAACTTCCTGAGGACCCTGATTTTTTTATTCCGCTTGGCAAAGGGGAAATTAAGCGCGAAGGCACCGACATTACCGTGGTCGCTATCGCTGGAGGCGTACCCCTTGCGCTTAAAGCGGCAAAGCGTCTAGAAAGCGAGGGTATCTCCCTCGAAGTTATCGATCCTCGCACACTTGTACCTCTCGACCGGGAACTTATTCTGCAGTCAGTGCGTAAAACCGGTCGGGCAATCACGGTTGATCCTGCCCACCAGACCTGCAGTGCCGGCAGTGAGATTGCTGCAATTATTGTTGAACATGCCTTTGACGCTTTGCGCGGACCAGTGCTACGCGTGAACACGGCAGACACCCATCTGCCCTTTAGTCCCTTAATAGAAAAGCCACTTTACCCGTCGGTCGATCGAATTGTTGCCGCCGCGCGCAGGCTGGTTTGTGATACATCATTGGCCTCATCTTCAGGAGAACGTTAATGGCTAAGATCAAAGTAGTACTTCCCCAGTACGGCATGGGCATGCAAGACGGCGAAATAACCGAATGGCTAAAAGCCGTCGGCGACAAGGTCGAGGCGGGTGAAATACTTGTTATCGTTGAAGCGGCAAAGTCGACAGTAGAAGTTCCGTCGCCAGAAAGTGGCAGGCTGGTCGAGATTGTTGTGCCAGAAGGTGAGACTGCTGATGTTCGTAGTCACATTGCGACGATAGAAACTGAGTAGCGCCGAATGGCTAGGACGCTAGCAGTGAATATGCTGCCTTGGCGCTTTATATTTAACTGTGTGCTGAACGTAAACGAAACGAGAGAATTAACATGATAGAAACTAAGAGTGAAGCCAAATTCCAAATTTTTCGTGCGCAGGATGCGAACACCCTTCTCGATTCGGAAATTATGTCTGTCGATTTCCCTTCAGACGTGCGGCCGTTTGTAAATGAAGCAGTCGCGCACGGTCTAAAGGAAGGCGATGAAGCCCACGTACTTTTTAATTTACCGGGTTTCAGTCTGACCCACGCTTGGCTCAAGAAAAATTACCCGCTGACTCGGCACACCCACGATTCTGATTGTTTGTACGTCATTATCTCTGGCGCATTGCAGCTCGGCACTGAAATTTTAAAGAAGGGCGACGGATTTTTTGTTCCGGCCAATGTTCCCTATATTTATGTTCCAGTTGGCGAGAACGGCGTAGAAGTGCTGGAGTTTCGTCACGCGCAGGCCTTTAATTTTAAATGTCTGTCGGGCGCTAACTTCTGGCCAAAGGCAATCGAAACCTGCAAAAACAACCAAGAAGATTGGAAAAATGCGGTTTCGCCACTCTTGAGTGATCAGTGAAGTAATGCGTAAATCAATCGTCTTGAAAAGTAATATTTTAAAATTTAGAGGTCATCATGCTTACTGAGCAGCAGCGTTGTCAATTAAAGGACGAGGGTTATTGCGTTGCACCGAATGTGCTGTCTTCAGACGAACTCAAACGTGCTCAGAAGGCGTTTGATAAGTCGGTTGCGGAAATACGTGCGACGGGCGGCGATACCTTTGACGCAAGATTAGATCCGAATGCCGCGAATGTTCGAGTTTACAATTTACCAGAAAAGGATCCGATATTTATTGAATTGCTTCGTCATCCAGCGGCGCTTGAATTTGTGGAGGCGGTACTGGGCGAAAATTTTATCATCTCTAATTTTACTGCTAACAACGCCTTGCCGGGTTCAAAGCCGATGACTACACATTCCGATCAAGCTCTATTGGTTCCTGAACCTTGGTTAGCGCCGTGGTCGATCAATGTGATTTGGTGTCTTGACGATGTTGACGAAGAAAATGGTGCCACCCGTTTCATACCGAAAAGCCACCGGTACCGCACGTTTGCAGAGGTACCACAGGATATCGATAAGCATTTGCAAGCTTTCGAAGCGCCGGCGGGCTCGCTAGTAATTATGGAGGGGCGCCTGTGGCACACCTCCGGTGCTAATGTCAGTGTCGACCGAGAGCGACGTCTCGCCTTTGCTTACTACAATCTAGATTTTATTCGGACGCAGTTCAATTGGGAAGCGGCGCTGTCGCCAGAAACGAAAGCAAGTCTCGACGAGGAAGGGCGTCGCTTATTTGGTCTTGGCTTACCTGGTAATACTCGTATGGGCGGTGAGTTTACCCGCTTGCGCGCTAAGCAATAGTGGTTGCCTGCGATGGATTATATAAGTCCATCGCAATTGAAAAAGGAATAAAAAATGTCACTCGATATTTCAAAGATTGGTATAAACGGTCCAGGTTTGTCGCTTTCGCCTGCGCTCGACGGTGGCTGGGCAAGCAGTGTCACGTTTAAAGAAATTGCCAGTATTGTTAGCGCGGCAGACCGGCTTGGCTACGATCACATTGCCTGCGCTGAACATATTGGCGTGCCTAGCCAAGAGGCTCAACGAAGGGGTGTTCGCTATTACGACCCATTGGCTACCTTTGGCTATTTTTCGGCAATAACAACGAATATCGAATTTACGACGGCTGTTTTGGTACTTGGTTACCACCATCCGCTGGAAATTGCCAAGCGTTATGGCACCCTCGATACCGTGAGTGGCGGACGTCTTAATCTCGGCCTTGGGGTGGGCACGCTTAAAGAGGAGTTCGACCTTCTGGGTATTGGCGGTGCTGAGTTCGTCGAGCGCGGCGCCCGTGCAGACGATGCCTTACGTGCGTTGAAGGCTTGTCTTGGTCAGCGGGAACCCGAGTATCACGGTCCTTATTATGATTTTTCGGGGTTGACGATTGATCCCTGCGCGCTTCGGCGCGACGTTCCACTGTTTATCGGCGGGCGCACACCGCGTTCACTTCGTCGCGCGGTAGAGCTGGGTGACGGTTGGATGCCCTTCGGCCTGACCGCGGAAGAAATGGGGGCGATGATTGCTAAGGCGCGTGAATTACCGAGCTGGCATGAGCGGGAACGTCCGCTGCAAATGATCTTGCCGCCGCCTAATCGTATCGACCCGATCGCTGAGCCAGAACATGCAGCCAAGACGATTCGCGATCTGTTTGCAGCGGGGGCGACGAAGACTACTTTGAACTTCACTGCGCATTCTACGGCGCATTATTTGGAACAGCTCGAAGGTTTGGCGGCGCTGGAACTGTAAGTGAAAAATGGCTAGGCGATGAGAATTCATAGCGACAAATAGTAGTGCTAAATATTAGTGCCAAATGGCGATGAATTAACTATTAAAGGATCCACAGTGAAAACACAGAACACTTCAATCAGTGACTTCCGCGCAGTGCCGGTTAGCAATTACCTTGGCGAAACGCCGGTGTGGTCGGTCGCCGAACAATCCCTGTACTGGATTAATTGTGAGAAGGAAGCGGAGTTGCATCGCTGGTCGCCAGAAACAAATGCGCACAAGGTGTGGCCGATGCCAGAGCGGATTGGCGGCGTTGCGCTTAAACGGGGTGGCGGTGCGGTCGTGTTTCTCGGCTCTGGTCTATACGATATCGACCTTGCATCGGGCGAGCTGAGCTTGCGTGCTGCCTCGCCGCTGCCGCCCCATGTAAAGCTACATGAGTGCGCCACTGATCGACAGGGCCGGCTTTGGGTTGGTGCCTACGATCACGATTTCACGCCCGAAAATCGCAATCCGCAAGGCGCTGCCTATTTGCGTCTCGATGGCGATAAATTTATCCCTGAAATTACAAAAATAAATATCGCTAACGGATTGGCATTCAGCCCGGATGGCAAAAGGATTTACGCGGCCGATTCACCGTCCCGACAAATATTTACCTACGATCTGGATCCGGCCAGCGGCACGCTGTCTGGTCGGCGAGACTTTTTGACCATGCCTCCCGAAGTGGGTTTTCTCGATGGTGCAACCGTCGATGCAGAGGGTGGTTATTGGCTTTCCGTAATGTATGGTAGCGCGCTACATCGCTATCTGCCAGACGGCACTTTGGATTATGTGCTCAACTTGCCGTTCTCCAGCCCAACAAAAGCGGTATTCGGTGGGCCAGAACTCGACACTTTGTTTATAACCACCACACAAATGCGTGTTGGGAACGCCACGCCCCCCGGTTTTGAACTTAATGGCCCGGTCTATGCCTTGAAAACGCAATTTAAGGGGCTAGAAGACACGCCAATGGCGGTTTGAGGCATTGATCGCTCACTAGCCAAAAGCGGATGGGTACAGAGCGACATGAGTTTAATTTGAGTAATTGTAACATTCAGGCATACTTAGTCTAAATGCAATGATATTCGATTGTTGCATTTTTTAAGATGTTCAAATAATAAGGTATAAATTAAAAGGTTTTATATGAACTCTATACGGACTGCACTCCAAGATGGCGCTGCAACACTGGGAAGCTGGTACGGCATACGCTGTAACTTGATTGCCGAGCGTTATGGTGCGGTGGGCTTTGATTGGGTCATCGTCGATCTACAGCACGGCACCGCGAGCTGGGACGGTCTGTTATCAATTCTTCAATCACTGCAGCTCGGTGGCACGCCAGCACTGGTTCGCGTTGGTGGTCACGACCCAGCCGAGATCGGTAGGGCCTTGGATATTGGCGCGGTCGGCGTCATCGCGCCGATGGTGTCGACACCAGAGCAGGCCAAGGTTATCGCCGATGCAATGCGTTACCCGCCCCATGGAACGCGCTCTATTGGTCAGGCGCGCAACGTGATGGGCGGCAATCCCCTCGACCACGACCCGTTTTGTGTGGTCATGATCGAAACAGTTGAGGGCTTAAAAAACCTCGACGCCATCGCCGCTACGCCGGGGGTGGATTGTGTGCTAATGGGTGGTGCGGACCTAGCAGTAAGCATGGGCTTGCCTAGGGAGCAAATATTTTCGGCCTTGCCGTCACCGCCGATTATAAAGGCCATGGAACAACTGGTTGCCGCGTGTGAGCGGCACGGCAAAATTGCGGGTAACGCAGCCGTAGATGCCGCCGACGCCAAAGAATTACTTGCTCGCGGTATTCGCTTTATACCCATTGGCGCAGCAACGCTGTTCTTGATGAACGCGGCCAAGGCAGAGCTGGCGGCTTGCCGAGAGGTTGTTGATCAGTTTAGCTGTGGTAGTAAGTGATGTGCTAACCAAACCCGCCGTAGCGCGGAGGCGTTGCCTATCGCGGTGACGCGAGTTTTAGAATGTATAAAATATTCCAGTAATACATGTTTGAAAATAAATGATAATAATTTGACGAGGACTCCCCATGAATAGGAAAAAAGGCGTCGTATTACCCCTTACCCTGGCGGTACTCGGTACAACACCGGTCCAGCAGGTCATTGCTCAGGGGCGCGGGCAAATCGAGGAAGTGGTCGTTACGGCCAATAAGCGTGAGCAAAATCTGCAAGATGTGCCGATGGCGATATCCGCATTCTCCGGTGATCAGCTCGAAAACTACCAAATTGGCAATATAGAGGATCTTACCAAGCTGGTACCCTCGCTAAAATACATAGAGACAGACCAGCCCTCGCATGCCTCATTAAATATTCGCGGGGTAGGTTCCTTCGTTAGTGGTCCCGCTATGGAAGCGGGTGTCTCTGTGGTGGTGGATGAGGTTCCCGTTGCAAGAACGGAAATGGCGAGTTTTGAATATTCAGACGTTGAGCGTATCGAAGTACTTCGCGGCCCTCAGGGCACACTTTTTGGCAAAAACTCCACTGCGGGGCTTGTTCACGTTATCTCCCGTGACCCAGCGGATCAGTTCGAAGCGCGCATTAACGCGCTGTATGAAGACCCCGGCGAACTACCCGGCTATAACAGCAAAGTTGATTTTAGTGCTAGCGGGCCAGTAAGTGATAACGTCGGCGTGCGCTTCAGCGGCTTTGTCCGTCAAGAGGAAGGTCCGTATGAAGACGTGTCTTTTGAGGAAATTGTCCCGAAAAATGACAGTTATGGTGGGCGCCTTAAAGTTGTATGGGATGCTACAGAAACGCTAACAGCGAAATTAACCATTGATCATCAAAATTTTGATGGCGAAGCGTCGCCGGTGACTTTTGCCTCAATGAATGAGGAATCGGCATCGAAAAGCCGTGTCGATTTCCACGAGGAAAATAATAAAGCAGAAACCTTTGGCACCAATGAGTCCATATTGATTAATAGTGGTTTGGGCTTGATTATCAATTGGGAGCGGGGCGATCACCTATTTACATCGGTAACGGGGTATCGGGATTTTGAAAATTCATATCGATTGGGTATTCCCAATCTGACGGGTGACCGGCTCGATGTCAACAATAGCGACGGTGTGCGTAACATCTCGAGCTTTACCCAAGAATTCAGAATCACCTCAATGGGCGGTGGGGCTATTGACTATACTGCCGGCGTTCTGTGGTTTGATAATGACGTTGAGGATTATCTCTATGGCGTTGTAACTGATATCCCTGCAGAGTTGGTTGTTGCCGGAACAGCCCCGGGATTTATTCCTTTACCGGATTTAGAGTTTTTAGGTTTTGTGCCTGGCGAAAGTTTTAATCAACAAGCCACACAAGATTCTGATGTCGGCACAGAAAACCTCGGAGTTTACGGACAGCTTACGTGGCATATTTCAGAAGCGTGGCAATTGACCGGTGGCTCCCGTTATATCAATGAGGAAGTTACCGTAGCAAGCCATTTAGTTGGATCAGTGACCCAGGACGGTACAGGCGTTCCACTTTCAGAAACAGATTTAACGGTAGCTCCCACGTCGGTAATTGATGAGGCTGTTATCGGTACCGTCTCGCTATCTCATGACTGGTCAGATGATATTAAGGTATACGCGACAGTGTCGACAGGCTATCGCGGCAGAGCATTCGATTTATACGCGACCGATTTGCAAGAGTCGATCGATAATCCGATTGAACCCGAAACATCCTTCAATACAGAGGCTGGGATCAAAACTCGTCTATTCGATAATAGTCTGCAGTTGAACGCAGCGATCTTTAAAACCGTGTTTAAAAATTTCCAAAGCCAGATATCAGAACTGGTAGTAGAGGGCGGCGTCCCGACCTATAAAAATAGGGTAGAGAGTGCCGGTGAATTGCAAACGGCGGGTTTAGAAGTCGATATTCAAGCGAAGCCGCTGGAATCTGTGACGGTGTTTGGATCGCTGTTATACAACCCTACGCAATTTAATGAATACACCACCAGTTGTTTCCCGGGCCAACAGCCGGGTGAACGGGGCGGTGAAGATTTAAACGACGACGGCAAGTGTGATCAGCAAGATGTCGCTGGCGAGCCACTTGGCAAGGCGCCGGAAAAAAGCGTGTCGCTCGTTGCGCGCTACGATACTCCTTTCTTTAATGGCAATGGCTTCGCGCAATTGGGTGGTAGATGGCAGAGCGAAACCAAGCCAAGTAATCGCAACCCATTTGGCGTTGTTGATAGCTATACAGTACTCGATTTGAACTTGGGTTGGCGCGGCTTGGATAATCGCTTTGAAGCGGTATTCTATGTCAAAAACCTGCTAGACGAGTTCTGGGTTATCGCTAAATCGCAGCTAAGTCCAGCCGGGTATCGTGACGATATTGCGCACTTTATTTCACGCGATGCTGACCGTACCTTTGGCATTAGCTTTGGCTATGAGTGGTAAATTTTGATAGTGAGTTGTGGGCAGTCACCCAATGCCCACAGCGAAGCGACACTGCTAAATAACTGATCTGAGCACGCCTTTTAAAAGTAACTAAGGAAAATATTATGAAGCGATTTAGTCTTGCTATCGCCGTAATTGCGGTCACCCTAATCGCATTTGTAGGGGGCTATCTGGTAAGCCGCATGTCGACGCCGGATCTGCCCTATGCAACGCCGACCTTTGCTTTAGATGGTGTGGTCACTGTGCCTAGTTTCAAACTGCCACCATCAACTTATATGAGTGAAGAGGCGGTGAGCTTATTGAAACTTAGAGCCCTCGGGTCAGCATCAGCGCCGAATCCTGATCAAAGCATCGAAGAATCGCGTGCAGGAATAGATAAAGCCCTCGCGCCCTTTGTATCCAAAATGAAGCAGAAATACCCCGTGGATATCGAAGAAACTACAGTTGCGGGTGTTCCTGCGCGGATATTTTCGCCAACTGGGCTTGTCGCAGACCCTGATCGGGTTCTCATTAATTTGCACGGCGGGGCTTTTTCCGTGTGTTGGGATTCCTGTTCAATATTGGAGTCGGCACCTATTTCAGTACTCGGCGCTTATAAAGTTGTGTCTGTTAACTATCGCATGGCACCCGAAGCGAGCCATCCTGCTGGTGCAGAGGATGCCCTCGCGGTGTATCGCGAGTTAATGAAAACCTACGAAGCGAAAAATATCGGTATCTATGGTTGTTCGGCTGGCGGTGCTTTGACCGGACAAGCTGCGGCGATGATCGCCAGCAGTGGCCTGCCTTCACCGGGTGGCATTGGTATATTTGGCGCCGGTGCACTTCGTTTTGCTAAGGGCGACTCTTCGTATATTGCAGCGTATATCGACGGCTCATTTCCACCGCCAGCGAATGAGGGTGAAGAACAAGTAGATTTGTCCCGTGGCTATTTCAAGGGTGCTGACGTAGACGGCCCAGTAGTATCACCGGCATTGCACCTCGATGTCTTAGCGAAATTTCCACCAACTTTGGTGACAACTGGGACCCGCGCCGCTGACCTAAGTCCTGCGGTGTTTACTAATTCTCAGTTGATCAAAGCTGGCGTGGATTCGAGATTGATCGTAGCCGAAGGTATGGGGCACTGCTATCAGTATATTGCTGATTTTCCGGAAGCCAGAGATGCCTACGATGCCACGGTTTCCTTTTTTAAGAAAAATTTAAAATAGATCGGAGTAGCACTTCACTCCAGTTTTTGAAGCATAATTTGAGGTACCTCCGATGAGTAAGACAACTAATCGCCGCGTGATGATAACGGGTGCGGCGAGTGGTATTGGATTAGAGGCGGCGTTGCAATTAGCTGCGCAAGGGGATTACGTTATTGTTGCCGATCGCAATGAGGCGGGCGGTAATGCCGTTGTTGAGCGAATCATTGCTGCTGGCGGTAGCGCTGAATTTCGCGCCCTAGACTTAGCAGATCAACAGCGCATTCGCGCTTTTGTAGACCGTGAGCTGTCTGAGGCTAAGCCCTTAGACGTTCTGATCAATAATGCAGGTTTACTGCCGCCGATGGAACGCGCCACGACCAGCGACGGCTTTGAGCTGATGTTTGGTATTTGCCATCTCGGTCATTTTGCTTTGACTGGGCAGCTCCTACCGGCATTATTGCGCAGCGCAAATCCCCGGGTGGTGAATGTCTCAAGTATGTCCCACAGCGGCGGTGAAATAGATTTTGATGACCTCCAGTTCGAGCAGAACTATGCCTCGTCACGCGCCTACGCGGGTACCAAACTCGCTTGTCTGATGTTTGCCTTGGAGTTGAATCGACGTGCACTGGCGGCGGGCAGTAAATTGATAAGCGTGAGTGCGCACCCAGGTGTTGCAACAACACCCATCGCGAGCGGCTGGAAACAGGAAAATCGCCGCAAGCTGATGGACCGCTTCGAATTATTTGCTTACAACACCTTCAACCGCTGGTTTGGGCAGACTGCTGCGGAGGGCGCTCTGCCTCTGGTCTACGCCGCATGCGAAGCCGATGTTGAGGGGGGGGGCTACTATGGGCCTACTGGATTTAAGCAAATGAGTGGCAAGGCTGGACGCGTGGCACCCGCACCGAGAGCCCTCGATGAGGCCATTGCGGCGCAATTGTGGGAGGAGTCTGAGCGTCTTACTGGTGTGAACTATGAATTACGACCTGGCTAACAGAATTCGTTAGCCGAAAAGAGCCTATTCAAGCCTTAATTTCTGAGTCGGGTTATCTCCTTGACAGTTTATTCATTTTGCTTGATCATAATAAATAAACTAACGGTATGTTATTTATTTTGTGGCGGATTTTTTGTACTGGGATCGATTCGATGAATGCCAAATATATAAGTAAAGCAATGCTGTCATTGCTCATTATCTCCGGTGCCAGCAACAGCGTTGGTGCTGATTTGCCTGAGCAAGGCGAAAAAAAGAAGCATAGAATCGAAGAAGTTTTAGTTACGGCCACAAAGCGAACAGAATCCGTACAGGACATTGCTGGGTCGGTATCGGCCCTGAGTGGCTCAGCTATTCAAGAAAATAATATTCAGTCTTTTCAAGATTTGGCCGCTATGATCCCGAGCATGGTTGCGGTAGATGAAGAGAAAATCGCGATTCGGGGTATCGGAAAAAATGCCGGATCATCGCCAGTTGCTTTTCACGTCAATGGTGTGTTTCTTGATGTACGTGGCGCGCCATTTTACGATATTGGCGCGATTGAAGTTGTTCGCGGCCCCTCCGGTACGGCTTTTGGTCGTAATGCGACCTCAGGTGCAATCAATATTAAATGGCGCCAACCCGAGTCTGAATTTAGTACTGGCGGCGACATTCGGCTATCTGGATTGGAAGAGCAATTTTTCCAAGCCTATCTCAATATTCCCTTTTTAGGCGCAGGCGACGACCGACTTCTGGGGCGTTTCGCCGCCATAAAACGCCGTGGTGACGGCACGCTTGATGATATTTTATTACCGGCTGCCGAAGATCCAGGCTTCCGCGATGATTACTTTTACCGCATGTACCTCACCAGTCAAATAACTGATTCTCTGCATGGATCACTGCGGGCTATCAAATACAGCGCTACACCTCCCGGTGGAACAAACACTTACAATATCGTTGGTAGTCCGTCGCTTGCGACTCGCCTGAGTGGTGAGATTGAAATGGCGGGGGCAGAAGCCCTGCCTTTGGATATCACCAAGGTTCGCGCCAACCGCGATCAGCGTCTGGGTGAGCCTCACGATGAATTTACCCGCGTTGATGGCGATCTGACGTGGTCAATTCCCGAGCTCCCAATACTAGGCCGTGTCGATGTTGTGCTCATTGGTGGCGAACATCGCAGCGAGTCTTTCGGCAGCTTTGACCTTGATGGTACTGAGGAACCGATCACCGAGGGATACAATAATATATCCGTTACCCGGCGCAATGCTGAATTACGCTTTGCTTCAGAAAATCGGGATGGGTTCGACTGGCTATTCGGCATGTTCTGGTATCGCCAGACCGAGCTAGAGGATCTAAAGGCTTACGCTAGGGTGTTTTTTACACCGGAACAATTCGGTGCCCCCTCGTTACCATTGCCGGTAACTGCGCCCGGCGGTAACGGTTTTTACGGTGATATGGATAGTGGGCGAGTAGGGCTTTCTCGCCCGGTCAAGAGCGAAGCGGTATTCCTAAAGCTGGATTTCGATATTGCGAAGTTGTTCGACGGCCCAAATATCGAACTCACCGCTGGTATCCGCCAGAACCATGATGAAACGGATGAGCGCGATCAAAATTTTTACGCAGACTTGATCGCTGTTAATTTTGTGCCTATTGCACCGGTACCGCTGTTGGACACGCCGCCTTCCTCTGCGCCTGCGGAGTTTGATGTCACCACCGGTGAGCTGGCAGGTCGCTGGTTCTATAATGAAAGTGATATGGCGTATTTTAAGGTGGCCACTTCCTATAAACCGGGCCGCGCGCAAGTTATAACCAATGCGCCGTCACCGTCAGAGAATCGGCCGATTGATTCTGAATTTATCGATGCCTATGAAATTGGTTGGAAGGTGGACTTACTAGATGGAACCATGATTTTGAATCTGGCGGCTTTTTTGTATGACTACGTCGACTTGCAAGTAGCGCAGATCAAACCCGGCGGCGTTATCGTCGACAACGCTGGCGCGGCAACTATTAAGGGGGTCGACGCGGAACTTCAGTGGTCACCGACCCCCGAATTTAATATGCAGGCCAGTCTCGGTTGGCTCGACGCACGCTACGATGAATTCTGTGGTAAAGATGCCGCTGAGGGTGATGTAGAAACAGCGCCTGCGTGTAATGACGATAATCCTCAAGATTTTTCCGGTGATCGATTACCGTCCGCGCCCGAATATACAGCGGCATTGACGGCCCGATACACCTTTAATTTAGATGAGTTTGGATCACTTACACCGCAATTCACCACAAATTATAGCGCCTCCCAGAACCGGCGGGGTCGTGGTAATCCACTCGACGAAGTTGACGCCTACACCAATAGTTCGGCGCGCCTAATTTGGGAAAGCTCTGGGCTGCGCTGGAAGGTCACGGCCTTCGTCGAGAACATTGAAAATAACAACGATATCTTTTTTGCCGCTCAAGCGCCGATGATCGTAAACCGTCCGGGCACAATATCCCTGCTAAGCAACCTGCCACCGAGAATATACGGAACAAGTGTTGAGGTTAACTTCTAACAAGCCATTTTTGACTATTGCGCTCGACCGAGCTTAGGGTAGAGCGCCGGTGGGCCAAGTTTTGCAGGGTTTAAGCTCATATATTAGGCGAGGGAGCCGAAGGTCTATTTTCAGGTTTGCTCGTTACGCTAGCTTCAATGATACTAGATGGGGCAGTAAGTCTGCGTTTCAGGGGTGTGAGCTATAAATTTCTGGGGCATTTAATAAAAGATTCGGCCCTATCGTTTACATAAATCGCGGACTAAAATTATACCCACTTCAAATGAGTTAAACTCATGTCTGAAATTTTAACCGAATTGAATTTTGATTTAGACGCGCTCCGAGAAAAATATAAGATCGAGCGCGATAAGCGATTGCGTCCCGAGGGCTCAGGGCAATATCAAAAAATTGAAGGCGAATTTTCCTTCTATCTGGATGATCCTTGGGTTGAGCCCGGCTTTGAGCGTGCGCCAATAAACGATGCTATTGATGTACTGGTTGTTGGTGGCGGCTTTGGCGGCTTGCTGACCGGTGCCAATTTGCGTAAAGCTGGCATTAAAAGCCTCCGCTATATCGAACGTGCCGGTGACTTTGGCGGGGTTTGGTACTATAACCGCTATCCTGGTGTGGCTTGCGATATCGAGGCCTATACCTATTTACCATTGCTTGAAGAGATGGGCTATATGCCGCCGCGCAGATTTGCCAGCGGCGCAGAAATCTTTGAATACGCCAAAAGCATCGCTCGTAAGTTTGATCTATATGAGGGCGCGCTATTTCAAACCGCAGTTTCCGAGTTGCGCTGGGATGAAAGCAATGCGCACTGGCTGGTGAAAACCAACCGTGGCGACGTGATTCACGCTCGGCATGTTATATCGACCAGTGGCCATTTTATGCGGCCGAAATTGCCGGGCTTGCCGGGAATATTGGATTATAAAGGCCATACCTTTCACAGCAGCCGCTGGGACTATCGTTATACCGGTGGCGGACCGGATGGTGGCCTGACGGGACTTAAGGATAAGCGGGTCGGCATTATTGGTACCGGTGCCAGTGCTGTTCAGATCGTTCCCCATCTGGGCCAGGACGCAAAGCAGCTCTATGTTTTTCAGCGAACTCCGTCGTCAGTTGCGATCAGAGATGACAAGCCTACTGATCCGCAGTGGTTTAAAAGCCTCGCGCCGGGTTGGCATAAAGAGCGGGTGGAAAACTTTACTGCGGTCGTGCAGGGCGCGCCGGTAGAAAAGGATCTGGTGAATGATAGCTGGACCGAAATCTTTAAAAACCAGCAAGGATTGATCGTCAAGGAAAAGGTCAGTAGTGATTTGCCGGAAGAGGAAATGGCGTTAAAACAGGAAGTCGCCGACCATATTCGCATGGAGAATATTCGCTTACGTGTTGAGGAGTCTGTTGAGGATCCGGTCACCGCTGAAGCCTTAAAGCCTTGGTACCGGAGCTTCTGCAAGCGTCCATGCTTTCATAATGACTTTTTGCCGACTTTCAATCGGGACAATGTGACGCTGGTCGATACTGGCGGTCAGGGCGTTGCCCGCTTCACCGAATCTGGCGTTGTGGTTGGCGATAAAGAGTATCAGCTCGACTGTGTTGTTTTTGCCACCGGTTTCGATAATGCATCTTCTTGGTTCGACCTCGTGGGCTACGATGTTTATGGTAGCAAGGGCGTCACACTGCGCGAAAAATGGAAAAATGGCTTCCGTTCACTGCACGGTATGACTGTTAGTAATTTCCCCAATTTTTATCTGGTAGGGAATGGCTTACAGCAGCAGGGCGGCGCTAACTTTACTCACGCGCTGGCACAGAATGGCGAGCACGCTGCATATATGGTCAGCGAAGCCTTAAAAAGAGATTTGCGATCTATCGAAGTGACAGCAGAAGCTGAAGAGGCTTGGGTACAGGAAGTGATCGAACTTTCTGGTAGCAATATCAAATTTCAGCAGCAATGTACGCCGAGTTATATCAACAATGAAGGTAAGATAGCCCCCGGCCGTAGTCAAAATAGTAGCTATGGGCGGCCCTCATATGTCTTTCATCAAATACTTGCCGATTGGCGAGATTCTGGCGAGTTCCCGGGAATGGAAATCACCAGCAAGGAATAAAATGAACGCGGTAGTTTGGTCTTTTCACTCTGGGCGGCTACTTTTCGCAAGAAAATTACATTTGTTAATCGACAGGAAAACATGAAAAAAATATTAAAATGGTTTCTATATCTGCTTATGACTTTGCTACTCATTGTTGCGGGTCTGTACTTTTACTTTATTTATTTAGATACGCCCGCGCAGCCCGATACTAACGGTGAACTTAAGTCCGCACAACTACCGGTAGATGGGCTAGATAGAGACTTTATTTACTATATTCCTGAAAATGTAAAACCGAATGCGGCGCTGATTTTTGTTCTGCATGGCTCTATGAGTAAGGCTGAACATATGCGCGTGGGGACCGCCTACGGCTATGAGACCCTGGCCGATAAGGAAGGCTTTATCGTTGTCTACCCAAGCGGCTATGAAAATCACTGGAATGATTGCCGCGGTGGTGCAAATTACACTGCCAACACAAAAAACATTGATGACCCTGCTTTCTTTAAAGCAATGATTGCTTATTTTGCCGAGCGTTACGCCATTTCTCGGCAGCGGGTATATGCGACGGGTTTATCTAATGGTGGTCATATGGCGTATCGACTGGCTTTTGAATTGCCTAATGAATTTGCCGCGATAGCGCCGATGGCGGCCAATATACCGGTAGCCGAAAGTTTCGACTGCCAGCGCAGCAATCAGCCGGTTTCCGTGGCTATTTTTAATGGCACCGAAGATCCGATTAACCCCTTTAACGGTGGTGTGGTGGATTTAGCTGGGAATGTTAGCCGCGGCAGGGTGCTGTCAGCGCAGGAGTCGGTGGAATATTGGGTAAAATTAGCCGGTGTAAATAGCGCTCCCTTCATCCAGACTGTTCCCGAACTTGACGGTAATCCAAATACCAGTATTTCAGTGCAAGCTTGGTCATCAGAAGAGGGTGTACTGGTGCGTCTATATACAATGCAGGGTTCGGGCCACGTGATGCCTTCAAAGTTGCATAACAAAATCATTGAATTGTTTATGGGCGGGAATGCCGGTGATTTGGACGGTGTGGCGGAAGTGTGGGATTTCTTTCAGGCAGTAGAGGCGGAGCGTAAGTCCGTGGCTATTGAGCGTGTAGATCCTTAATAAAAAATAACGGGCTATGCTAATCACAAAAGGGAGTTACTAACTCCTAGTCGGTGATAAAAAATGAGGACTACCATGGACGTTAACGGCGTTTCAGCGATTGTCACCGGCGGGGCGTCGGGTCTAGGCCGCGCGACGGCGGAACACCTTGCAGAGCAGGGCTGCAAGGTTGCCATTTTGGATGCTAATGTTGAGGCGGGTTTACAAGTCGCCGCGGCAATCCGTGGCGTGTTTCACGAGGTCGATGTGTGCTGCGAGGCCAGTATCGACAGCGCGATAACAGCGGCAGAATCCGTGCACGGTGTGGCGCGTATTTTGGTGAACTGTGCAGGTATCGCCCCAGTTGCGAAAATAGTGGATGACAAGGGCGAGTCGCATTCCGCAGAGCTACTGCGCAAGATCATAGGAATTAATCTTATCGGCACGGCATTGGTTCAGGCCTGCTTTGCCGCCAGACTTTCTAAAGCTAGCCTAATCGGTGAAGAGCGCGGTGTCATTATCAATACCGCATCTATTGCGGCCTATGACGGCCAGGTGGGGCAATCCGCTTACGCGGCGTCAAAGGCGGGTGTAGTGGGACTGACCTTGCCCGCAGCGCGGGATTTGGCGCCACACCAAATACGGGTAATGGCCATTGCTCCCGGAATGTTTCGTACCCCAATGATCGGCATGTTGTCTGAGCAGGGGCAAGACCAGCTAGGCCAGCAGGTGCCGTTTCCCAATCGACTCGGTATGCCAAAAGAGTTTGCTCAGTTGGTGCTAAGTATCATCAGCAATCCGATGTTGAATGGAGAGGTTATTAGACTGGATGCTGCGCATAGGCTTGCTGGTTGAATAGGAATATCTAGTAGCCCAATGGCATTGAATGCTGTTGATGAGTAGGGCTGCGCTTTATGCCTAGAAGCATCAAACGCACAGCTAATGCCGCGTTACAGATAAAGTAAATGCAGATTTCTATTTGCCCGGCAGCACCTCTATGGCGGGCGAACACCCCATGGCGTGGCGGCATAAGCTGGGTGAAGGTCGCGTATTTTATGCAGCAATTGGTCATCAAGCAGCGACCTATGATATTGCAGAATTTCAAAACCTAAGTGAAGCCGCAGTGCTGTGGGCAGGGGAGTTGGTGAAATGAATAAGCCGAAGTTTAGCTGGAAAAAAATACTCCGCATTGCCGCGGTAATCCTCGCCCTAATTGTGATATTGCCGGTCGCATTTTTATTTTATGACCAGCCTGGCCTCTTTACCGATGGTAGTCTCGATGAAGTAGCGCCAGAAATGCCAGTTTCACTACCGCAACCAGCGATATTAGTGTTTTCAAAGACCAATGGTTTTAGGCACAAAGAAGCAATTCCCGCAGCGCAAAAATTACTTCGCAGTTTTGCAGACACGGAAGGCTGGGGTTATTTTCAGACTGAAAACGGCGCGGTGCATAATAAGGAGCAGCTTGCTAAGTTTGATGTGGTCATATGGATGAATGCCAGCGGTGAAGTTCTGACCAAAGGTCAAGAAACAGCGCTGCGCAGCTATATCGAAAACGGTGGGGGCTTTATCGGTATTCACGCTGCTGGCGACGGTTTTTATAAATCTTGGGATTGGTATAACACCACGGTGATTAAAGCTAAATGGACCGGTCATACCATGTCCCCGCACATGCAAGTAGGTGAGATGCATACCATTAACACTGAGCATCCGGTGTCTGCTGGTCTGCCTAAAGTGTGGGCGCATTATGAAGAGTTTTACGCTTTCGAAAAATCCCCCCGTCACAACGGATCTGATGTATTGGTCGTTGTCGATGAAGCCAGCTATGAGCCCGGTAAATACACTATGCCTGAGGAGCACAGTATGGTGTGGGCGCATAATGTAAAAGAAGGGCGTGTGGTCTATACCGCGATGGGGCATAGCGCCGAGAGCTTCGAAACTCCAGAGTTTAAAATCCTTCTTAAGCAAGCCATCAAGTGGGTGGGCAAGTTTGAGTGATCGATACTTTTTTCGATGGTGTCGTCATGTTTTTAGCGCCTGAATATATGAGTAGTGGAATAAATGTTTAATCGAATAATAAAGTTATTAAAGATTATATTGGCCACCGCAGTCGCTTTAATTCTTTTGATTGCCATTGCGGCGACGGTTTTATTGAAAAAATCGGAGCCGGATCGCGGGGAAGATTATACCGCCCGTATGCATTATTTGCCCGCTGCGCCTGGTAATGAGGCGGACATGCCCAGGTATTTGAAAGCCTTAAAGGCAATGGGTGGCAACGAGCTGATCGAGAAAGGGCCGTATTTACTCGCATACCCGGTTGAGGTCGGTGCGCCGTCTAAGGCGGTTATTATTCTGCCGGGCGGAGCTTACATCGGCAGGGCCGAAGGCCATGAGGGCGTTGACGTCGCAAAATGGCTTAATGACAACGGTATTGCTGGCTTTGTTTTAAACTACCGTTTGCTGCAATACCCCGCGCCGATGCTCGATTTTCAGCAAGCCATAAGTTATCTACGAAAAAACGCCGAGAAATTTAATATTGATCCCAGCCAAGTTGGCGTCATGGGTTTCTCGGCCGGAGGGCACTTAGCCGCAATTAGCTCAACAAACTTTACGCCGAGTACCCGTCCAGATTTTACCGCGCTGGCGTACCCCGTTATTAGTATGCAAGACACCTATACACATGACATCTCACGTTTAGCTTTACTGGGCGCTGAACCAAACAGTGCATTATTAGCTGAAACCAGCCCTGAACTGCAGGTTGGGTCGAATACCCCGCCGGCGTTTATATGGGCGCCTAAAACGGACAATATTGTTAAATGGCAAAATGCGCGGCTCTATGCCAATGCTTTACAGGCGCAGGGAATTGATCATGAACTACATATTTTCCCTGAGGGGAGCCACGGCACGGGCTTAGCGAGAAAAGAGCACTATGCTAAGGCATGGCCCGACTTGTTCTTAGCATGGTTAAACAAGCTTTAGCGTTTGCTCAGCAAGATAGCGCTTTTTATGTGGTTTCGCTGAGCCTACTCTGAGTATCCCACTGCTTATTTAATGGTTGTGGTCATATATTTCATAATGCTGAATGGCCCGCGCAAACCCGCCGGTCTTTACGCTTTTTTAAAGTGCGCTAGGCACTCTTTGCCGGCTAGCGGCTCCACTTCGACAAACTGAATTTAGTCTTGCTCATGAATTACCTCTATATCGAGTCCCTAGGGATAAAGACGCGGCTGTAAGACCTAGGGCCTGGTCCACACGCGACTTTTATTGATTCAGCACTCGATAATCAGCGCGAAAAGGGGGTGTCGGTCGTCGGCGCAGAAGCCGTCACCATCGATACCTAGTATAAAACTGGATGAAATATCGTCAAAGTCGTAGTGATGTTTACATGTATACAAAGTTGCTATGAGCAAACCTTAATAGCCGAGCAATAAATGGTGGGGAGGGCGCATGGGGACCGTAGCAAATATTTGGCGTAATCGCCCTGTTTTGAGTAGCGGCCTATTCTCAAATTCAAATAATGCGTATAAGAATTTTTGTGGGTTATGCTGGGTTCGTTTATTTCTGGGGTGCGTTGATCGCCTTGCTCGTATTATGGGTAATAGTAAATTCGCTGTGAAAAATAGTTAAGTGTCGGC
Source organism: Zhongshania sp. (assembly GCF_041623545.1). GTDB lineage: Bacteria > Pseudomonadota > Gammaproteobacteria > Pseudomonadales > Spongiibacteraceae > Spongiibacter. The sequence continues at coordinate 4,982 of NZ_JBFJWS010000002.1, read as the reverse complement.
CTGTTTTTGACGTTCTTCCTCACAATAGCTGACTAATTGTTATTTTATTATGGCTGAGTTACAGTGCAGATATTGTTATTTTTTAAATCAATAAAAAACTCGTCAATCTTTAAGTCTGTTAGGCAATGACAGTGAAAGTCTAATTGGCGTAGAGAAGAGGGGATGTGCTTTCAGTTTTCGCTAATGGGTAGTGAGTGCCAAACTGCTATTCAATTTTGTTGTGATTAAATTGCCACCGCTAGCAATTCGATGTGTTTCTAATTACGGGGAAACGTCTTGAATAGAGAAATGAATGCACCAGTAACGAATATTAATATTATCGGCGAGGAGTTTGCGGATAACCCGTGGCCGGCACTGAAAGCCCTGCGGGAGCAAGGGCCGGTGGTGTGGCATAAGGGCTATCAGCGCTGGCTGATCACCACTGACCGTGACATTAGAAAGGTAGCCCTTAATTCTGACCGCTTCACAGTGGAAGGTACCGTGGTTGAAGACTTATTTGGCGCTGATGCTTTTATCGCTATGGACGATCGCGCGCGTCACAATGATTTTCGCGGGGTGTGGGCAGAATCTTTCCGGCCGCAGGCGATGGCCAGTCTCCGAGGTGATGTAGCGGAAATTATTGCTGAACTGATTAAGCCAGTCGCCGAGAAATTTCATTCTGGCGAGGCGGTAAATATTTCCTTGGCCCTGTGTCGCCCTTTGCCAACCATGGTTATTGCTTTAATGATGGGGGTGCCCAGAGAGCGGCTAGCCGATATTGTGCAATGGAGCGACGCTTTGGCTGGGGGCAGTACTTCCTATGTTGATGAAGCGAGTAAACAGCAGATTATTGAAAATCGTGAGCAGGCTAAAACCGCGCTAGCGGACTATATGCTTGAGCTTCTCAAGCAACGTCGCCAAAGCCCGGGATCTGATTTAATTAGTTTGATCGCGCGGGAGGCTGCAACTAAAAAATTTCCCGACCAGCAGATCGTTCAGAATTTACGTCAACTGCTATTTGCGGGCAATGAGACTACCGCCAAATGGTTGGACCATATCTTTTTAACGTATGGACAGTATACCGACGCGCGCCGTGAAATAACGGCTGACCGCTCCTTGATCCGCGGCGCAAATGAAGAGGTGATGCGCTGGCAGGGGGTTGTTGGCACCCTGCCGAGAAAGGTGCGCGGTGGCGCGATTGTGGTGGCGGGGGTGGAGCTTGGTGATGGTGATGACGTGAGCTGCGTATTGGCGTCTGGAAATCGCGATGCAGCCCGCTACCAAAACCCAGATGAATTTGATTTGCATCGCATTGCCTCCCCCAATCTTGGCTTCGGAGTAGGGATGCATAATTGCTTGGGTGCAAACCTCGCGAGGTTGGAAGCCGAAATGGTGGTAAATGCCCTGTTTGATGTTATCCCCGATTATGAAATTAGCGCAGCATATCACTACAGTTCGCTACCCTTGCGGGGACCGGCGCCCGTTACTATTGCCCGCGTATAGCAGGACGAAAAATGCAATTTAGATTGCGAGAGAAAACGCCGCCATTAAGTGTGGCGGCGTGGCGAACACTAGCCCGCAAGCGTTTGCCAGATATGGCATGGCACTATCTTGAGGGTGGCGCTGATGACCATATAACTATCGACGAGAATCTGCGTGGCTTTACGCGCTGGCGACTGCGCCAGCGCAGCTTGCGAGGCGTCAGTCAGCCAAAGCTGGCCGCAAACATCGCTGGCGAGCACCTTGCCTTGCCGCTGGCCTTGGCGCCAACCGGGGCAGCGGGTTTTTGTCATTGGCAGGCCGATGTTGCCGCTAGTCGCGCCGCGGAAAATGCCGGTATTCGGGCAGTGCTAAGTACGGCGGCGAGCTACAGTTTGGAAGAGGTGGCTGAGGCGACTCGAAACAATCACTGGTTCCAGTTATACCCCTTTGGTGATCGCGCGAAAGTAGCGGCCTTAATGGCGCGCGCTCGCGCCGCCGGCTATACCGCCTTATTTGTCACCGTCGATGTGCCGACATTGGGCAATCGCGAAAGTGAACGCGCTAATGGTATGGGGCAGCCGCGTACGCTGACGCCTGCACGGCTATTAAATATGCTGTGCCACCCACGTTGGTTATACGGCTTGTTGAGGTATCGACGGATAGCGGCGGTGCATTATTTGGAGCGCGATGCCAATAGTCCCGTCAACACCCCAGAGCGTATTCGAAAAGTACTCATGGGCGGCGCCGATGATGCTATAGCGTCGGCTGATGCCCAAGCCAGATATATGCAGTCGGATCTGACTTGGGACGATCTGGCGTGGATGCGTGAGCAGTGGCCGGGAAAGTTTTACGTCAAAGGTATACTTGACCCAGAGGATGCTGCGCGCGCCGTGGATGACATCGGTGCCGACGGCGTGCTGGTGTCAAATCACGGCGGCCGCCAGCTTGATCGTTGCTTGGCAAGTATTGACGCCCTGCCAGCCATCGCAGCGCGCATTGGTGATCGCGCTGAAGTGTATTTAGATGGTGGTGTGCGCCGCGGCAGCGACGTTATAACTGCGCTGTGTCTTGGCGCTAAAGGTGTATTTATCGGCAGGCCCTACCTCTATGGATTGGCCGGTGGGGGTGAAGAAGGAGTCGCTGGGGTGCTGGATGTTTTTGCCAGCGAAATACGTCGTACACTTATTTTAATGGGCTGTACTGATGTGCAGGACCTGGATAAGTCCTGGTTAATTGATCTCAGCCACACAGAATGAAGTATCCAAGCTAAACCGCGAGTAAAACAGGAGCCGTGTTTATGCCTAAATGGCTGTGCCAACCTCAGGGCGCGAAATGGGGAGAATTTGGTGAGAACGATCAAATAGGCCGGATGAACTTGATAAACCCTCGGCGTCGCCGCCGCGCATTGGCTGAGGCCGTCGAAGGTCAGGTATTTTTGCTGAGTCTGCCCCTTGATTACCCTAAGGGCGGTATCTTTCCCGGCCGCCATGCCCCAGTGCTGTCGCCGACCACCGCTCGCGATGGTCGCACCATGTACGATTGGACAGTGGACGGTGCAATTGACGTAGTCAACGATGATCGCGTCACCATGGATTTGCAGTACTCCACCCAATGGGATGGCCTCAGTCACTACGGTATTCGCTTTGACGCTGATCAAGACGGCGAAGCGGAGCATATCTTTTACAACGGTTTTCGCGCTGATGTTGACTTTGTGCAGCCGGCCGATGGTGTGGCACCGCAGGCAATGGCCTTGGGTATTGAAAACCTCGCGGCTAGCTGCGTGCAGGGGCGCGGAGTGCTGGTCGATATTCGCCGGGCGGGGTGCGGCTCCCATGGGCTGGTAAATTACGAGGCCTTGCAGCAGGCGATGGATGAGCAAGGCGTGGTCGTTGAGACTGGCGATTTTCTGTGTATCTACACCGGCTACGCAGACCTGTTATTACGCGACGGCGAAGGTGTGGATCCGGCGCGAATGTCAGCCTGTCCTGGCTTGGATGGCACAGACCCAAAATTATTACAGTGGATTGATGACAGCGGCGTCGCCGCAATTTGTGCAGACAATCCCATGGTCGAAAAAATTGATGGTGTTCAACGTTGTAGTGATAAAGCATTAATGCCACTACACGAGCATTGCTTGGTAAAACTGGGGATTCACTTGGGGGAGTTGTGGTGGTTTGGCGAACTTGCTTTGTGGCTAGCCCAGCACCAGCGCTCGGCTTTTTTATTGACTGCGCCACCATTGAATTTGCCTGGTGCAGTTGGCTCTCCGGCGGCGCCGATCGCGACGGTATGAAGATTGCGCATCAATCACAAGGTTATTTTCTGGTGAAGTAAACCGTAACTGGCATGTTTAAAATTGAGGCTTGATATGTATAAAAATAAGAAGTTTTACTTCCGATAAGCTTGTTGGCTGGGCTTGTGCCGCTGCAACAAGCAAGCGCAGGCCTGAGCGCCGAAATAAAATGTTATCGTAACGGCAAATAAGCGTGAACAAAATCTACAAGATGTGCCCATGGTGATTTCTGCATTCTCCGGCGATCAGCTTGAGAACTACCAAATTGGTAATATCGAAGATCTCACTAAACTAGTGCCGTTGCTAAAATACATTGAGACGGGTCAGTCCTCACATACGTAATTGAATATTCGCGGTGTTGGCTCGTTTGTTAACGGCCCGGCATTAGAGGCCAGTGTATCCGTTGTTATCGACGAGGTACCGGTGGCTCGAACGGAAATGGCGAGCTTTGAATGTTCTGATTACATACTCTCTTCGAGTGCAGTAGCCACATATTGGTGTGTAGCTACTGCGTTCTATACCTATTTATGCCGCGGCTAGTTGCGGTCCTCGAATCAGCCTACCTGGCATTGCCTCAGTCATCTCGCCATTTTTTACGATCACTTCACCGCTCACAATGGTGTAGCGGAAACCGTCTGCCTTTTGCAGCATCCGCTTACCGCCGGCGGGAAGATCCTTCACGAGGTAAGGGGTGTGCAGGTAAAGCGCATCGAAATCAATGACATTGATATCGGCTTTTTTCCCTACGGCAATGACGCCACGATCCTGCAAGTTATAAAGCTCGGCAGGTTCGCTGGTCTGCTTGCGCACCACTTCTTCCAATTGCATGCGAGCGCCTTTGGTGCGGCCTTTCACCCAGTGGGTGAACATGAAGGTGGTAAAGCTGGCGTCGCAGATGCTCGGGCAGTGGGCGCCGGCGTCTGACAGTGACGCAGTGGTGCGCGAATGGGTGAGCATTTCGTGTAACGCATTGAGATTGCCTTCGGAATAACCGCCGATTGGCAAGTACAGTAATTGCGTGCCGTTTTGCTCCAGCATGGTGTCGTAGATTAATTCCTGGGGTGAAATACCCATGGCTTTCGCTCTTGCTGCAATGCTGTCGCTGGGCTCAGGTTCGTAGTTTGGTGGATCCGTCATGACGAACATTTGCTCGAATTTGTTCATCAGTCCGGTTAATGACATAGACATGTCGGGGCCGTCGGCCAAAACAGCCGCGCGGAATTCTGCT
>NZ_JBFJWS010000001.1:0-160266 GCF_041623545.1 Zhongshania sp. | reverse complement strand
TTAACCGTCGCTAATGTACCCAAGGTTCCGTCCCGTGCCGCTTCTCTAGGGATCGATAGCGGTAAATAGCTGCCGTCTGGCTTAAGGCGCCAATCTTTCATGCCGATGATCACATCGTGATAGTCGGGGCGTTCGCGCTCCTCAACAATTAGGGCGCCAACGAGGCCTTTACCTAATTGTTCAACGCTATTCATATGGGGGTGATACCAAAAGGTACCGGCATCGGGGCAGATGAACTCATAAATGAAACTGCCACCGGCGGGCACGGGAGGCTGAGTTAAATAGGGCACACCGTCCATAGCGATATCCAAGCGAATACCATGCCAGTGAATAGTGCTCGGCTCAGCCAATTTGTTGATGAATTTTACCCGTAGGACCTGTCCTTGCTTGGCACGTATTACGGGTGCGGGAAACTGGCCATTGAAACCGAGAATATCGCTGTCGCCGCCTTTGGCTAAGCGTGCGGTAGCGGGCTCGGCGGTGAGAATGTAATCGTAGCGGGGCTGGCCACTTTTATCCGCCGACGCCATCGCTAAACTCAATTTTGGGAGTGAGCTAGCGAGTAGGGCGGTGGCGCTGCTTTTAATCAAGTTTCGGCGTTTCATTATTTTTCCTATGCTTGCTCAGCGCAATAAAGTGAGGTGGTTGTCCCAGTGGGTGCCCGCAGCATAGGCAAGGGGTGTCAGTGCGCGGTGACCCGGTTTTAGCGCCATTAATTGGCCATTACCATTGCTCAAAATAAATTGCTGATAAGCACTATCGTAAACTGCCCCCGCGCTGTCTCGGAGTGAGTATACCTGCTTCAATTGCTGGTTACGCAGATCCCAAAGGCAAACCAAATTGTCACGTGGGCAACTGGTCACTGCGTGTATGCCCTGATCGTCGATACTAATGCTGGCAATATAGTCTTGCTTAAACTGCAATGGTAGCTCGCCATAGTCCATTGGTGTGAGCATGGCGCCACGTTCGTGGCTGTATACCAGCGGCAACCGAGAGGGTAATGCGCCTTGGAATTGTGCGCCGATGACAATTTGGCCGCTGGGGCTAACATCGAGGTGGCGAAGGCTTAATTGGTAGTGAGGCGCAGCGTGGCGCTCCACCACCTGAGCTGAGGCGATATCTAAATAGTGCAGTGCCGGTGCCATAGTTTCGGGGTTTAAGGTCTTTCTGCCACTGGCCGGCAGAGTTTTAATACCCCCAATGGCAATGGCCAATGTTTTGCCATCAGGCATAAGGGCGAGCTCGTGGGGGCCAATGCCATCGCAATCCATGTGGCCGAGGCATTGGTAATCCTTCTCGCAGTCGTAAATTCCGATACTGCCCGCGCCGTCGCCGGCGATATGATTTTCCGTGGTATAGAGGTAGCGACTGTCGGCACTCAAACAGCCGTGCCCATAGTAGTGGTAGCCATCTTCGCTGCTAATGGTGTGGCGTACATCGCCGGACTTGGCGTCGATAACGTACATTTCTCTGCCCGGACGTCGGGAGAAAAAGACCAGCTCCTGACGCTGGCGGTGAAAAAGGCTGTCGTGACCGCGACGGGGAATGCTGGCAGACATTTGCCAGTGATCGTCGCGCCATACCCCGATATGTTTGCCGCCGCTGTCACTGGCGGCACTGAGTATTGGAGTGAATTTAGCCGATTTCGCCAGCGCTGGCGCTGCCGTTACAAATGGCATGCTCAACAGGGCGCCAGAGGCAAAAATAAAGCGGCGACGTTGCATGGTGTTCCTTAGTTCTGTGTCTACGAAAACGGTGTAAATGGGTGTTTTAGTCGCCGTCTTTGGCATTGAAACCAAGGCTAATACCAAGTGCCTCGGGTAGCTTGGATTTCAATAATAATTGGAGTTCGTTAATTTCAGTTTGAAACTGAATGAGTTCTGCCTGACTGCGAGGCTCAGCGCTGCTGAACAAACTATTGGGGATTGCCTTGGCTGCAGTGAGGCTGCGATCGAAGTGTTGCTGAATTTGTGTGCTGAATTCGCCGTGTTGTTTTACCTTGCTTAAATAGTCGTCTAAGCCATAGCCATTTGCGGCCATAAATAGGTTTTTCAGCGCTTTGAGGTTGGCGATGATGGCATCTCGCGAGTACTGGCTGCGCCACCATTCAAGCAGGTAAATTTGCGCTTGGCCTTCACTACTCGCTAAGCCTAAGGGACGTTCAAATTTGTCACGTTTGATGAGTTCTACGCCGGCGACCAAGGTGTCGAGCAAATTGGCCAGTGCCACACTGTCGTCGGGGTACTCAGGGTTATCTTCGCCGGTTTGCGTAAAGATTTGCACATAGTTGCCAGCCTCTGGTCGCCACGCATCGTGCAAGCCGTTTGCAACGCTGTGCAAGTGGCCGCTGACGGCGATGAGCAGGGCGCAGCGGCGAGAGCCCGTGGCAGCATTCGCAAAGCTGTCTAACACGCCGAGCTTTGGGTCAAAGAGCAGGTACTCTAGGGATGACAGGCCTTGTACGACAACACTGGCATCGTCGACGCGTTTTTCAGTCAATGCTTCATCTGATCGCAATAGTGCTTCCACTTTACGCGCAATCAAGTTTTTCTTGTCGGGCCAGAATTGGATTTTCCAGGCTTGGTTGTCGACCAGCAGCGGACCAAATTGCAGATTTTGCACACCAGACCAGCCGTCGACGGCCACTCGCCAGTGATCGCGGACTAGCTCAAGTTGCTCGGTGTTGGGCTTGCTGCAAAAACTATTGGCCGCGGTAGCCAGCTTTTCGCTGCTTAGTGAGAAGCTTTTGTAGGCCGGTAAAATAGCCAAATTACTGGTGTCTGCCAGTACTTTGGCCGGGGGCGGCGGGCTGCATGCGGTGATTAAACTCAGCGCGGTGATGGCTAACAGTTTGCGCTTCGCTAGTCTTGCTTGTGGGCCGCGCAGTATAGATAAGTTCATTACAGTGCCTTCAGGAAATTCAGCAGAGAGTTTTGTGAGCTAGGGTCGAGTTGTAAGAATTTTTTTCGGCTAAGCGCCGCTTCGCCGCCATGCCAGAGTATGGCCTCTGTGAGCGATTTGGCGCGGCCGTCGTGAAGCAGGCGTATATTGTCACCGGCTTGGCTGCGCATGCCCAGCCCCCAAAGCGGAGCGGTACGCCATTCTGCTGCCGGCGTGTTGTCGGTAGCGGCGCTGTCAGCCAATCCTGCGCCCATATCGTGCAGTAGTAGATCGCTAAAGGGGTAAATGGTTTCTTTGCGAGTTTCAATATTATTGCCTTGCCCGAACAGTGAAAATGGCGCAGGGCGAGTCTCGGTAGCAGGAATATGGCAGTCGGCGCAGCCGACGCTAATAAAGTGCTTGTAGCCGCGTTGTAAATTGGGGCTGTTTTGTACGCCGGGGACGGCAAGATTAGCGATATAGCGGCTGACCGCATTTAATAACTTGGTGCTTATTTCCGGTGCTTGCGTTTTGTCATGTGTGAATTCTTGGTCGCAATTTATCAGGCTTACTGGGCAATTTGGCATTGGGTAAATGGGCGAGCGAATACCGATATCCTGGCTGAAGGCTAAGGCGACTTGCTGCTTGAGACTGGCTTGGCTGGCCTTCCAGCCAAAGCGCCCGGGCCGCAGGCGTTGCTGCTCCTCATCCCAGCGCATTAGGACTCGGCCGGAAATGCCGTTTTGGTCAAGATCGTTAGGGTCGCTGCGGGCGATGAGGGTTTGGTCGGGGATGCTGTCCAGTAAGCCTAAGCCAATTAGGGCGGGGGCTAGGCGCGGTGAAAATGCCATATCGCTGGTGTCGCCGTAGTTGGCGTTAGCGATAAAATACTGGCGGTAACTTAGGTCTTGCTGATCCCCAAGCTCCTTGGCTGGCGACGGGGTTTCTCGCCAAGCGATTTGGCCCTCGGCTTGGCTGCCGAGCAGAGCGTGATCTTGGAGCTGTTCGCCATAGCTTTTATGGTGTAAACCCACTGGGGCTATTCGCAGTATCAGGCCGGGGCCATGTTCGGGTAACTGGCCTTGGCCATTGCGCTGATGACAGGCCACACAACTATTAGCATTGAAGAGCGGCCCGAGGCCATCGCGAGCTGTGGTGCTCGCCGGCGCACTCACCCAAGCTTGATTCGCAAAGCTTTTACCAACTGCCCAGTCGAGTTTTTGCTCCAAGCTGAGTTGGGGCTGCGGCTGCTCGAGGATGCGAGGCGAACCTGGCGCAACTGTAAAGCTTGCGCCGCTCACCAAGGGCAGTGGCGGCGTGGCTTTGCACGCGGACAAACCAATGGCGCAGCTGTATAGCATTGCTGTCGACATGATTGCGCGCGGTATCGGCAAGGCTTATAAACCAGTAGCCGTTGGGTCGATATTAATCGTACTTGCGGCAGACTCAATTGCACGGGTTTGTGCGACTAGGTCTTTCAAAATTGCGCTGAGAATCTCTTCGCCGCGCTGGTTACCTTCCGCGATCAGCATGTCAAATCTCATGGGCTTATCTTTGGCTTCCGCGGTGTCGGTGAGTACCTTTAGACTCGCCATGGTCGCGCTCAAGGTCTGACGAGTTTTTCTGTCAACCTCGGGCTTTGCTTGGCGCACTAAATCACTGAGTGACGGACCCTTTAGGGTAGTGCCATTAAGGCGCTGATAGCGGCCGAGATACACGTTTTCAATGCCCAAGCCATTGTAGTAGTGAGACCAATGGGTGTTGTCGCTAAAGCAGTCGTGTTCGTCTTCGGTGGAGTTGGCTTCTAGCGATACTTTAATGCGCTCGCCGCCGAGCTCGCCAAGGGATAGCGACCCTATGCCATTGAACATTCTCGCTAAAACAATTTGCTTGTCCATTGCGAGTATTTGGCTGCGATAGTTGCCCGCTTGATTGGGCGCCCATTGCTTGACCATATAGCTAAGGTCGTCAATAAGTATGCTGGCGACGGTGCGCAAGTACGCGGCGCGGCGATCACAATTGCCGTTGCTGCATGCCGCACCTTGGCTGTAATCGGTATAGGGGCGTTCACCGGCGCCCAGCTCATGGCCGTGAAGGTCTTGCCCCCACAACAAGAACTCGATGGCGTGGTAGCCAGTAGTGACATTTGCAGCTGAACCGCCAAGTTCGTGTAGGCTGCGCAGTAATTCGGCGCTGATAATACTAGCGTCAATTATTTCGCCGCCGAGATTAATCGTGGGGTTAGCGATAATATTTAGATCTCCGCCGATATTGCCCAGCGCGGCGAAGTAGTCATCTGCGACATAATCAATAAGCCCTTCGTCCAGCGGCCAGCTATTGAGCTGATGCTCCCAATCGTCGACTACTGGATTGCCAAAACGAAAGGCTTCACTTTGCTGATAGGGAATGCGCGCCGTTTGCCATGCTTTTTGCGCTGCGATTAAGCCCTGCTGGTCGGGCGCCTCTAAAAAGCGATTAAGTTGAATTTGTAGTTGGCGAGCGCTGGTCTCGGCGTCGCTGTATACCGCGTAGGCAAGGTCGGCATAGTGTTGAACAACCGCCTGTGAGTTTACTTTCGCCCCTGGGTTGGCGTCTGTGTGGGCTATGCTAGTCAAGGCCAAAAAGCCAAAAAGGAATATGATGTGGCGAAACAGCGCTGGCATTAACAGACTCCGCAATGAAAACTGGCTTCCCTGGAGAAGCGGGGTGGATATTCTATCGCTAATTGATAATGATTCGCAATTAATGCTTGTGATGGTCAAACCTAAGGTCTGGCTCAGTACTTCACTCAGCTGTGATAAACTTCCTGCCTTTTCAAATTAAAGAGAGTTTTTTATGGCCGCTAATCCGCGTCGCTCAGTCTTGTATATGCCTGGCTCAAATGCTCGGGCTTTGGAGAAGGCTCGTAGCCTTGACGCCGATGTTCTCATTTTGGACCTAGAAGACGCGGTTTCGCCGGGTCAAAAGGATTTAGCTCGGGAGCAGGTTATGGCTGCGGTGTTGGCTGGAGGCTTTGGGCGGCGAGAATTAGTCGTGCGGGTTAATGGCTTTGATACCGAGTGGGGGCGTAAAGATATTGAAGCCTTTGCTACCGCGCCAATCTCGGCCCTGTGTTTGCCAAAAGTGGAGTCAGCGGCCGAAGTGCACGCGGTAGTTCAGGTCTTGAAGCAGGCCAATGCCGCGGCGAGCCTGAAACTTTGGGCAATGGCTGAAACGCCGAGGGGTATATTGGCGGTAAATGAAATTGCCGGCGCCCATGCTCGCATGGATGCTATTGTCCTTGGTACCTCGGATCTTGCTAAAGACCTGCGGGTACCTCATACCCCGCAGCGCTTAGGCATGCTCACATCCTTGGGTTTATGTGTGCTCGCGGCCCGCGCAAATGGTATTGATGTTTTTGATGGTGTCCATCTCGATCTCGACGACGATGCTGGCTTAGCTTTGGCTTGTGAGCAGGGCGTCGAGCTGGGTTTTGACGGTAAAACCTTGATACATCCAAAGCAAATTGCAGTTACCAACCGCTTGTTTTCGCCATCGCCAGAGGCCTTGGCTCGGGCCGAGAAAGTTCAGCTCGCTTGGCGCCAAGCCGAAGCGGAAGGCAAAGGTGTAGTCTTGGTCGATGGGCGGTTGGTGGAAGCCCTGCATGTAGAGGAAGCGGTGCGGCTATTGGCGATCGCTGAGCAAATCGCCACGGCGTGATTACTAATTAGCCCTGCTGGCCGCTTTTTGCCGGGTCGCCAGCGGGGTAGCGGCGTAGATTAATCAATTCCACAAGGCGTTCATCCAACCAGCTGTCGAGTTGATAATTTTTAACAAAGCCACAGTGGCCGCCGTAACGTGTGGTTTCGATACTAAGCTGCTTGTTCGCAGCTAAGTGCGCGAAATCCTCGGCTAAGATAATTGGATCGTCCTGGGCGGCAATAATATGGGCTGGCGAGTTTAATGTCGCCAGTCTATCGCCAGCAATGGAATAGGCCTGAAAGTAATCTTTGCTATCGCTATAGTCGGTGTGGTTGGGGATGAAGTAACTGTTCATATCCCGTAGGGTTTTTAGTTTAAATAAGCTATTTTGATAGCCTAATTCCGGATATAAATTAATTTTTTTGCGCAGCGACTTCTGCCATTTTCGCACAAAATACTTTTCATATACCCACCAGCCTTCTTCAAGCGCAATCATTGTTTTTGCCGGATCAACAACCGGACAGATAGCCACTGTTTGTGCAATCGTTAGCTCTGCCTTTTCTGCCTCCGCGGCAATACGTAGAGCGAAATTACCACCGAGGGAAAACCCCGCTAAAAACTGCCATTGATGAGGGTAAGTTGTATGGATTGCTTTAATAGCCCCAATAACCTCATCTAAGCGCGCCGAATTAAATAATTCGCGGTTAAGGTGGTGACTAGGGCCGTGATCTCGTAGATTAAGCCGAAATACGTCATATCCCGCTGCAAATAAACTTCCGCCAGTAGACAGCATATAGGTAGATTGCGAACTGCCCTCCCAGCCATGGATCAGCGTAATTAGCCCTTTACTACGTGTGGCATGTGCGGCGTATTCGCCTAATAGTTGCTGCCCGTTACCACAATCTAATACGACTGTTTTACTTGCGCTCAACATGGCGCGAGAACGGGGGTAGCTGCGCAATTTACGTAATTTGGTTGACGCCAGTATTGATTGGGCGTGGGGGTTCTTCAAAAGCCCATTTGGGGCAAAATCATTCATGATAAATCCTGATGAATAGCTGCGTGTGAATCTGCCGGTGCTACGTCGAATGGATGATGTTCCCGCAGGTCCTTTTGTTGCGACTATCACTGGGTTTGCGGTCGCGGCGCATTGTGCCTTTAATGGCCTGCGCAACTAGTATGCCATGGACGTCGCCAATGACACAGTTTTGGCGCGCAAACTTTATGTGGCTTCACGTTATGGCTTTAATTATGTGCCAAAGGAGAGAGACAATGGGAAATGCACAAGCGGCACTGGCGGCAAGCCGGTTGTCTGGTCAATACGTAGAGGAGGGGAATAAAGCGGCGTGGCTCGCGCTATTTTCCGATACTGCGCTGGTTCAGGATCCAGTCGGTAAATCGCCGCTGGATCCGAGCGGCGAAGGCCACCGCGGCAAAGCTGCCATTGGGAATTTTTGGGATTTGATCATTGCGCCGGGTAAAATAGAATTTACGATTTTGGCGTCATTTCCCGCTGGTGACGAATGTGCCAATTTGGTTCACTTGGTGAATAATCTGTCGGGTGACCTAAAAATGGAAATGGACATGATTGTTGTTTATCAAGCAGATGATGCAGGGAAGATTTCTTCCTTAAAAGCCTATTGGGATTTTGATGCTGTTCAAGAAAAAATGGCCGCTGTATAAAAAAATATTATTTTGCATTAAATCTCCGAATTCAATTGAACGCTCGAAAATCTACTATACAAGCACTATTTCTCATATTTATTTTTTGTGAACTTGCGAGCCAGTAAGCTGCCTTATATTGTGGTATGGCAGCTTGCTGCGCAGTTTTGAAAATTTTTTTGGGACGATAAGACTGTCTGTTTGTCTGTGCACTGTGTGACGCAAGTCACTAAAGTCTATTAGTACTTTCCCGTACGATGATGTCATACCGAGGCCACTTTTGGCTGGGGTCAATGTTTGACTTGGCATTGGCCGTATGAAATTTAATATGGAAATTGTCTGGGGTACATAATATGAAAACACCAACGATGAAAAAAATAGCATTGACGGCGGCGATCGCGTCGATCACTTCTGCATCGCTTGCAGGGCCTCTTGCTCCCTTAATTGATCCGCTAGCAGGTGCAGTTTCTGGAACCCCCTTGTCTATGGTGACTGATCAGTTAGGCGGCTTGGATGCACAGTTAGAGACATTGTCCGAAGGTGGTTCACCCAGTTTGGATGCTTTGCCTGTTGATCCTGCGGAGTTAGCTGGCGGCTTAGAGGGATTGCCGGTTGATCCAAACTCATTGCCCGGTGGTGGATTGCCTAGTTTAGATGCTTTGCCTATTGACCCTGCTTCATTGGCCGGCGGCGACAGTGGCGGTGACCAAGGTGGTAACCCGCTGGCGGGCTACACAATGCAATTTACTAACGCTGTAGATGAATTTGCTTCTGACATAGGTGCTGCTGATGGCACCGTCGATGCGCTGACTGACGTTGTAGATGCCTTAGCTGAAGATCCGGCAATGGTTCCCGGTAGTATTCAAGTAGTGCCGTCTACGTTAGAAACTGCGTTTACTAATTTACAAGCGAACTTGATGGCAATGTCTGGCGGTGGTGGTGATTCGGATTCATCGCCTTTTGATCCGGCTACTCTAGCTGATGGTGGCATGCCTAGTTTAGATGCGCTACCGGTTGATCCAGCATCATTTGGTGAAAGTGGTGGAATGCCGGGTTTGGACGCGTTACCGCTAGACCCTGAATCTTTGGCGGGCGGTGGCGGCATGCCGGGTTTAGACGCCTTACCGATTGATCCTGCATCTTTGGCAGGCGATGGCGACTTGCCGAGTATGGGAATGTTGCCTGTTGACCCGACTTCTTTGGCTGGTAGCGAAGGTTTGCCGAGTTTGGATGCCTTACCTATTGATCCAGCGTCATTATCGGGCGAGGGCGGTGATGGCGAAAATCCATTTGCGGACTATGCGACACAGTTCACTTTTGCGATTGACGAGCTCGCTGCGGATCTTGCCGGTAGTGATGGCACCATCGATGCGGTGACCGATGTGATTGACGCACTTGCGACGGATCCGGCTTCAGCGCAGGGGAGTATAGAGGCTGTACCGTCGACAATCGAACGCGCAGCGACTAATTTGCAAGCTAATTTAATGGCCTTATCGGGGGCCGATAGCGAGGATGGTGACAGTGGCGAGGACGCAGCGGAGCTCTCGTTGGTTTTAACAACGCCAGCGGGAGTGTTAACTGCCGACAGTTCAGGGCCGTCATTTGAGTGATTGGGCTCAATTGCTCGCTTAGAATGTAGTGGTATGCCGAGCGATTAAGCCGTCTTGTTGGGCGTGAATTACTTGTAATGCCGCTTGAATAGCCAGCCCTTTTGTTCTAAAGGCTGGCTTTTTGCTATTTGGTAAAGCAGTGATGTTATGCCACACTATAGTTGTACTGTGAAAAACTGATATAACGCAGGTGTGATTTGTATATCGATCAGTTATAGCGTGTCATATTTTGTTTTATAAGTGGAGTGACCCCCCCTTTTGGCTCGATTAGCGCGGGTATTTTTGCTGACGATTAGCGTTGTAGCCATGTCGCCGTTTTTGCGCGCGCAATTAGTTAATGTTGAATTACTTGGTGGCTCGCTTACTGCACCTGTCAGTGGTGCCTTATCTGATGTGGATTTACTCAGTGGCGGCGGTGCTTTTGATAATTTGTTGGGTGTAGACGCTTTAGGTGACAATGGATTGCTTGGGGTGAGTGTTAGCGGCCAAGATATTTTGCTACTTGGCGCACCGAGTGTGGAAGGGCCTGTTGGTGGCGCGTTAGCGCCGCTTGTCGGCCTTGGTGATTCACAGGGGACTGTACTGGAATTTTTACAGGAAACTGCCAGCGGTAGTGAGCTTAATCCGACCGTTTTAACAGTCGAGCTTCCCGGAGGCAGCGATGGTTCTGGCAGCGATTTTGATATTAGTAAAGACCGCGATGCATCACAAAATAATGATGCCCTCAATGGTGTTTCTAAAAATACTGCTTACCAGTGCATAGATAACGATCGTGATAGTGTTTGTGATCAATTCGATCAATGTCTGAATTCGCCACCAAATGCAATGGTCTTGCCATCTGGCTGTCACCTTGATGATAAGGCACCCTTGGAGTTGCGAGGAGTCAACTTTGCTGTTGATACAGCTTTATTGACTGCGTCGTCCACAGCAACACTCCGCCAGGCCGCGCGGATTCTTAAAGCAAATCCTAAATTAAAAATAGAAATTGCGGGTCATACCGACGACCTAGGCAGTAACGCTTATAACCAACAGTTATCCGAGCGCCGTGCAAAAGCGGTGAAAAACTATTTTCTTGCTGAAGCCGTGCCCGCAAGCATGCTTTTTACCCGGGGCTATGGGGAGCATCGGCCAGTAATTAAAATAGATGGGCTTGCTGGCGAGTCACTGGTGAGGGCCCGAGCGCGAAATCGACGGGTAGAGTTAATCGTTATAAAAGATAACTCTCAGTACTGAGCAAAAATTAAGTAATGGAGCAATTATGGCTATCGATTTACCGCCAGTAATACCTCCGCAGGCTTCTACTGCGGAGCGTATTGAGCAATACGCAGCTTTACACTCTGATAATATCGTCGACGTAACGATCGGCGATTACGCTTTGCGAATTTCGGGAAATCGCTACCTCAGTCGCGAGCAACTTGATCGAATAATGAATGCTGCACAGACACCGGCGCAAGCTGTGAACGCCCTAAATCAGGCCTATTATCAATTGGGGCACCTCTTGGTTACGGTTTATTTTGCCCAGCGTGACAAGACGATATACGCCCATGTGATTAACGGGAACTTAGCAGCGGTCAAGGCGCCTGATAATATTTATCCGTATTTTTCCGGTTTGATTGGTGACAAGGATTTACAAAAATCTGAATTTGGCAGTAAACAAGTGCTGGCAAATTTAAAGAGTGACCGCGCCGGGCTTGATTACGCCGTAAGTTATCAAGTTGGCGGGGACCCCGAGGCTTATACCTTGGTGTTTACGGAAAAGCCAAAAGCTGATCACGACAGCACCGAACTTGATGTTAGTGTCAATAATTTTGGCAACCGGTTTCTTGGTCGCTACTTTGCCAATGCAAGTCTTAAACACGATTTTCAGTCGGGCGTTGAGACGTCCATTGCCTATGATCGCGCCTTAACTGAATTTGGTGAAGTGAACGGCGGCGATTACTACGACGGATTTACTTTTAAATTAAATTACCCAAGCAGTTTTGGACTCTACGGCTTAGAGGCGCGTTATGTCGAGTATGCTCGCGATGCTGATGTATCGCTGACCGGTGAGCTGTCAGAGTCTAATAGCGGCGAACCTAGCGGTCTATGCACAGTATCGCTAATTTGCGATGTTAGTGATGAATTGTTGGGAGTTGATTTGAGTGGGCTTAGTGATGAGAATCCACTTTTTCCCTCACCAGACTCGCTGAACACGACACTTAATCTTTATTCCGAAACCAAGACAGTTGCGCTTACGGGTGAGCAGGTGTTATCAAGTGATAGCTTCCAACGCTTAACTACCTCCCAGCGTATAGAAAAAATTGATACATACATTGAGGTAAAGGATTACGGCTTTGCCCTGGATGAGCCTCATACAACCTTAGAGCTGGGCTTGAAGTACACTAAATTAATGCGCCTATTTGGTTTGGGTGCACAATTGACGGCGCAGGGATTATTGGAGGCCGGCTTAGAAGCCGACGGCGGTACACTTGGGACAGACTCTAGAGAGGGCGTCGTTGCCACTGGGCGCAGAACTGGAGAGTTCTTTATACTTAAACCGCGCGGCGGACTAAAAGTGGCCATTTCGGACTGGGCCAGTTTCAAGTGGGACGTGATTAGTCAATTTTCGAATAACAAGCAGCTGCCCTTGCAACAGCAGTTCTTTTTGGGCGGTGGCAGTGGGCTTAGTGCCTATTTGCCAGGGGTGTTGGTCGGCGATTCAGGTGTGTATACGAAATTCGCCTTGGAGAGTAATGGCCTCCCGTTGTGGGGTTTAAATTTTAAGCCCGCGCTTTTTGCTGAGTATGGTCAGGCGTGGTACGAAGATGCCTCAGGTGTAGCGGGGGATGTTCGCGCGATCGGCGATGCTGGCTTTAGCGTTAAGCTCGACGTCGGTAAAAACTTAGAGTCCGAACTAATTGCGGCAACACCTGTGTATGACGATAACCTCGATGAGAAAGCACTATCAGGATTAAAGGTCGATTTTTTTTGGCGGGTAAAGCTAAGCTTCTAGTTGTTGCGCACTGGCATCTCAATATCATTGAGGTGCCTCCTTTGATTACTTTTCTCCGCTTTTTTCAGCTTTCCTTGGGACACTTCAGTTTCGTGTAGTCAATTTTAATATATACGTACTAATAGTGCGCACTCCAATAGCACCGTGTCATAGGGTGCTGTTATTTCGTTTTTCCCCGATTTTTTTGTGATCCATATCACACCTAAGTATAGGTGTTAATCCGTACTATGAAATTGCGCTAACGGCCTAATAGCTTTGTTCTTGGAGTGAATTAGGCTTGTTTAAATAATAAGTATTACGGCTTGATAGACTAATTTTTAGGGGATTTTATGAAAAACGCTCAGATTAAGAAAATAGTATTGGCTGTGTCATTGGTGTCGGGTAGTGCTTTTGCTTTGGCCGGCCCGCTTGCGCCAGTTATTGGTGTTCTGACCACAATTGACAGTCAATTAGGCGGTTTGCCAGGTTTGCCTAGCGGTGGCTTGCCGAGCTTGCCAAGTCTTCCCGTCGACCCACTCTCATTAGTGGGTGGCGGTTTACCAAGTCTGCCCGGTGGTGGCTTGCCGAGCTTGCCAGTTGACCCGATGTCACTGTTGGGTGGCGGTTTACCAAGTCTGCCCGGTGGTGGCTTGCCGAGTTTGCCGGTAGACCCGATGTCACTATTGGGTGGTGGTTTACCAAGCCTGCCCGGTGGTGGCTTGCCGAGCTTGCCAGTAGACCCGCTGGCGCTATTGGGTGGTGGTTTACCAAGTCTGCCTAGTGGTGGCTTGCCGAGCTTGCCCGTGGACCCGCTGGCACTTTTGGGTGGCGGCCTACCGAGTTTGCCAGGCGGTGGTTTGCCAAGCTTGCCAGTAGATCCGATGTCACTTCTGGGTGGCGGTTTGCCGAGTCTGCCGGGTGGTGGCTTACCGAGCCTTCCTGCGCTGCCGGTTGACCCACTGGCGTTGTTGCCTATCTAAGGCCGCATTCGACGTTAGTCACGCTTTCTGGGTAAAATTAAGGCCGATTGTGTTTGCAATCGGCCTTTTTTATTAAGCAGACGTTGAGGGCGTTGGGAGTGTCAGCGTAATTTTTAAGCCTCCTAGTATCGACTTTTCAAAGCTCAACTCACCTTCGTAACTATCGATAATATCCCTGACAATTGCTAAGCCTAAACCTTGTCCTTGACCGTACTGATCGCCCCGAAGTCCTCTTTGTAATAGCGTTTCGCGTTCCAATTCACTTATTCCAGGTCCGTCATCTTCAATTAGGATATGGCACTGTTGAGTGCTTTCTGTGGCACTGATGATGATTGTGTTTTTGCAGGCCTTGCTTGCGTTGTCCAGCAAGTTGCCAAACAGTTCCATCGCATCTTGTTCGTCAATGGCTAGTGTTAAAGTGGCGGGAAGTCGGTTGTTAAATTGCAGGGTTTTATCCCGATATACTTTTTCGAGGGACTGCTTAAGTCGCTCTACTAACGCGGCGATGGCAGTTTTACTGCTCAGGTTTTGTCGGCCACTGCTTACCGCGCGTTTCAATTGATAATTGATAATATTGTCCATGCGCGTTATTTGTTCGTTGATCGCATTACTGTCTGCGCCGCCAGATTTGAGCACGGCGAGTGGGGTTTTTAAACTGTGAGCAAGGTCCGCAAGGGTGTTTCGATAACGTTCTCTTTGTTTTTTCTCTTTGCTTAGAAGTTGATTGAGGTTGTGGGTAATGCCCTGTAGTTCTCGCGGGTAATTGTCACTAAGTTGAACCGTGTCACCTTGCTCGAGTCGAAGTAGATCTTTCGCGAGTTGTCGCAGCGGGCGAAGTCCCCAGTATAAAATTATGGCGCTAACAATCGCAGATATAATTAATACAAGTCCGAGCCAAAGACTTATTTGGCTGCGAAAATTATTGAGCTCGTTTAGTAGTGTGCTCTGCTGCGAATAGAGTGAGAAGAGTAGGGGGATTTCATTTTCATTATCAGTTTCCCAAATGGCGTGATAATGAAAAGTGAAAAACGGGTCTTTATTGATTTCGGCTTCGCTAAAAAGCTCCTGGCCGGAGCGAGGCATATTTTGTGGTGTAGGTAAGCTCAGTGTGTCGCTAGAGACCGAGCGCCAAACGACTGAACCATCACGGTGACGGATTTCAGCATACAAGCCGGAGCGGAATTGCCAGAAACGTGGTTCCTTTAGGCGATCACCCATTTCAAATTCGCCGTCTTGCCACTCGAGGGCCCCGAGTAAGCCAAAAAACTGCAGGCGCAATTGCTCTTGCTCGGCGCTAAGTAGACTGTTGGTGTGGGCTCGGTCTATTGCCATACCGGTCACGCCAAGTAATATTGGCATAAGGGTTAGGCTCGTGATAATTAGGCGGCGGGTGATCGAGCCTGGGCGCTTACGCTGCATGTTTAGTGCTGAGTTTCGCTAAGTTCAAAACGATAGCCTCGCCCGCGGAGTGTTGAAATCGGTTTTAAGGTATTTTCAGGATCAATTTTTTTGCGCAACCGAGCAATAAACACTTCTATCACATTGCTGTCGCGGTCAAAGTCTTGATCGTAGAGGTGTTCCGTGAGGTCAGTTTTCGAAACCACTTGGCCACTGCGCATGGCCATGAATTCAAGCGCATTGTATTCGTATGCTGTTAATTCAAGCGGCTGCTTATTTAATAGTGCGCGTTTGGCGCCCGTGTCGATCGTAATGCAGCCAAACTCAAGCTGTGGGCTGGCAAAGCCGGCCGAGCGACGGATGAGCGCATTGGCTCTTGCCATGACCTCTTCGATTTGAAAGGGCTTGGCAACATAGTCGTCAGCGCCAGCTTCTAGGCCTTCAACTTTATCTTGCCAGCGATCCCGAGCGGTTAGTATAAGTACGGGAAATTTCCGACCCTCGCTACGCCATTGTTTAATGACGCTAATCCCGTCCATCTTGGGTAAGCCTAGGTCGACAACAGCGAGATCATACGGATTTTCCTGTCCTAAAAATAAGCCTTCACTACCATCATTTGCGCAATCACAGGCATAACCCGCTTGTTCAAACTGGCGACGTAACTGGTCGAGTAATAATTGTTCATCTTCTACAAGTAGTATGCGCATAGGAGTTTCTCGTCAGGGCTCAATCTATGGTGACGTTCTTGATTTTGCCATTGTCTTGTAGAATTCTGACTCGGTAAGCTGAGCCGACTTTTTTGGCGCCCACTGCTCGCCCACCGTAGCGCTGTTCCGCGATACTGATGGCCTCATTAACTGACATTGTGTCACGCACTCTGGATGTGTCTAATCGCTGTTCAAGTTGAGGCCGGTCAGGTAGGCCGAAACGCCCGCCACTTGCGCCACGCAATGGGTCGCTATTGACGGAGGTGGCCAGTGCTGCGGCACTGACGAAAATGAGTACATTGCACCACTTTATTCTGCTCATAACATTCCCAGGCATAAGCCCTTACCCGTGGGGAGTAACATTGACTTCAATCTCAATCTGCTTACCCGGATTATAGGGTAAACGGGTGTGATAAATCTCACCTTGGTAGCGATAGCTAACATTGTAACCCACTATTTCTTCTCGCCATTCGCGGTGGTCTTGAATTTCGCAGCGGTCAATCGTTTGGTAGTGATGGCCGCGACGCTGTCGCGAGATATCAGTGGCGACACTGGCACCGAGCACGGCGCCAACGACGGTCCCAACTCGTTTGTTACTTTTGTGGTGACCGAGCTCATTGCCGAGGGCGCCGCCCAAGATGGCACCAAGAATAGGGGCGGTGTTGCTGTGACGCTCCTCATAGGCGACGGTCTCTTGCCAGCATTGTTCGCGGGGCACGGAGTAAGTAATGCGCTCATAAATTGGACTTACCTGAGTAACCCAGGCAAGTCGGGTAGTGCTGTGGCTATAATGGCGATGGTCAGCTTGCGTTACTGCGGAGCAGAGCGCTAGCAAGGGAATTACAGAGTACTTCAACATGGCATATACTCCTGTGGCTATGTAACATGTAGCTTAGTATGCCCAGCCTGAACTAGAGCTGAATATTGCATCGATTTTTAATAATAGAGCGAGGGTGAGATAAGTGAAACTATATACCTTTGAGGCGGCCCCTAATCCACGACGCCTTGGTTTACTTCTGAAGCACAAGGGTATCAATATAGATACTCAAGCCGTTGACCTCATGAAAAAGGAGCAGTTTTCCGATAGCTTTTGTGCGATCAATCCGCGTTCAACTTTGCCGACTTTGGTGCTAGATGATGGCACCGTGCTAACTGACACCATTGCCATTTGCATGTATATCGATAGTCAATATCCTGATAAACCTCTGTTTGGGCGCAATGAATTAGAAAGAGCACAGGTGATAGGGCGCTGTCACCAGATATTTTTTGAAGGCTTTACCGCCGTGGCGGAAGTGCTTCGCAATAAAGGTGATGCGTTTAAAGATCGGCCATTGCCGGGGCCGCTGAAAATGCCACAACTCCCTGAATTGATCGAGCGAGGGAATCTCCGTATAGGCGCTTTTTATGAAGCGATGAACGACGAAGTGGCTGAACGAGACTTCTTAGTCGGTAACGACCTAAGTCAAGCCGATATCGATCTTTACGTAACCCTCGGCTTTTGCGGCTGGGTTAAACGTCAAATTCCAGATACCTGCCCAGCCCTGCAAAACTGGTTTACCAATATGAAGGCGCGATTTGGCGAGTAATTTTATGTAGGCCGCTACGGGTGTAGCGGCCTGTGCCTTAAATCCCTAGAAAAACCTTAACCCGAGTATTAAACGCCGGCTCGTAATGATGACCGCAGTGTCGACTGTGAACATGGCGAACATAATAGCGGTCGTGGTGATCATAATGATGATCGTGGTGATATTCGCGGACGTAATAAACGTCATGATCCCGATGGTGTTTATAGCCGTGATGGTTGTGGCCCTTTCCGCTGCTATATCGATATCGTGCCTCAAACTCGGCATCCCCACGTTTGTGATCGGCATGGCTGTTTGCGGCAAATGCCAGCCCAGCGATAAGAACGAGGCTAGTGCTTAATTTCATGTTAATAACTCCTTGGCTGACGAACAGCGATAGAGTGGCATAGCCAATCTGAACCATTGCTGAATCGAAAACCGAATAGCGGGCTGCTACTGCGAAAGGACCATGGTTTGGCGGGGGCGCTCGGGGGATAATGCGGATATTCTAAGAAACGGAATTACTGCTCATGCGAGATTTCATGCCAGCGCGGCGCTGTATTCGACTTCCCTCAATGATCGTTGCGGTATTATTAGGCTGCTTATCGGGTGCCGAACTGTTCGCTGAGCAAGTGATAGCCAGCAATCCATATCAAGAATTACGTGAACCTTGCTCCCAGCGTTATCCATTGCGTACTGTTTTGTTTGGCGATACCCATGTTCATACGAAGTACTCACTTGATGCCAGTACGCAAGGGACGCGAACGTCGCCGTCGGATGCCTACAGTTTTGCTCGCGGTGCCGAGATTGGTGTTCAGCCCTGGACTGCCGATGGTCGCCCCCTGCGCACATTGAAATTAGACCGCCCCTTAGATTTCGCCGTGGTGACGGATCACGCCGAGTTGTTTGGCGAGGTCGAAATTTGTCGGAACCCTGAGTTAGTGGGCTACAGTAGTTGGCAGTGTAAGCTGTATCGTAATTACCCTCGTGCCGCCTTCTTTTTGTTTAATACGCAATCTTCGCGAGCTGCCCGTTTGGGGTTTTGTGGCAAGGATGGCGACGCTTGTCGGGAGGCTGGCCTAGGTCCGTGGCAAGACATTCAGCGTGCCGCGGAGGACGCCTATGACCGGACTAGTGATTGCCAGTTTACGAGCTTTGTTGCCTATGAGTGGACCGGCGCCTCGGCTAATTTATCAAATTTGCATCGCAACATTATCTTCAAGAATAAACAGGTTCCAGCCTTACCTTTAAGTTTTATCGACACGCCGTCGGCGGAGCAGCTATGGGATGGTTTGGATCGAGACTGTGTTAATAGTGGCACTGGGTGTGAGGTATTAGTGATTCCTCATAACTCGAATTTAAGTGATGGCTATATGTTTAGCACCGTCCGAGATGATGGTTCAGCGATCAGTGCTGTGGATGCGAAACAGCGAGCTCGGCTAGAGCGACTCGTGGAAATTATGCAGCATAAAGGAAGCTCTGAGTGCTTTTATAATCCACTGGCAAACGCCGATGAGCTATGTGGCTTTGAGCAGCTACCGTACAACCGATTTTCGGGTAAGTTTGTGCCGTTTTTACGGGATGAAGCGACTGAAAAATCGGGTTTTGTTCGCGATGTTTTAAAAGAAGGCATGGCTCAGGAGGAGCGCTTGGGGGTAAACCCCTTTAAATTCGGTTTTATTGCTAGTTCAGATACTCATATCAGTGCGCCGGGAGCAGTGAGCGAGAATGGCTTTTTAGGTCATGGCGGTGCCGGTGTGCCAGCAGGTGCAGAGCTGCCCCAGGGCTTACCTGATGATTTGGAGTTTAATCCTGGCGGTTTGGCTGCTGTCTGGGCTGAAGAGAACAATCGGGAAAGTATCTTTGCTGCAATGCAGCGCCGTGAGACCTACGGTACCAGCGGGCCGCGTATGGAAGTGCGGTTTTTTGGTGCTTGGGACTTACCCACAGATATGTGTGAGCGCCAGGATTACGTAGCAACCGGCTATGAACGCGGGGTAGCGATGGGCAGCAATTTGCCGGATAAACCTCTGGGCGATAGCGCGACACCAGTATTTTCGGTATTTGCTCGTATGGACCCAGGAACTGGGCGTCAGCCGGGGATGCCGTTAAAGAATATTCAAATTATTAAAGTTAGTGTGGGGCCTGAGGGCGAGAGCAGCGAGCAGGTTATAGAGGTAGCTAACAGCGGGGATCGCGAGGTAGGCGTTGATCTTGCGAGTTGCCGAAGCTACGGAAAAGGTGCTGCGCAACTTTGCGCGCGCTGGCAAGACCCTCATTTTAACGAGGCAGAGCGGGCTTATTATTACGCTCGAGTCTTAGAAAACCCGAGCTGCCGCTGGAGTCAGCATGTTTGCGTTGCTGCTGGTGTTGATTGTAATCGGCCATCGACAATCACTTCGGGCTATGAGTCTTGTTGTAGCGCTGAACACCGGCCGATTATTCAAGAACGCGCATGGACTTCACCGATTTGGTATAGCCCGACTTTGAGAGGACCAGATTCTCAGGCTAGTGGGGCTAGTTTGCCTTGAGGGGGTTATACCAATCCAGGTTAGTGCATTTTTTTGTCCTTGGTCTTGCCTTGTATGGACTGAGTGAGCGCTATTGGGCCTATCAACAGCGGCAGTTACAGTGCCCCAGGGCGGGCCAAATCGATACTATGGTGGCTAACTGGACTCAGCAACATCGCCAGCCAGCGGGGCCTGATTTACGGGCGGCATTAAATCAGTCTGCCTTAGACGAACAAATGCTGATTCGCGAAGCCCAAATCAAGGGCTTACACAAACGCGACGAGATTGTCTTGCAACGCTTGCATCGCGACGCTGAATTTCTTGGTATTAGCGGAAGTCGGGCCGAACAGATAGACGCAGTTTTGCGTATGGGCCTACTGGAGAGTGACGAGGTCATACGCCGTCGCTTAATCCAAATTCAAGAGCAGCAAGTCGCAGCGGGGGTTGCCGCGCGGGCGCCGAGTGAGGAAGACTTGCAATCGATATTCGCCCAGAGCCCGACATTGGCTGAAAGGCCTGCTCGCTATAGTTTTGAACAGCATTTTTTTGCTGGGGTGAGTGATGATTCAAAACAGAAGGCAGAGGCGGCTCTGGTGAAATTAGAGCGCGCAGAGGGATTGCTCGACACCGACGTTTTCCTCAGCGGGGAGTCCTTTAAGCACTTGTCGGACGGCGAAATAGACGCCATTTTTGGTCCCGGGTTTTGGTCTAGTGCAGCGCCGGTTATGCCGCTCGACGAGTGGTTTGGCCCGCTCCAATCAGTGTATGGCTGGCACCTGATAAAATTGCAGGCTTATTTTCCCAGTGTGCGCCGAGATCTCGCTGAACTTCGCCCAGAACTGCGCGTAATCTGGCAGCGGCAGGAGCAGCGGCTAAGCTGGCAGGCATATATCACTGGCTTGCGTGCGCAATATCGGGTGTCTTGCCATGACGCAGTTTAAGCTGTTTTGCATTCTGATGTGCTTGGCAAGTTTTGTCCGGGGCCATAATTTTGCGCCGTCGCTCCTCGAGTTGCGGGAGCAACCGGGCGGGGTTATCAACGTGCTATGGCGCACACCATTACAAGCACTTAAGCAGCCAATCCCTGTTTTGCCGGAAAACTGCCGGCGGCTGGGTACTCTTCAGCAGGGCATTAGTGGTAGTGCCGCTGAAATTCAATATTCTGTGTTATGTCCGTCTGGCGCGCCTTTGCACTTTGCGATAACCGGGCTTGGCGAGTCGAAAACCGCAGCGTTATTGCGTTGGCACAGTGTGGACGGTGGCTACCAACAAGTTTTATTCCACGCTGACAGCGATTCTTTTTCACCGAAATCCGAGCTTGGCCTTGGGCGCGCGCTACTGCAATTTGGCGAGTTGGGCGTAATCCATATTTTGGCAGGCGCAGACCACCTGCTGTTTGTGCTCGGTTTATTGATGTTAGCAGCGACTCTTGGCCGTTTAGTGCTCCTGATTACCAGTTTTACCCTTGGTCATAGTATTAGTTTGGCGCTGGTGAGCTTGGGTTATATCCCTCATTTGCCCACATTGGCCGAGTGGCTGATTGCCCTGAGTGTCTTGTTAATGGCCTGCTATCTGAGTGCGCGCGGCCAACAGCAAACGCCGCGCAAAGGCCTTGCTGTGTTGGTGGCTGGCTTCGGTCTATTGCATGGCCTAGGTTTTGCTGGGGTATTGAATACTTTACTCGACGGCAACGCTGGTCTGGTAGCTGCGTTGCTAGGTTTTAATATTGGGATTGAGTTAGGGCAGTTACTGTTTATTGCTGGAGTATTGCTTTTCGCATGGCTGGTTCGAACGCTAGCCGGTCCGCAGTTATTAGGCGTTACACGCTGGGCTGCGATATACCTAATGGGGGCGGTGGCGATGTACTGGTTGATAGATCGCGGCCTCGCACTTACCGAGGCCGCATTGGTTTACGGCGTTTATTGACCGGTCACAGCGCTGTCAGGATTGTTTTTCGTCGCTGCTGCTTCCGGCTTGCCGGGGTAGCGTTTCATTGGGATTAGAGGATGGAATGCCAGTTCAATTCCTTCCTCGATATTGCTGGAGCGGCTTAGAATTTTTTTGCGGCGCACAAAGCTTTTTTGTGATTTACGTGAATCGATGCTATGCAAAGTATCTATACCGCCACGGCTCGAAAACAAAGGCTTGCCGTCGGTAGTGTAAATAGTCACCATCAAGGTGGCGCCTTTGATAATTTGCGTCCAATTGAAATCAGTGGGGACGCTGGCCGTGGGGCCCTCAGTCGCGGGTTCTCGACTCACCCCATACCAGCGCGCGTAGTGCTTCATGCCGGGGCTGTGCTGGATGTCATGTTCAAGTAGGTCGGTAAAAATCACGCCATCGATATCTTTGTGTTCTTTCAGGGATTGTAATGTTGCGGACATAACCTGCTGCCACGCGACGCGATCGACTTTACCGGTGGTTGGGTCGTAAAAATTGCCGAAGCTCAGCAAGGCTTGACGCCAGGCGTTGTCAAACAAGTGGCTGGGCGCAAAACTGTAGCCATTGCTCTCTAGGTAGTCCACGACCTTCGCATCTACTTTGTCGACGCTGTCGCGAAGAATTGAGCGAGTGGGCTCGCCGCTGACATTTACGCTCGCCAAAATGACTTTTTTGAGGGGCTTTTGTTTGAGATCGTCGCGACTGATAAAATAGTCGTAGGTCGTCGGATTGTAATCTGTTGAGCTGCAGCCTGCGCTGAATATAGCGCCGACCAATACAAAAATGAGAAAAGTTAATCGCACAGTAACACCTTTTTATTTGAAAGCCTGTGCATTCTAACAACCGCTATAGATGAAGAGAAGCGAACATATGCCCAGGGTTCTGAGTTTACACACTGAAGTGAGCGGTGACGGTACTTTCCCCGTTATTATGCTGCACGGCTTATTTGGTTCGGCCAGTAATTTAATGGCCGTTGCCCGCAGTTTGGCTGGGGATTACAAAGTAGTCCGCATGGATTTACGTAATCACGGTAAATCGCCACATAGCGATATTATGGATATTCCAACCATGGCGGAGGACGTCTTGGCCACGATGGATGCCCTCGATATTAAACAAGCACATTTTCTCGGTCATTCCCTCGGTGGCAAAGTGGCTATGCAGGTGGCGGTAACTGCGCCAGATCGAGTTAAGCGTTTGATTGTTGCCGATATTGCGCCTGTGCGCTACGGTCGCGGTCACGACGACATTATTACGGCGTTGTTAGGCATGGACTTACGAGCTTTGCGCAGTCGTGAGCAAGCCGACGAACTACTCCAAAAGGCGATTCCTGAGTTGGCGATAAGGCAGTTTCTCCTCAAAAATATTGCCCGCGACGGTAAAGACGCATGGACTTGGCGGATGAATTTGACTGGGATTGCGGACTGCTATGACAATTTACGCGATGCACCAAGCGCAGAGTCCTTTGCCGGGCCAACGTTGTTTATTCGGGGCGAGTTGTCCAAGTATATTCGCGATGAAAACCGTGTGCCGATGCAACGCCAGTTTCCACAGATGGAGCTGCTAACCATTGCTGGAGCGGGGCATTGGCTACACGCTGAATATCCGCAAATCTTTAATGGTATGGTCACTGCGTTTTTAGCGGCAGATCAAGCTGCTGCGTAAAGAGAATTTGATGTAGTGCAGGCAGTCTACACTGCTAGTAAAAGGTAGAGTAAGTAAGCTTAGCAATGGGGGAGGGCTATGATTAGTAGGATTACCGAGGCGTTATTCTCTGAACCGCCTCAGGAAACTTTGTACCATTACACTTCGCTGAGTGGTGTTTTGGGCATAATCGGTAGCCGTACTCTGTGGGCCAGTGATATCCGATATATGAACGATTCGGCAGAGCTGCGCCACACCGCAGACTTAGTTGCTCGCGAAGTGGCAGAACGTATTGATAGTGGCCATAGTCGACCGCAATTGCTAACCAGCTTTTTAGATTGGGTTAAAAATCGCATTACCAATGGTCATATCTTGTTTGGCGCCTCATTTCGCGCCAATGGCAATCTACTGAGCCAGTGGCGGGGCTACAGCGCTGTTGGCAAGGGTGCAAGCCTTGGCTTTAACCCTGAAACTGTGAGCCGCTGCGCTCAGTTGCAGGAGTTCCGCATGGGCCGTTGCATCTATGATCGTCATACTCAACAGCATTTAATTGCGCAGGTACTTGATGCTGTGGAGCTATTAGCTAGGGATATTGATGACGGTGTCGAACGTGAGGTTTACCACCAGTTATTTGAACATCTCGAAAGTGACTTATTGCGATTGGCTGCGATACTAAAGCACCCGTCCTTTGAAGAGGAGCAAGAGTGGCGTTTGGTGTCGCCAGTTATTTCTGACTATAGGCAGGCTGCGGTTAATTTTCGCGAGGGCCGAAGTATGTTAGTTCCGTATATTCGTTTTGCTTTGGCGGTGGAAGACCATGAGCCCGTCGCTTTAGATCACGTGTTTCTCGGCCCAACCCCCAATATAAGCCTGTCGATGAACTCTATGAAGATGTGCTTGGCCAAGCACGGAATTCGGCCGATCCGGGGTATCGAATATTGTCAGATACCCTATCGGCAAAATTAAGCTTAATCAGCTTGCTCCCTAGCGATATAAATTACTCACCAGCTAGGATAAAGTCCGCGCAGCGCTCCCCAATCAATACTGCTGTGGCATTGGTGTTGCCGGAGATTAATGTCGGCATTATTGATGCGTCCGCTACTCGCAAGCCTTCAATACCATGCACTTTGAGGCGGTCGTTCACCACTGCCATGGGATCGTTGCCCATTTTGCAGGTGCCAACGGGGTGATAAACCGATTCGCCAGTGTTGCGGATAAACTCTAGAATCTCTTCATCGCTTTGTATTTCTGGGCCGGGGATTAATTCTTCGCGGCGGTTAGCAGCGAATATCGGTGCTTCGAAAATCTCCCGTGTTTTTCGTACAGCGGCGATCATTTTTTGCTGATCTTCTTCGTCAGCTAAGTAATTGTGGAGTAGGGCTGGTGCATCTCTGGCATCATTGCTACGAATATGGACCCAGCCACGACTTTTCGGCCGCAGATAACACACTGTAGCGGTAGTGCCTGGCACGGTTATCATTCGACCCTTATCATCTTTGGTACCTGCAGCGGGGGTGAAATGAATCTGGGCGTCAGGGCGCTCCAGTTCGGCGGCGGTCTTGAAGAAAACCCCTACTTGGGAGGCAGGGTGAATGAGCATGCCACTGCGCTTGAAAATTAATTTGGCAAAAGTTTTTAGCATGGCCAGTGGACGACTGTCTTCGTAAAAGGTTTTTACACCGACAAACGACCTCTGGGTATTTACCGTAAGGTGGTCTTGTAGGTTTTCGCCAACGCCGGGCAGTGCAACCGCTACTTTGATGCTGCGCTGCTGTAATAATTCAGGATTGCCAATACCCGAAAGTTCCAGTAGCTGCGGTGAATTAATCGTACCGCCGCAGAGGATGATCTCGGCGCGGGAGCGGGCGGTTATTTCCTGGCCATTTTGTAGGTAGCGCAGTGCGGTCGCTTTATTGCCCTGAAATTCAATGCGGCTGGCTAAAGCCTTAGTTTCAACCTGTAAATTAGGGCGTTTTATAACAGGTTTTAAATAGGTTTTGGCCGTACTTTGGCGCATGCCCTTGCGAATATTAACTTGGAAATATCCCGCGCCTTCCTGAGTGGGACCATTGAAATCAGTATTGCGCGGTATTCCTGATTCCACTGCCGCTTGAATATACATCTCGGCCAATTCGTATTTATCAGTAACGTCATCGACCAAAAGTTGACCGTCTTTGCCGTGATACTCATCTTCGCCATTACTATTCTGCTCACAGCGTTTAAACACTGGCAGTAGGTCATCGTAGCCCCAACCCCGATTTCCCAATGCTGCCCAGTGGTCATAGTCTTCCCGCTGGCCGCGAATATATACCATACCGTTAATTGAGCTGGAGCCGCCCAGCAATTTGCCGCGGGGTTGATCAATGCGCCGCTGATTCATATGGGGCTCAGGCTCACTGCGGTAACACCAGCTGAAATCGGGATTATGCATTGTGAAAGCAAAGCCGATGGGAATGTGCACCATAGGGTGGGAGTCTTTGCCGCCCGCTTCCAAGAGTAGGACTTTGTGATTTGGGTTTTCAGAGAGGCGGTTGGCGAGGGCGCAGCCAGCCGAGCCAGCACCGACAATAATGTAATCGTAGTAATTTGTTATACTCATGAAACCTATCCCTGCCGTACTCTTTGTCGCGGGGCCTACGCAAGTGTATCCGTTGGCCTACATGCTAAATTGTTCGTATGAGCCTACCTTACGACTAAAGTTTCACGCATGTAAGTTATAATTTCGTAACCTTTTCATCTTGCCATTCGGCCTTGAATTTGTCCTCCCAATGAAAGCGTTTAATTAACGCTGAAAAGTGATGATCTAATGGGGCTTTTAGCTGTATTTCAAGCTTGCTTAATGGATGAATAAACCGCAGTTGCAAGGCGTGTAGCAATAGGCGAGGGCAATCTAATCGTTCGGCAAAATAACGATTGTGGCGGCCTCTGCCATGCTTGGCATCACCAATAATAGGGTGGGAAATATGCTTGAAATGGCGTCGAAGTTGGTGTCGTCGGCCAGTTTTCGGCTGGGCGAGCACTAGCGAATAGCGGGACTGGGGGTAGGTCTCAATGTGAGCATCCAGCTCGTAGCTTGCTAAGCGTCGATAGTCTGTTATGGCCTCCTGAGGGGCTGCGGGTTTGCTGCGGGCAATACGTTTGTCAGGTTCCTCGGTAAGTGGGTAGTCAATATGGCCGGCGTCGGGGCAATAGCCTCGCAGTACGGCTAAGTAGTCTTTTTCGACTTGATGGGTTTGAAACGCCTGCCCTATCAGGCTGGCGACCTCTGGGCTGAGAGCGAACAGCAAAACACCCGATGTTGGTTTGTCTAAGCGGTGGGCCGGGTAAACATATTGGCCAATCTGATCGCGGAGTATTTGAATGGCAAAGCGAGTTTCATGGCGGTCTATTGGGCTGCGATGGACGAGTAAGCCGCTAGGCTTATTGATGGCGATGATATGCTCATCTTGGTACAAAACTGACAGTGATTCTTCGCTGGGGCTCATGTGTTTACCTTATCCTCTTAGATGAAGACTTTGTCATATTCGCAGCCATCGCTTGTTTGAGTTTTACTGCGGGTGTTAGATTTCGGCCTAGCAATCAATCAGCGCTGGGCTAGCTGGGCTGTAAATAGCTGGTTTTGTCCCAGAATAACAACTATCTTCGCTTGGAGACTATGCGTGGCAAAGAGATTTCCGTGTAAAACAGTCGATATGACTTTTTTCGATACGGCCCCATTTCGCTATATTGCGGAAGTTGAGGTTAATGCGAGCGCTGCTGATGTATTTTCATCCTTCGAAAATGCCGACGATTGGCCGCGCTGGGCAATGCCAATTCTAAAAGTTGAGTGGACCGCACCGCAGCCGTTTGGAATTGGTACGACTCGGACTGTGAGTATGGTTGGTAATTTGATCGGCTATGAGGAGTTTATCGCGTGGGAGCGGGGCCGGGAAATGGCATTTTGCTTTACCCACGCCAGCGAAAACAATATCGAGTCTTTCGCTGAGCGCTACCAGGTAGAGGAATTGGCGGAAGGGCGGTGCAAGGTTAAGTGGACAATGGCGATGCGGCCTAAAGGCTTCAGTCGTTACTTCTTGCCTGTGTTCAGCCCAGTAATGCACTTGGGAGTGAAATTGATGCTGCGGAAGTTTGCCAAGTTAGTGGAAGGCCGCCAGTGTTTTGGCAGCCCCGGAAAATAATAATCTATTTCTAACGCAGGTTATTACTTACTGGCCACTTGGGCTATTTCTTTGTCCAACAAAGACATAATAGTGTCTATGTCTTTCGAACTGAGCTTGCCTTCTTTTAAGTAGCGTATTTTGCCGTTTGCATCGAGCAATATTACCGCTACGCTACTTTCTTTCAATTGCCATGCTTTAAGGCCTCTGCTGGCGTCATCGGCAACCATAGTGGCCTCGGGGTGGGCGCGCTTGTTCTTTTCCATTTCGCCGCTGACCATGCCAGAGGTGCCCCACATTGCGTCGTTAATATTCACGACGCTGATTGATTGGAAGCTGCCGGGGGTAAAGTTGCGTTCTTCTAAGCGGCTGCGCAGGGGAGCAATGATATTGTCTGAAGACATTCTCGCTGCCAAGTGGAAAATTAATGCGGGAGACCCACGGCGAATAGTCTCAGTTGACCATGCTTTATAGTCGATTTTCGACTTATTGAGGACGAGCTCTCCTTTTGTTGGAATACTGACGTCTGCTAGCGTCCCGCCAATTTCGAGGGCATAGCTGCTAATACTGCCCAGCAGGGCTAATCCCAATAAGCACTTTTTAAACCGCAACATAGTTTGTTCACCTGTTTTTTAGAGGACAAATAGAAATTTTGCCAAGAATAGCATAGCGTTTCCAAAAGAATGATGACGCTTAGTTCATAGTTTAGGCTACAGAGCTTAACCAACACTTAACGGCACCTAGCGACTTAAGTGCAGAATTACCATGCGCTTAGCGGCGGCGTGGCGGTGCTCCCACAAATAAACCCCTTGCCACGTGCCTAAGGCTAGTTGACCGTCGATAATGGGTATTGTCAGGCAGCTTGCGGTCAGCGCGGCCTTAATATGAGCAGGCATATCGTCGGCGCCCTCCAATGTGTGGGTGTAGAGTGGGTCATTTTCGGGTACAAGTCGATTTAACCAAGACTCTAGGTCCTTTCGGGCGCTGTCGTCGTAATTTTCCTGGATGAGTAAGCTTGCCGAAGTGTGCTTAATAAACAAGGTGCACAAGCCATCTTGGCCCTTGAAGTGACGTTCAACGCATTCACTCACCGCTGGTGTAATACTGTGTAAGCCCTGCCTAGTCATTGAAAAAGTAAGTTGTTTGATCATGGGTATCCCTTTTTTTATAGGCTAGTTACTTTTTCGCGTCGCGCAGTGCGTCTGGATTTAATTGGTGTTTTTTGATGAGTTTGTGAAAGTCAGAGCGATTTCGTCCAGCTTGTCGCGCAGCATCGGTTACGTTTCCTTTGGTTGAGGCAAGCACCTGCTCTAGGTAATCGCGCTCAAACTGCTTGCGGGCTTCCGCTAGTGGCGGAAGTCCTTTCGCGGGACTAGTTGTTTGCGGTAGAGCTGCAATGGTCTGCGCTTCGCCGATAATAGCCGCAGGTGATAACGCGGCAAGCTGTTCTACAATATTGCTTAATTGGCGTATATTGCCGGGCCAGTCGTAGGCCGACAATGCACATAGCGCCTCGGGCGAGAATCGCTTTGGTGTGGCGTTATTACGTGCGGCGATATTGGCCAAAAAATGTTTTGCTAACAGCTGAATGTCCGCGCGACGCTCGCGAAGCGGAGGTAAACTAAGGGACGCAACATTAAGACGGTAGTATAAGTCCTCGCGAAAGCGTCCATCGCCAATGGCATCTTCAAGGTCTTGGTGGGTGGCAGAAAGCACTCGTACATTAATACTGATGTCTTGCTGGCTGCCAACTGGCCTTATTTTTTGTTCCTGTAGCACTCGGAGTAGTTTTACTTGCAGTGGCGCTGGCATATCGCCAATTTCGTCTAAAAATACTGTGCCGCCATCAGCGCTGGCGAACAACCCTTTGTTATCGCGGCCGGCCCCAGTAAACGCGCCTTTAACGTGGCCGAACAACTCTGACTCTAATAAGTCTGGGGGAATGGCGCTGCAGTTGATAGCAATAAAGGGTTGATCTGCACGGCTGCTCGCTGCTTGTAATGCGCTGGCTAAGAGTTCTTTGCCAGTGCCACTTTCGCCACGTATTAGAATGTTAATATCGCTTTTTGCGAGTAATTTTGCTTGCTCTAAAAGCTGTTGCATATTTGCACTGCAGGTGACAATGTTATTCTCGACGTTCTGCGTCGAGATGTTTTCGCTGCCTAATTCAAGAGCTTGTTGAATACTGCTTAGCAGTTCATCTTTATCAATGGGCTTTGTAAGGAAACTGAATACACCCTTTTGGGTTGCGTTGACGGCCTCTTTAATGGACCCATGAGCTGTCAGTACAATTACGGGAAGGCCCGGATATTGTGTCTGAATATTTTCAAAAAGTTCAATGCCGTCCATACCATCCATACGCAAGTCAGAGATCACTAAATTTGCGCACTCACTTTTGAGTTTGCTCAGCGCGGCATCACCACTATCGGCACATATTACCTCGAAGGCGAGGGCTTCAAGGCGCATCGAAAGCAGTTGGAGGACGCCGGGGTCGTCGTCTACGAGTAAAATCTTTGTATGTTGCTGGGTACTCATTATTAACCTCTTTGCTACGGAGTTTCATTATCAATGATTTGGGCTTCAATATTGCTGATACCGTCTATCGTGTTTCGTAGCTTAGTGCGTAATAAATCCCGTTCATGGAGGGTTTGCAATAGACTGCGGTTGGCGTCATTGATTAGCGTTAATAAAGCGCGTTCAGCTTCACTAAAGCCTTGTAAATCTAGAGTGGAGATTAGCGCGTGACTTTGTTTTGCGTACTTGCCGGGTGCACAGGTAGTTAATATTAAACGTTGAAACGCGCTGTTTTCATCGGTTTGTGCGCGCAGTGCGGCATCGATTTGTAAGCGTTCAGTTTCGGGCAGTAAACACCAAGCTTGGCGCTTTGCGAGGAGAGCAATGGCCGGTTCCGGGGTGTCGATCGCCCCGGATTTAAAGGCAAAGGCGACTTTTTGGTTCGCTTTTTCGGGGGCACTGCTCTGGTGGTTCTCGTTTACTGGGGCACACCCGCAAAGTAGAAAAACAGATGCGGAAAGTAGGTTTATTTTCATAGTATTCCTTACCCATTATCTGGAAAGCAAAGTGTAAATTTCGATCCCTTATTTTTAATGGAGTTTAGGCTTAAGTTGGCGTTTGCTTGTTCGGCGCAGGCCTTAACAATGGCCAGGCCAATACCGCTGCCTTTTAATGCGCCATGCCGCTTGTTCCTTCCTTGATAAAAGGGCTGAAATATCGCATCGCGTTCGTCGTTGTCGATGCCCGGGCCATCATCGCTAACTTGCAACCACCAAAAGCTACCAGTGGTATTGCTGTTGAGGATGGCTTGGCCACGGTTGTCTATCTCGCGAACTCCCCAGCTCACACATACTGACCCGCTCGGTCTGCAAAAATGAATGGCGTTCGATAGTAAATTACTTAAAATCATTTCGATTAACTGAGCGTTTCCGGTTACGAGTCCATCGTGGCCGCTATAATTTATTTGGATGCTGGCATCGGATAGTAAGTTGCGGTAGCGTGCGATTAATTTTTTACACAGATTATGTAAATCAATCTCTTCATCGTTTGCCGCTATTCCTTGCGATATGGTGTTGAAGTTGAGTAGCTGTTGAATCAATTCCTGCAAATTATCTGCTTGGTTTCGCAATATTTTTAACACCGCCATTTGCTGATTGTTCACCCTGCCGGGAATTTGATCGGCAAGTATTCCTTGGGCGTCTATTATGGCGGCTAGAGGGCTTTTAAGTTCATGTGTAATGTGTTGGGTGAACTGGGCTTTCTGTTGCTCGACGCTAAGTAACTGGGTGCGCATCCATTCAAGTCGATGGCCTAGCTCGACTAAATCAGATGGCCCATTTATTCCAATAGCTTTATCCCATTTTCCGTTGCCTAAGTCATGGATGGCAAGCGACAGGCGGCTGATGGAGCGCGTAACAATAATGGTACTTGCGCCCAGTAGTAAAAAACTAGCAGGTAAGGCTAATAAGCCGGTAATGAGTACTCGCCATAACACGTTGTTTAATTCATCCTCAGCGCGGTCCAAATTGTCCTGAACAGCGCTTCGCAATTGGCCGTGTAGGGTGTCGCTATCGTTCTTTAATGTTGAGTAAAGGTTTTCTAAGTGCTGGCCTCTATTGGCATTACTGCGTTGCGATATAAGGATTATTTCTTCGCTGTGATTATTAATTTCCTGTAAAACATCATTGTTAGCTAGGCTGGGTAGCAACACTTTAACCTCGCTAAGGCTGTCGCTTAGCTGGTTTTTCTTGATTTTTAATATCTTTAATAAACTCACTTCTTGAAGTAGTTGGTGCTGGCGCGCGGAGCGCTCTATGTCTTTACTCAGTTCTTGGATGGTGGCGCTAAGCTGAGAAATTCTTGCCTGTTCCATCACTAAGCGCTTCTGCGCCCTCGCTTGCGAACTCATTTCCCATGTCGCGTAGGTCACCGCAATGATGAGTGGCAACATTGATAATAGAGTTGTGCCAATCCACTGCTGAGTGAGGCTTAGTTTTTTACTGTATAAGATTGGTTTCATCACATTATTGTTTTTGTGAATACCCTGTTGCCAAATGAATACACTCTAAGATTCTGAAATTATTAATTAAAATAAATAGTTTTGCATGTGTGTTGCAAAATACCAACAGTATGACAGCAAGGTATTCGGTTTAGTTCTCGGTAAATTAATAACTACTTGATATTGTTAGAAAAATTATTTTGGCATGGTGCTTGCCTTTCCCTAGGTGACATCGTAAAGAATGCTTTTTTTAGCGGTTGAAAAAAATATTGGTGTCACTAATTAATTTCGTTGGTCAGAAATTAATCATTTTTTAACTGGGAAAGATTATGGAGAATATTATGAAGAAGACAGCGATAGTTTTTGCAGGTTTAGCATTGAGCTCAATTTGTCTTGCGGGCCCAGTGACTGGTGGAGTTCAAGGTAGCGGTGCTGTATCTCCCAAAGGTGGCGTAAGCGGCGATGCGCAGCTGAACGCACAAGGTAAAGGTTTGAACTCGGTTGAACTAGAGCGTCGGGCACCGAGCGCACTGCAAGGGACTGAATCCGACGATGCTAGTGCGGCTGTTTTTACTGCGCTTGACAGAAATGGTGACGGTAAATTAGATAAGGCCGAAGCTAAGGCGGAACGTTCACTTAACCAGCAATTTTCGGTAATCGATGTCGATGCTAACGGCACGGTAAGTCGTGAAGAGTATTTTAACCGTCAGGACGCGATTCGAAACCTTGAAGAAGAGGCAGAGTAATCAAGTTAGTAGCGGGCCTTAGGCCCGCTTCGCCTGTATTGAGTAACGTTATTGTGATTCTTAGAGGAGATTATTATGCAAGCAGTATATTCACGTGCCTTGGCATTTCTTACCGCTGTTGTAAGCACAGTAACGCTAGGGTCGGCAGCATTCGCGAATCCCCCTGTTGGAGTGCACGCATATATCGGTGCTAATTATGGCGGGTATAAGGATCGTGGCGGCGATTTCGACGAGGACGACGATTACAAAGAAGCTATTTTAGGCGCACAGTTAAATCAGTATTTAGGTTTTGAAGCGAGTTATATTGATTTCGGCTCTTTCGGTGGCAGTACAGGAAAGGCCACAGTGGATGGATATGGTCTAGCAGTAACTGGCCGCCTACCAGTAACAGATCATATTGGTTTATACGCGAAAGCAGGGCAATTGTTTTGGGATGCTGATGTTCGTTTTGCGACTCTAAAGCAGAGCTATGATGGTGACGAGCCGTTTTATGGTATCGGTGCCGACCTAAAAGTAAATGCGCACTTTGCCGTAGCTTTGGAGTATGACCGCTATAAGTTGGATATTGATGATTCGAATTTCCTTTCGAGAGGTTCGCGCTGGGAAGGCGATACAGATACCGTTAAAATTGGTGGTCGGTTCATATTTTAAGACCTAAATCGGGCTATTTGATCTAGTGGGTGATTAAGCTAGCTACTTAGGTATTGTTTTAGGTTTTTAGCTGGCTGAAGCATAAATTTAATTACTATTCCTTCTTGTGCCAGTCGTGACAGTACTCCCCCATATTTTTGCGACTGGCTTTTTTAACCTTTTATTTTTCGTGACGACTTACAAAGGCGGCGGCATTTTTTCACCGCAATGTTTACAATAATTTGCTTCTTTGTCGTGACCAAATTTTGCGCAATTAGGGCACTGACGGTTGGTGATCATGCGCTGACTTTCTTGTATTAATTCAGCACTGAGAATGCCGGTAGGGATAGCAATAATAGCGTAGCTAGTAATCATCGCCATCGCCGCAACGAGTTGACCAAGCGGCGTGTGGGGTGCGATATCGCCGTAGCCAACAGTGGTTACCGTAACAATGGCCCAATACATACTTTGCGGCAAACTGGTGAAACCGTTCTCAGGGCCTTCTATTAAATACATCAATGCGCCA
This sequence comes from Zhongshania sp., assembly GCF_041623545.1. GTDB lineage: Bacteria > Pseudomonadota > Gammaproteobacteria > Pseudomonadales > Spongiibacteraceae > Spongiibacter. The sequence goes on along the minus strand of NZ_JBFJWS010000001.1, from coordinate 126,151 downwards.
AACACCACTATGACAGTGAGTACCGAGACGAGGAAAACTGAAATTTTTCGACGTGATGCTAGCAGCGAGCGCAATAACACATTTGCTTCACTCATATAGTGAAAAAGCTTAAAAACTCTAAAAACCCGCAGTACTCTAAATACGCGGATGATCAGCAAATGCTGGGCGCCTGGAATAAATATTGATAGATATGTAGGTATCGTCGCGAGTAGGTCGATTAAACCATAGAAGCTGAAAATATAGGCGCGGCGATTGGGCGAGCAATAGATGCGCGCGCCGTACTCTACGGTAAATAACACAGTGAAAAATACTTCAATGCCGAACAAAAAGTCGCCATAGCGCTCGTGAATTGCTGCGACGGAATCAATAAATAGGGCCGCGACGCTACTGAGTATTACGACGATCAAGAAAATATCGAAGTTACGGCCGGGGCCGGGTTCGGTGCCAAAAATAATCTCATGAAGCCATGTTTTGAATTTGGCATTACTCATTTTTGTTATTCCTCTGCAGCCAAGGCGGCGACCATCTGCTGGCAAAGCAGCGCGAGATCGTCATTATTAATTATGTACGGGGGCATGGTGTAAACCAGTTTGCCAAATGGCCGAATCCAAATTCCCCTGCTTATAAACTGCGCCTGCAGACTGGCCATGTTCACGGCGGTCTTCATTTCGATGACACCAATAGCGCCAAGACAACGCACTGCCGCGACACTATTCAGCTCAGCAGCGGGCGCAAGGCCAGCGGAAAGTCCAGACTCAATGCGCTTAATATTACTCTGCCAGTCACTTGCCAAGAGTAAATCAATACTGGCATTGGCAATACTGCAGGCCAGGGGGTTGCCCATAAAAGTGGGGCCGTGCATAAAAACGCCGGCTTCGCCTTCGCAGATACCTTGGGCAATTTTTTCGCTGCACAGCGTCGCAGCTAACGATAGATAACCGCCGGTAAGGGCTTTGCCTACGCACATAATATCGGGACTAATGCCCGCGTGCTCGCAGGCAAATAATTTGCCGCTGCGGCCAAAGCCAGTGGCAATTTCATCGTGAATGAGTAAAACGTCGTATTCGTCGCAAAGTGCCCGAAGTTGTTTTAAGTAGTCACCTGAGTAAAAGCGCATACCACCTGCGCCCTGCACAACAGGTTCGAGAATAACGGCGGCCAGTTCCTGATGGTGGTTTTGTAATAGGCTTGTGATGTTTGCCATATCGGCGTCATTTGCCTGCTCGCCAAAGGCGGTTTTTGGCGCCTCGGCAAATAGGTGCTCGGGTAACACTTTGTTAAACAAGTGGTGCATGCCGGTGACGGGGTCGCAGGTCGCCATCGCACCAAAGGTGTCGCCGTGGTAGCCATTACGCAGGGCCAGTAGGCGAGTTTTGTTTGGCTGGCCAATGGAGTACCAATATTGCAGGGCCATTTTAATCGCGACCTCTACAGCGACCGAACCGGAGTCAGAAATAAACACTCGCGTAAGGGGCGCGGGGGTGATATCGACTAATCGTTTGCCAAGGCCTGCCGCGGCGGGATGGGTCAGCCCTCCGAACATCACATGGGACATATCATTGAGCTGGGCATTTGCCGCTGCGTTTAATGCTGGGTGATTATAGCCGTGTATGGCGGACCACCACGACGACATGCCATCGATTAGCTCGCGGCCATCCGCTAGCGTGAGTCGCACACCCTTGGCGGACACGACAGGAACCATGGCTGGCGGGTTCAACACCGAGGAGTAGGGGTGCCAAATGTGGTCTTTATCCCATTGTAGCCACTGTTCTGTGCTAGTGTTTTGGTAATCTGTGGGCATACTGGTCTCCATGTTAAGGCCGCTATATTTTAGGGCTTATGGGGACATAACACGAATTATCATTGCCATAGTACAAAGCGATAAGACCAATTCACGGTGATTAAGGTTTTTTGATCTAGGGTTTATTGAATTACAGGAGGCGCTATCGTGAAAAAATTCCGGCTTGAACGTGACAGCATGGGAGAGGTGAACGTTCCTTGTTCTGCAAAATATGGTGCTCAGACCCAGCGCGCCCTCGATAATTTTGCGATTAGTGGCTTGGTCCTGCCCGAACAATTTATACACGCAGTCGTGCGTATTAAGCGCTGTGCGGCGATGGTCAATCGAGAAGAGGAGCTTCTTCCCGATAACCTGTGCCAGGCCATCGTTGCCGCAGCCGATACGGTTTTGGCGGGTGGGTATAGTGATCAATTCCCCATCGATGTATTTCAAACAGGATCGGCCACCAGTACTAATATGAATGTCAATGAGGTCTTGGCGAACCTTGCAAGCGAGAGCAGTGGCCTCGAAATCAGTCCCAATGACCACGTTAATATGAGTCAAAGTAGCAATGACGTAATTCCCAGCGCAATTCACCTCAGTGCGGCGTTGGCCTTGCACCAGCGATTATTGCCAGCGCTAGAGAAGCTAGAAGCGACCCTAAAACGTAAGGCTATTGAATGCGACGGTACGATTAAAACCGGACGCACGCACCTGATGGATGCCATGCCGATTAAGCTATCTCAAGAGGTTTCGGCGTGGGCAGCGCAGATCCATAAAGCACGCACACGCCTCCTAGATACGCAAAAACAGCTCGGCCAATTAGCTCAAGGTGGGACGGCGGTAGGCACGGGGGTGAATTCACCTGACTTATTTGCCGAGAAGTTTTGCGCGGCATTGAGTATTGACACTGGCTTGAGTTTTAAGCCCAATGATTCGCTGTTTGAGGCGCTTTCCAGCCAAGACACAGCCGTAGCGGCATCCGGTCAGCTAAAGGCCTTGGCAGTGGCATTGATGAAGATCAGTAATGATTTGCGCTGGATGAACAGCGGCCCACTCGCGGGTTTGGGAGAAATCCGTTTGCCCGCATTGCAGCCTGGCAGCAGCATTATGCCGGGTAAGGTAAACCCGGTAATACCCGAAGCCGTAGCCATGGCCGCCGCACAGGTGATCGGTAATGACGCCTGTATAACCGTGGCGGGGCAGTCGGGTAATTTTCAGCTAAATGTCATGCTGCCGGTGATAGCCTATAACTTGCTACAAAGCATCGATTTGCTTAGTAATGCCAGTATTGCGCTGGCCGATAAAGCCATCGCCGGTTTCACCGTTGACAAGGCGGTAATGGCTGATAGCCTCGCTCGTAACCCAATATTAGTTACCGCGCTAAACCCTGTTGTAGGCTACTTGGCCGCGGCAAAGATCGCCAAAAGGGCCTACGCCGAGCAGCGGCCTGTACTCGATGTGGCAGTGGAGATGACTGATTTAAGCCGCGAGGACTTGGCGGTGTTGCTGGACCCAGGAAGACTAGTCTGATCTGCTGATTTACTAAGTTGCTGTGCGAGAGGGATAGCTCGCAATTGCGCTAAACGCAATGAGGATATTGCTCATTTATTTTTGCCGAGCACAAAATACCTTGCCTGCTGCGCGGCAGTAGGTAGCGGACACTGCGCATAGCGGCCGAACAAGCGGTAGCGATTGCGAGCAATTAGGCTGTAGACGGCATCTCGGATTGGTCGGGGGATCACCCGGAATATTAACAGTGACTGCCATGGCCAAGGTAACTGCTCAGCGATTTTCAACATCGCAGTGCTTTTTTCATAATGTTTGCCGTCGGAAAAATAATAGACCGATTCAATGGGCTTGTTCGTTAAGCTGTAGTGCTCGAATAGCGCTATACCCACGGGCGATTGCACTGTGGCGAGCTTGATGCGTTGGCTACTGTCGAAGCGAATGATAAAGCGGCTCCAGAAATGGCAGAATTTACAGACCCCATCGAAGATCACGAGCTTATCGTCGACTTCTAGAAATACTGGCGGCGGTTTGCTTACTCGCTCAATGTGGGCACCCATGCGAACTCCTTTGTAATGCTTCTTTGCTCTCTTACCAAAACTTAATTCAGCAGGGGTGTTAGTGCTGGTAGTACCTTCTGTACTATCAGGGCTTGTGCTTTGGCATTGGGGTGGATGCCATCGCTTTGCATTAGCTTATTGTCGGTGGCGATATCGTCGAGGAAAAAGTCCACCCAGGGTATGTCGTTGGCGTTTGCGATTTTTTTATAGCTATCAGCGAAGGCATCGGTGTAACGTTTGCCGTAGTTTGGTGGGATTTTCATGCCGAGTAACAGCGGTTGGGCGCCTGCCTCGATACTTAAATTGATCAAGGCTTGCAGGTTTTTACGTAAGCTCATTACCGGGTAGCCGCGCAAACCATCGTTGCCACCAAGTTCGATGATGACAATACTCGGCTGGTGTTCAGCCAGCAAGGCAGGCAGGCGGTTTAAGCCGCCTGCACTGGTTTCGCCACTGACGCTGGCATTGACCACGTTGTACGTAGCCGGGACTTGCTTGCCAAGCAGTGTCACCCAGCCAAGTGCGGGGTCAAAACCGTAGCCAGCACTGATACTGTCGCCAAGCACCAATATATTAGTGGTGTTCGCATGGGAAGATGGCGTTATACCTAGCAATGTTAAGCTTAAAAGTAGTAATAATCCGCCACCGCGCAGTGCGCGTGAATAAAATGAAAACACAGGTTTTAACATGATTCGAGTACAAGATCTCTGTAAAACGGTCACCAGCGGTGCCCAGGAACTAGCCATATTGCGAGGGATTAACCTCGAAATCAAGGCGGGGGAGAGCGCGGCGATTATTGGGGTGTCTGGGGCGGGAAAATCAACCTTATTGGGCTTGTTGGCTGGCCTAGACAATGCGAGTAGCGGGGCGATTTATCTCAACGGCCAAAATATCAGTGTGATGACTGAGGATCAGCGCGCCAGCCTTAGGGCAAAGCATGTGGGCTTTGTATTTCAGTCATTTCAGTTACTGCCAGGATTAACGGCACTTGAAAATGTCATGTTGCCGTTAGAATTGAGTGGTCGGCCTGGCGCGGCTGTGAAGGCAAAAATATTCCTCGATAAGGTGGGCTTGGCTGAGCGTGGTCATCATTACCCTAGGCAGTTGTCTGGTGGCGAGCAGCAGCGAGTCGCCTTAGCGCGGGCATTTGCGGTAGAGCCTGATATTTTATTCGCTGATGAACCTACCGGAAATTTAGATGAGCATACCGGGCAGCGTATTATCGAATTGTTGTTTGAGCTGAATAGTGGGAGTGAGACCACCTTGGTGCTGGTCACTCATGAACTGCCCCTCGCCAGACGTTGTGAACGGCAATTTGTCATGCACGACGGTATTTTAAGTGAAGAGTTCCACCGTGAAAGCGCTGGGTCTCAGGGGCGATCTGCGCTGGGCACACTATGAAGATAATAGCTGCGCTGCGCAATTTTAGCCGGGCTTGGCGGGGCGGCGAGTTGGGCTTGCTAGGGTTTTCACTGTGCTTGGCTGTTGTCATTGTGACTGGCATCGCCGGGTTTTCTGAACGTCTCAGTGGCGCCATGACCCAGCAGAGCCATCAGTTTCTGGCGGCTGACCGCGTGTTAAAAACCTCACGTAGCGTTGCCGATGATTGGTTAAGTGAGGCGGCAAATAGGGGGATACACACGGCGAGTGTGGTCAGCTTTCGCTCGATGATTGCCGTTGGTGATGACATGCAGCTGGCGTCAATTCGTGCGGTATCGGACAACTACCCCCTTATTGGCGAGTTGGGCGTGAGTGATACGGCTTTCGGCGAAGTTGAGCTTGTTGGTCGCGGCCCCCAAACAGGTGAAATTTGGCTGGATTCCCGCTTAATGGCATTGCTTAATTTGGCGGTTGGCGATGAAGTTGGCTTAGGGGAGGCGAGCTTTACACTAAGCCGGGCACTGCTTAGTGAACCTGATCGCGGCGGCATGAATGAAATGTTAGCGCCGCGGGCGATGATTAATACCAGGGATTTGGCGGCCACAGAGGTTGTGCAAGCAGGCAGCCTGGTGCGGTATCGCTATTTATTTGCCGGAAATGCGGAGCAACTTGACGCTTATTCGGTATGGCTAACGCCACAGTTAAATGCTGGTCAGCGCTGGGAATCGCTCAGCGATGGTCAGCCTGCCTTGGCGAATACACTAAAGCGAGCCGAAGGGTATTTATTGCTTGCCGCCAGTCTCGGTGTTGCGCTCGCAGGGGCTGCAATTGCCTTGGCGGCGCGCCGCTACGGCGATCGAAATACCGATAATGTCGCTGTTATGAAGGCCTTAGGGGCTAGGCGGCGCCAAATTTTAAACCGCTATATTGGCCAGCTTGCCTTGCTGGCTGGCGGGGCAATTGTGTTGGGCGGGCTATTGGGTTACGGCCTACAGGATGTTTTGTTCGGTAGTTTACGGGGTTTAATCGATATTGAGATTCCTGCGCCGAGCTGGCGTCCCTTTGCGGTTGGGGCGATTACCGCGGTGGTCTCGACAGCGGTATTTGCCCTGCCGCCGTTGTGGCGCTTGAGTAAAGTTGCGCCGCTGCGGGTGTTGCGTCGGGATCTCGCCGACGATAGCGACAATTTACTGAGTAGTGGTTTAATTGGCCTGGTCGGCGTTGGGCTGCTCATGTGGTGGTATAGCAATGATCTTCAGCTCAGTGGCGCGCTATTGCTGGCAAGTTTGAGTTTGGGCTTATTAGCGGCAGCCTTGGTTTTGTGGTTAATTTCACTGGCTAGGCGGTTGACCGCCAGTCGATCTCAGGGGGCATTGCGCCTGGCGCTGGCGGCAATATATCGCCGGCGTTTTGCTAATGCCTTTCAAGTAGCGAGTTTTGCTTTGGCCTTAATGGCGTTAACCACCTTGGGTGTGTTGCGTTCTACCTTATTGGCCGATTGGCAGATGCAATTGGGTGAAGGCGCCCCCAATCATTTTTTAATCAATATCCAGCCGAATGAAATTGCGCCTTTAGATGCGTTTTTTCAGCGTCACCAGCTTAGTAATGCCGGTTTATATCCAATGGTTCGCGGCCGTATAACTCATATAGACCAACAATTACTGAGTGATATCGCGGCAATCGATGCCGGTAGTGGCAATGTTAATCGGGAAATGAACCTGACTTGGGCAAAGGATTTACCTGAGGACAATCGCCTTGAAATGGGGGAATGGTGGCCAAAAGTCAGTCTCGCTGATACCGATACTATTCCCGTATCAGTAGAACAGGACTTCGCTGAAAAACTGCATATTCAATTGGGCAGCGTGTTGACCTTTGATCTTGGTGGCCAAAAATTAAACGCTGAGGTTAGCAGTATTAGGAGTCTGGATTGGAGTAGCATGCGGCCCAATTTCTATTTTATATTTCCGCCGGAAAGTTTAGAAAAATACGCGGGGAGTTATATCACCAGTTTTTATCTGGCAGCGGGTGATAAACAGTTACTGACCGAATTGTTGAGGGCTTTTCCCACTGTTACTTTGATCGAAATCGATGCGGTCATTAAACAAATGAGCACCGTCGTGAGCCAAGTGAGTGCGGCCATAGGTTTAGTGTTGTTTTTGGTTGTGGTGTGCGCGCTGCTAGTAAGTGTTGCGAATGTGCAGGCTAGTCTCGATAGTCGTCTACAGGAAAATGCGATTCTGCGGACCTTGGGGGCGAGCCGGAAATTAATTGCCAGTGGCCTGATATTGGAATTTGCGGCGGTGGGTTTACTTGCAGGGCTATTAGCGGCGCTTGGCAGCAATATTGCGCTCTTCGGTGTGCAGCGTTGGGCTCTGGATATGGATGCAGTCTGGCACGGGGAAGTGTTTTTAACTGTGCCATTAGTGGGGGCCATAACAATGGCGGCAACCGGCTGGTTTTACTGCCGAACGGTACTTACTACGCCGCCATTATTAGTCTTGGGCCGTTTGTAGGGCTGTTTTACAGCCAATTTACTCTGCGGTCGGACTTTCTGTATTTGTCGCGGTCGGCAGTTTTGATATATCTGTGGGGTCAGTGCAGAGGCCTGCGATCATCATGCGTAGCGATTTTTCCGCTTGCATATCAAGGTCGCGGTGATAACCATAGGTGTCGCCGTGATCTAGCATTAGTGTGGCTACACCGTGCACGGCGGCCCAGACGGTATGAGCCATAGAGGCAACATCGTCGAGTTGGCGAATGACGTCGGTTTTAAAGCCGCGCTCAACCCCTGCACGCACTTTGTATATTGCTTCGCGGCCAGCGGCAAACAGTTCCGGGTAATCATTGCGGGGCTGTAACACTGGGCCAAACATAAGATGAAACATTTCGGTGTGGAGTTTGGCAAACTGAACATAGCTCAAGCCGAACATCAGTAAGCTAAGATCGGCGCGTGGTTCATTTTCACTGGCTTCGCATAACACAAAAAAACGGCGAAAACCTTCGGTGGCCAGAGCCGCAAGCAAGGCATTTTTGTCTTTAAAGTGCCGATAGGGCGCCGTTTGTGATACGCCAATCTCCCGAGCAAGCGCGCGCAAACTCAATTCGCCAATGCCACCAGTAACGAGGTGCTTTTCGGCCAACTCCATCAATTCTTGGCGGAGATTCCCGTGATGGTAGCTAGTGCTTGTGTTCGTGTCAGTAGTCATATTTATGTCGCCCGTAAACCTACGGTAATGTTGACAGCGATTATATCTGATGTCATGTGTTTTTTCGGTTTTCTTGGCTATCTAAAAGCTAGCTTTACGCTAAGCAAGTTTTAGGCCGACCGGATTGGCGGGTATTCTAACTAATTGCGGGCTTGTCGTCTCGTTGAATCGAGGCATGCTAGGCCGTGACGGTCTACTCGCTAGGATTAGGCGACGCTGCTAACAGTGGAAAAATCAAAGGGTATTAAATATGGATTTGCAAATTGAGGGCAAGGTGTTTTTGGTGGCGGGCGCCAGTCGGGGCCTAGGTCTCGCGATTGCAGAGCAGTTATCCTTAAATGGCGCACGTGTGGCGATTGCCAGCCGCAACGCTGAAGCGATTTTCGTCGCCGGCCGCGAGCTCGCCGAACGTACAGGAAATTTGGTCAAGGCTTATGTGATGGATGCGAGTGATGGAGCCAGTATTACGCAATGGGTGGCTGATGCCAGTCGCGATTTCGGCCGAGTAGACGGTCTCGTCGTTAATGCCGGCGGGCCACCGCTGGGGCAGTTCGATGTGTTTAGTGATGAAGATTGGCAAGCCGCATTTAATTTGACCTTAATGAGCGCGGTAAGAATGGTCCGAGAGTGCTTGCCCCATTTAAGAAAAGCCGGCGGCGGTGCAATTTTGACCTTAACGTCGTCGTCAGTGAAAGAGCCCATCGATTTTCTACTTCTGTCGAATGTGATGCGCTCAGGTGTAACCAGCTTAGCCAAGAGCTTGTCCAAGCAATTGGCTAGCGAGAATATTCGGGTGAATAATTTAATACCGGGCCTGATTGCCACAGATCGCATGCAGAGTTTGGACCGTGCTCAAGCAGCAGCCAAGGGCATTGATATTATTGAACAGCGCCACGCCAATGAGCAAAATATTCCCCTTGGTCGTTATGGTGAACCATTAGAGTTTGGCAAAGCAGGGGCTTTTTTGTTGTCCCCCGCGGCAAGCTATATCACCGGTGCGACTTTGGTAGTGGACGGCGGCACGATGAAAACCGTGTGGTAGCCATTATTAAATTGAGCCTTTAAATTAGGCTCAATTTTTACCGTGTTCCACGCGGTACAACAGATCGATACTTTGGGTTTCACCTGACTGCGCTTTTAGGCCTAAGGATTTACTCAAAGTATAGTCTAGCTGGATACTGCCAGCGGGGGTGAATAGATTTTGTACATAGCTTATAAAGATACTTGGCGTTAGGTATTTGCCTACCACCAGAGAGCTTTCTTCATAGCTGTCACCGCCTTGTAAATTCAATACATCCATACCGAATGTGCTTTGCAGGGTATTCGTAATGCCTTTACTTTGGGATATACCGAGAGAGGTTGCGGCATTCATGACCTGGTTGGCATCAGATTGGCTCATTGCGCCCGGCACTTTGCCGGTGATTAACATGGAGATGACGTCGGTTGGTGGCATGGCTGGGTCAGAGAATAAATCACTGCGAATATCCTGAGCGAAGCCACCAATATTGATGCCAACTTGATAGCTTTCTACTTCGCGTATTGCCGTTATATTCAAACCAGGATTATCAAGAGGCCCTTGGAATAGCAACAGCCCACGTTGAATGCTCAGGTCTTGGCCGTAGGCTTTGTACACACCGTCATACAATGACAGACTGCCAAAGGCTTGTACCGCAGATTGGGGTTTTTGTGCTATTCGGAGTCTGCCGCCAAGGCGAGTACTGAGACCGTAGCCGGAGAACTGAAAACTGTCATCGAGGGTGACGGTAATTTGGGTGTCAATTGGCCTGCTTGCACTACTCGTTGGCGAATGTTGGCTGCTAATGATGACTTCATCAGCGGACACCGAACTGGCCTGTGCGGGCAGGGATTTCAAGGTGAAGTTACCCTTGGGTATGGCTAAGCTGCCGCGAATTTTAATGAGCTCGGCGGCGAGGCTGACGTTGATATTTGGCGAAATAAGGACGTTTGCATCGGCAAGGTCGACAGCGGTGAAGTTTTCGCCACTAATGTCAATGTCGCCGATTGGTCCGCTACTTGGGGAAAAAGCACCTTGGCCAAGGAGCTTGAGACGGCCAGCACCCGAAGTGATGCCCGCATCTAACTGCCAGTCGCCGGCATTCGCCAGGTGCAGGGTAGCACTGCCGGAGTGGAGGGCGAGGCCAATGGCGGGTAATTGCATATTGAGCTTGTCTACGCTGACGTCTCCGACAAAGGCGGGTGAGCCCAGCGTGCCGTTAATGACAAGCTCGGTAGCAAGGGTGGCATCGAGCTTTTCTAGCTCCGGAAAAAAACCACCGAGCCACAGCAAATTGTCAAACTGGCTGCTTACGGAGCCATTTATTGTACTGTCGGGCTCCAGTCCGCCGGTATCGAGCTTGCCGCTCATGGTACCTACTTCGGCGATATTAAACTCTATATGACTGCTTATTTTATTGTCTTCAAGCGTCGCGCCGAGGCTCAGATTGCCGTGATGCTCAAGTAGGTCTTCATCAATTCCGGCTTGGTAGCGAATCACTATTGGCTCAGCGTGCAGCGCAAACTGGCCAGTTAGCTGATCGAGGCGGCCTCCAACATTGAATTCGCTATCGACCTTACCCTGCAACGACGAACCTGGCGGAAGGCTTGCACTGAGCCGGTCTAGCGACAGATTGTTCAGGCTACCATCGAGTTTAATGGCCTTGTTCAATAGCGCGAAGGTGCTACACAAGCTTGCTGGAACGCCTTCTTGTTCTTGAACTAAACAAAAGCTTTCGAGCTGTACTTCAGTTGCTGATAACGTTAATGAACTAGGCCGCGGTGATTGCCACGGACCTAATTGGGGGTGGTGCAGTGCAAGGCTTTTTATCTGGCCACGCCATGCGGTGGCTTTGCTTTGTTTTGTGGTTTGACCAAGCCCGCCCGCGAGGTGTAGTTCAAGTTGCTGGTCGCGGTCACTTATATTGAGGGCGAATGTGTGGCTGTCGAGATCGCCGTTACCAAGCAAGGCAATTTTAGCGTCATTGAGCGGCCCGGCATTCAGTTTTGTGGCAGTAATGTTCAGTGCGAAGCTTTGGTCCGCTTTTAAATGTATGGCTAAGTCGGCAAGGCCAATTGTGTAGCCTTGGTACTGGACTTTGTTTGCCCTGACGGTGGCATTGATCTGCGGTGTGTTAATAGCTTGGTTGTTTAGCGGGCCTAGGAGCAAGGCCAAGGGACCGCCCCGTAAACTGCCTTTACTTACGATGGCGCCGCTTAGCTCCGGGAGAATTTGACCGAGGTCTTGCGCGTTTATCTGCCAGTCCAGTGAACTTGTTTTGGCTAGGCGACCATGTAATTGAACTTGGTTGTCGCCTAAACTTAGATTAAGTTGTTTAAACTCTTGGCTTTGCTCATCGACTTGAATCACGCCACTTCCTGAGAGAGGCCTGCCTAAAAAATTGCCATTTAGGGCGGCGATGTCGAGGCTGGTCTTATAGTGTTCGGCCTGCCACTGGCCACGACTGCTCAGTTTTGCGGATACCTGTGCAGGCCAATCGGGAATAAACGGGCTGCTATCAATATTGCTAGCTTCGATACCAAGTTGCCAATTAAGCGCTTGTCTCGAGTTTGCGGGGGAGTTGTCGAGAAAATAATTGGCATTGACCTTGCCTGCTACAGCCAAGTCGCCCGCGGATGTTTCCGCGGTGAGTTTGGCAATGGCAATGTTAAGTTCATTGCCACTGAGTCGAGTGCTGATATGTAAGGGCCGCTTAAATAGTGTACTTAGTATATTGGCGATATCTGTGGTCTGCTTGTCTGCGACAGTAGTGGTGATTTGCGCGACCTTTTTCGCACTAGCTGCTGGCGCCACGGGCATTTCAATGGCGCTGATTGTGCTGTCTAAATTGAGTTTGTATTCCTGCCAGCGGCCTTCAATGTTAAGGCTGCCAGTACTCGTTAGCGGTAAAATAGTGGTGTTTAAGGCCGTCGTCTTGAAGTTCTGCCACCGGTTTTTCAGATCTAGGTGAATTTCTTTGTAGTCAATACTCATGCGCTGAGCATTGTAAGGGAGGCTAATTTCCGCCTGAGAATCGAGCTGAGCGGGCTGTATTAAGCGATGTTGCAGTTGCAGCTTGCGGAGATCGCCGCTGAGTTGAGCCTGGCCACTTAGTCGGCCAATATCTTCTAAGGATGTTGCCCAGTCTACGTTTAAGTTCATTGGGTAGGGGGGGGCATTGTTTATTTTAGCGCTTAAATTTAGCTGCTGAGTGCTTGTTTGAATGTTTAGGGTTTTAATTTTACTGCGAGTTAAGCCGAGTGCGGCGCTGAGGTGTATACGATCAATTTTTTGAACACTCTCTCCCTGAATACTGTCGCCCTGAATTAACATGACTCGGGTAATCGTCACGTCGTCAATTGTAACGGGCATCGGTAAACCCAAACTGGGCCAGGGGCCGGGACTACTTGTGGGCTGGGCTGGGTGCGGCGACTCGTCAGGGCTAATTCTTACCGTTAGCTCGGTAAAGTGGAGCTTATTGATGGACAAGCTGCCGCTCAGCATGCCCCATAAATTCCAGCTACTGTCTAACTCACCGAGTTGAATATCAATTCCGTCTAAAGGTAGATGCAATCCTTCGAGCTGAATTCCACGCGCTAAACTACCGCTATAGGCAGTGAATTTAGCCTCTGGCGACAGCATTGCGAGGCCACGGTGTAAAAGCCAGTCGCTGCCACGCTGAGTGTCTAATATTAGGTGAATACTGGCGACGCATAAAACAGCGAGACCAAATAATGCGAGGAGTGTGCGTAATGCGTAGCGACCGATTGTGGCGATCATAAATCCGGCCCCATCGATAAATGGAAGTGGAAACCACCGTCTTTAAGAGGAAATGCAAAGTCGACTCGTACCGGACCAATGGGTGATAACCAGCGTAGGCCAACGCCGGCGCTTTCATAAAAAGTGAAGTCGCTGGTGTTAAAGGCATTGCCCGCGTCATAAAACGTCGCAAGGGCAAAGTCGCCCCAGACACGGTGATCGTACTCGATACTGCCGGTGAGGCGATGACTGCCGCCAACGACTTTACCCTCAGCGTCTTCGGGCCCGAGGGTCTCATAGCCAAAGCCCCGCACACTATTATCGCCGCCGGCAAAAAAGCGCAGCGATGCAGGTAGCTCTGAAAAGTCATCGAGCGCGGTGATACCTAGGCCGCCGCGGCTGATAAAGCGGCCACCCCATAGTGGTAAAATCCATTTTGTGTCGAACTCGGCCTGAGCCAGACTGACATCGGAAACCACCCCTTTGAGTGCAGCGCGTAAGGAAGTATTAATTCGCCAGCCCCGGCTTGGGTAACGGCGGTCATTGGCTTCACTGCGTGACCAACCAATGCCGGGCATGAGCAGGGTTGATGTGTTGCTCAGCTCGGCTATATCGTAATTTTCGCGGAGGAATTTGAGGCTAAGGGTTTGGATCCAATTATGGTTTTGCAGTGATATTTGGGCGACTTCAGCGCGGTAACTGGTGCTGTCTGAGGTATCGGTATTCTTGCGTTCAACACCAGTGGCCCACTGTAGTTTGTCGGTCAGGGGCTTGCGACCGGGCACGGTGTATTGAAAACTAAGATTGGATAAGACGGGTGAATACTGGCTCGCTATTTGGTAAGTGTGGCCGTCGTCATTAACCCGCCTATTGCGAAGTCCATAGCTAACTCGGGGCCCGGTATCGGTGGAGGCCCCTATGCCCGCAGTGGTTTCGTATTTCCGTTTTTCCACGGTAGCGATATTAATGCCAACGCTGTGGGTTACTGGCTCTGGGCTTTGCTGGTCGATGTTGACGGATGAGAAGTAATTACTGCTGATTAAATTGTTTTGCAGTTGAACAATTTTGGTCGACTCGAAGGCATCTCCTGATTTAAAGGGGAGGTAGCGCTCCAAAAACGTTGTTTTGAGTAGTGACGGTGCAAACTCGATATCCCCGAAGGTATAGGGACTGCCACTATCAAACACCAAAATGATGGCGGCGCTGTGCTGGTCTAGGTCGACTTCGAGGCGGTGCTCCACGAACTGTCCGTCGAGATAGCCAGCGTTCCGCGCGCGCTGGTTGATCGTCTTTTTGGTTTCTTCGTAAAGTTCATGCTGAACAGGATCGTCGACCGCAATCGGCAATTTTCCGAGGTACTGGGTGAAGAGTGGGTCGTTTGCGCCGGCGCCGGTGATTCTAACATCGACACGTTTGATCAAGGTTTGTGGGCCGGGCGTTAATTCGAGTGTCAGTAGCCAGCACTCATCGGGTTTTGATTTGCTTTTATTTGACGAGCCGTTGCCTATTTTTTTTACTGCAGTAGTGAGCGGGTTACTTTTTAGGAGTTTGGGCTTTATTTGCGCGTGCTCGCGACGCATGACCCATGTGCCGTGGTAATAGCCAAGGGCCCGCATGGCCTTGGAAATTTTCTCGTCGCTGCCCCGCAGGCGGCTGCGCACTCTCGCTTCGGTGCTATTGCAGGGGATATCGTCTAGATCGAGATGGGCACGAATATTCTTTTGCAATTCGCTTTTGCCGCCATCAATCTCCAAGCTAGCGAAATCAGCTGCCCAGCTGGGGGTAGCCAAAAACAGGCCGCAGAGCACGGCCAGAATAAAACGGCTGCTTTGCTTTTGGGCTAACAATGAGTTGGAAAGCAAAGCTTTAAGCATAAATCCAGATATTGCTTGTTATGTAAATGCCCGAATATGCCGGGGTGAATTGTGATGTAAATAGCGGTTCTAACACCATGTGGCGTATTTTAGCTTGCCATGAGGGTTTGTGATACGTACGAGCTAAATTTTAGATTTAACAGGGCTTAGTTTAGTACAATAAGCTGCATGTGCATGCTCCAGTGTAGTGAGTTTTTGGCTTGGCCGATATTGCAGCGCCAGCCCCCGAGATGGACGATTCATGAGACGCTTATTATTGCCCCTGACGGCGCTGTTGTTATCTGACGCGTTACTGTTACTTGCTCACGGCATGATGCTTACACTGCTGCCGTTGCGAGCCGAAATTGAGCAGTTTAGTCCAACGGAAATAGGCTTCACTGCGTCCTGTTATTTTGTTGGCTTTGTCGTTAGTAGCCTAGTTACGCCTCATATTGTTCGTCGCGTTGGTCATATTCGCAGCTTTGCGGTTCTGGGTTCAGTATTCTCTGCGATTGTATTTTTATTCCACGCCATGCCAATTTTTGAGGTGTGGCTAGTGCTGCGTTTTGTGTTGGGTTTTTGTATCTCTGGTTTATACATGGTCATAGAGAGCTGGCTTAATGATCGTGCTACCCGTGAAACGCGCGGCACCTTATTGTCGACCTACACTGTGATCAATTTAAGTATGATTATTTTGGGCCAGCAAATGATCAACTTTGCGGCGCCATCGGGACCAGTATTGTTTGGTCTTGCGGGGGTGCTGTTGTCGTTGGCGATTGTGCCAGTGTCACTGACTTTGACCTTAGCGCCAGCGCCGATGCAAGTGGTGAGGCTAGACTTTAAACGCTTGTGGCAGCTGTCTCATGTTGGCATGGAAGGCGCGGTGTGCAGCGGTTTGATTACTGGCGCGTTTTGGGCATTGGGGCCGGTGTATGCTCGAGGATTAGGTTTAGACACCAGCCAGTTAACACTCTTCATGAGTGGTGCGGTATTGGGCGGGGCTTTATTCCAGTTACCGCTGGGGCGGTTGTCTGATCATTATGATCGACGTTTAGTGTTGTTTTTTACCAGCATTTTTGGAGCTGTGGTATCACTGGTCTTGGCATTTATTCCCGCAAGCGGAACTGGCTTGCTCATCCTCGCGGTACTGTGGGGCGCTGCGGCAATGACAATGTACTCAATTTGTTTGGCTCACACGTCAGACAATGCTGAGCCCAGCGATTTTGTATTAATTGGTAGCGGGATATTGTTTATCTTCGGTGTTAGCTCCGCACTGGGGGCACCACTGGCTTCGCTATTCATGACGCTGCTTGGCCCGCCAGGTTTGTTCGTGTTTTCCGCACTTAGCCTCCTTGGCTTTACCCTTGGTATTGCGATTCGTCGCGAATCCCATACCCTGCCAATTGTCGACGAAACCGAACCCTTCCAGCTGGTATCAGTGACCTCACCGGTTATTTTTGAGCTAGACCCCCGCATGGAGGAAGACGCTCTAGCGGACGCTGGTGGTGATATGCCGCCAGATGGGCCAATAAATTAGCGTAGTTACTTCTCGTCGCTGGGTTTTATGGGTGGGGGGGTATCGCCGATATGCTCAGATCACTTTGCAAATTGCAACGCGACTTAAGAAAAATAGGCGTTGCTTTTGCGTTTATATTATTAATATTTTAATTAGTTTAATAAAAACAATGTGTTATAGGTTTTTAAATATTCGGCGTAGTCGGTATGTGATTTGCAATATTGCTATTATCAATGCGTAAGTGGAGTAGCAACTATGACAAATTTATCCGAAGGTGGGCTTGACCCGATCGTGCGCGTTCTCGTAGTGGAAGATAATCGTGTGGAGCGGACACGCTTACAGGCTGTATTACAATCAATGGGTATGCAAGCCATACTCGCCGAAAATGCGGATGAAGCGGTGCGGTTCTTAAAAAAGCACAAAGTCGATATCGTGCTCAGTGACTGGTTAATGCCGGGTATGACAGGCTTGGAGTTTTGCCAGCGCCTGGCCGGTGATGAGGATTTGGGGAACCCCTATTTCATCATGCTAACTGGCCGCAATGCGTCGGTTGATTTGATTGCGGCGATGGACGCCGGTGCCGATGACTATATTGCAAAGCCTGCTTGGCGTGAAGAGCTACGTGTTCGCTTACAGGCGGGTGTTCGCTCCCTTAGTCGCTCGCGGGAGCACCGCGTTTTGCCATCCTCACCTGGACTTATCAGTGTTAACGCGAAGGCTTAAGTTAACACTGATCGCCACTGCCTAGATGGCGGTTAAGTTGTTTGTGGTCGGTGCCCGCTTAATACAATGACTCGCTTTTTTTAAGCGATAAACTGCACAGTGTCAGCCAGTGGCGCTCGATCCATGATTACATTGTTAATTTGCGCGCCAACTTCCTCGTAACCAAAAGATAAACCGCAGATAATGCCATTCCCCTCGGGGATGTTGGCAATTTTCTTCACTTCATCTGGGTAAAATGCCAGTGCGCCCTGGGGGCAGCTAGCCAGGCCATGCTCCACAAGGACAAGCATCAGTGTTTGCAAATAAATACCGATATCAACCGCATTGACCGGCCCCATGCTGGTCGGCATGGAAATGAAGGCGACATGGGGTGCGCCAAAGAACTCCCAGTTTTTCATCATAAGTGCAAAGCGCTTGTCTTTTTCATGCCGTTCAATGCCCATCGTTCCGTAATAGCCAAAGGCGCATTGATATTGGCGGTCTTTGTAGTCGCCAGTGAGGTTTTGATCGCCGGGTGGAAAGGCTGGCGAGGGCGTCTTTCCTGCGCTCATTTCAGCGAAGATTGCTTTTTGCAAATCTGCCCGCGCCTGTCCAGAAACTACCACGGTGTGCCATGGCTGAGTGTTGCAATTGGACGGCGCGAGGCTGGCAGTGGTGAATATTTTCTCGAGTAGCTCGGGTGCGACCGGATCTGGTTTAAAGCCGCGAATGGAGCGGCGGGCGGCGATGGCATCTGAGACATTCATGGTGTTTATCCTGTGTTACTGAGCAAATAGTGAAAGTTTTCACTGAAAACAAGCGAGCTAAGATAAGGTATTTTGGTGTAGCTGTCACCGCCGTTTTGTTTAAGAGAGACAGCAGTACTTATTCTTGAAATATAAAAAAGGCGACCATAAGGTCGCCTTTTGGAGCTTACTTTTTATAGCTTAAGGCAGTAGGTGCTTTACGCCGTCGCGCTCTTCAGCCAACTCTTGTTCAGTGGCTTGCATTTTAGCGCGGCTGAAATCATTGACTTCAACGCCTTGCACAATTTCCCACTCGCCGTTTTTGCAGCGGCAAGGGAAGGAGTAGATCAGGCCTTCGGCAATGCCGTAGCTGCCGTCACTGTAAACGCCCATAGATACCCAGTCGTCGCCTTCAGTGCCGAGTGCCCAGCTGCGCACGTGACCGATTGCAGCGTTAGCCGCAGAAGCAGCAGAAGAAGCGCCACGTGCTTTTATGATGGCTGCGCCGCGCTGCTGTACAGTCGGGATGAAGTCGCCTTCGAGCCATGCTTGATCAATCAAGTCACTTGCCTTTTGGCCGGAAACCTTAGCATTGAACAGGTCTGGGTACTGAGTCGCCGAGTGGTTACCCCAAATAGTCATATTGGTCACGTCGTTCACAGTTTTGCCGGTTTTGATGGCAATCTGAGTCATGGCGCGGTTGTGATCCAAGCGGGTCATCGCAGTGAAGTTGCGCGGGCTGATAGACGGCGCATTGCGCTGAGCGATCAGGGCGTTAGTGTTAGCTGGGTTGCCAACAACCAATACTTTGATGTTTTTGCTAGCGTTCTGGTCAATGGCCTTGCCTTGAACAGAGAAGATTGCCGCGTTTGCTTCCAGCAGATCTTTGCGTTCCATACCTGGGCCACGTGGGCGTGCGCCAACGAGCAGGGCGTAGTCGGCATCTTTAAAACCAACGTTTGGATCGTCAGTGCATACCACACCGGCGAGCAGTGGGAATGCACAGTCTTCAAGCTCCATACGCACGCCTTGCAGGGCGTCCATGGCTGGAGTGATGTCTAGCAGGTGCAGAATGACGGGCTGATCGTCGCCCAACATAGCGCCAGAAGCGATACGGAAAAGAAGAGCGTAGCCAATTTGGCCGGCTGCACCGGTAACGGTGACGCGAACTGGTTGTTTCATTGGGCGATTCCCTTTCTGAATGAGTGGCTGATTTGTGAGCGGGTGCGATCGGATGTGGATTACACAGTCCGACATGCACCCGTGCCGGGGTCTGGCCGTGTCCAATACACCTCGTGCCAGCAGATTTTGGCGCGCTAATGATAGTCATCTCGGCCGAGGATTGCCAGTGCCGCTGGCCTTGGACGGCAAAAACGCGCGATTCTTTGCTTCGGGAGTGATTAGATTGCTTACTTTGTAGCCGCATTATTGGCGTTTCTATATAATGCGCAGCCCCAGACTTTGATTGATTTGTGTGCTATGTCCAGTTTGCCCAAGCTCGAATTTAACAAACTCCAGAAACGTTTGCGCCGGCACGCCGGTCAGGCGATTGAAGATTATAAAATGATCGAGGAGGGTGACCGAGTAATGGTGTGCCTGTCTGGCGGTAAAGACAGTTATACCATGCTGGATATCTTAATGAACCTGCAAAAGAGCGCGCCGGTTAAGTTTGAACTGATCGCGGTTAATATGGATCAGAAGCAGCCGGGCTACCCAGAGCATATTCTGCCGGAATACCTAGAAACACTGGGAATTGAATATTACATTGTCAATAAAGACACCTATTCGATTGTTAAGCAAAAGATTCCCGAGGGGAAAACCACCTGTGGCCTGTGTTCGCGGCTGCGGCGGGGTACTTTGTATGCATTTGCAGAAGAGATTGGCGCAACTAAAATTGCACTGGGTCACCACAAAGACGATATTGTGCAAACCCTGTTCTTAAATATGTTTTACGGCTCGCGGTTGTCCGGTATGCCACCAAAGTTACTGTCTGACGACAAGCGCAATATTGTCATACGACCGCTGGCTTACTGTCGTGAGTCGGATATCGAAGCTTTCTCCCAATACAAAGAGTTTCCCATTATTCCTTGCAACTTATGTGGTTCGCAGGAGAATTTGCAGCGTCAGAATATTCGGAAAATGCTGCTGGACTGGGAAAAAGCCGATGGCAGCCGCATTGAGAAAATTTTCTCGTC
Organism: Zhongshania sp.; assembly: GCF_041623545.1. Lineage (GTDB taxonomy): Bacteria > Pseudomonadota > Gammaproteobacteria > Pseudomonadales > Spongiibacteraceae > Spongiibacter. The sequence continues at coordinate 105,930 of NZ_JBFJWS010000001.1, read as the reverse complement.
TATGCAAAATATTGCGCCATCACAAATGGCAGATACCGAATTATTCGATTTCGCCAGTCTCACCATTGACCGGTCGGGGGAGCGCAAAGAATATGGTTTTGACTCGAGTCAGACCATTGATTCTGGCGGCGTGCCGCTGTCGTCAAGAAGTGATTATATTGAGATCACTCAGCTTTAGTTGGCCTAATGGCTAGTGCTGAGTGTTAAGGTCGCGCTCACTATCGCCAATGGGCTCTGATGCTGGCCCAATTCCTGCTCTATTTACACTTAATGAGTTCGCTGAGCGGTTTAGCTCGGCATTTACTTTCGTTTGTCAAAAAATTGACGGCTTGAAAGTCTGCTTTTTTACTGGCTTTGTAGCTTTGTCATAAATTTGACGCTGATGTGTGGAAGAGACGGAGTCGATTACGCTGTGCTTGAGAAAAGCCTGCTTGAAAAATTAATGCCACTCGCGCTTTTACTCTTGTTGCTTTGCGGCGCAGGATTAGTGGCGCAGGCAACGTGGCAGTTGACCAAGGGAAAAGACGTTCGCCCGCCTTCGGAGGAGGGGCCGCTCACTGATGAACTAAGTCAACGCGAAATGCATCTTCAGCGGCAAGCACTGCACTTGGCTGAGACCATGGTTGTGCGGACAGATCTTCGTCTTGCAGTGACTATCGATGACACCAAACCCGGCGCTAGACAGATTACACTGCTGGTTCATCGCCAGAATGCGGACCCCATTCTCGAACAAAAATTGCGGGAAGTCATTTGGTCCGGCCTTGCGCTGCGTAAAGATCGCGGCGATCGCATTGTTATCCAGTTTCACGAATTTGCGGCTACTCACTCAGGAGGCCCCGAGGGCGAGCAGCTGCCGACTCTAAGCTTCGCTGGATGGCGCGCTGCCGCAGGTGTTGGTTTGGTGTTGCTGGTGTTATTGGCGTTGTGGTTGCAGCAGCGGCGGCAAAATCGCGATTCTATAAAGTCGCAGGAAATAAATGATTATCAAGAACAACTGCTGGCGCTTAAAGAGATTGCTCAGCAGGAGCCAGCGCGCGTCGCTGGGGTATTAAGTGCTTGGTTAAATGATGAGCGTCATTGATATGGATGCAAATTTGTTTGACCTTGAGCGCAGTGAGGAAAGGGAGCGCGGTTATGACAAATGACGTTGGCGCAACCTTGTCTAATACTGAGCAGGCTGCAGCGTTGCTCATGTCACTGGATAAGGCGGATGCTGCGGCGGTAATGCGAGCAATGCCGCCGCGGGATTTGCATCGCATTGCGACTGCCATGACAGTGATAGCAGCACCTAATAACGCAGATTTTTTGGGCGTCCTACGTCGTTTTCACGCTGATGTTAAGGGGTTCTCTGGGGTGAAGTCCGGCGCCAGTGACGCGGTGCAGAGTCTGCTTGAGGATGCCTTGGGGGAAGATCACGCTAAGCTAGTGAGTGACCGCCTGGCATTTCATGGTCAGGCAAAGCATATCGCAAAACTAAAATGGCTCGACGCGCCGACGATTGCCGGTATTATTCGCCGTGAACACCCGCAGATTCAAGCTGTCGTGATTGCCTGCTTGGAATCGGTGTTGGCGAGCGAGGTTATACTTGAGTTTGACGAGCCTAAGCGGGTTGATATTTTGGCGCGGCTATCAAATCTTCGATCGCTTACACCCGCAGCACTTGATGAGCTGGATTGGCTGTTGGAGCAGTATTTTAATGATCTCGGTCGTCCGGTTGGCAGGGCGTTGCAGGGCGATTTTATGGCTGCTAATTTATTAAACGAAATGGACGTTGGCACTGAAAGCGCGCTTTTAAATGGCCTGCGTGCGGCACAGCCAGAAAGCGCGGCGCGGGTTGAAGAGTTGATGTTTGGCTTTTCGCAAATTAGCAATATGGCCGCGCGTGACATCAAATTACTACTGGCGCAGCTCGCGCCTGAAGTGCTGGCACCTGCGCTGCGGGGCAGCGATGCGGTGGTGCGGACGCAGTTGCTTGGAAATTTATCGGCAGAGAAGTTGGCGGCCGTTAATGGGCTCGGTTCGCGATTTACTCCAGCGGAAATTGATTCTGCCCGCGTTGAGATTGTTAGTATTGCGAAACAGATGGCTGCGGTTGGTGAAATAATACTCGATGCGCGTAAAATAGACGTGTTTTAACGTTTTTGAATTTAAAGATTGTTAGCCCTTGGTGGGCAGATTAATGCATGGATGGCGTAAGTATGAAAGCTCTTGATTTAGAACTGTTAGAGGAATTGCGGGAGTTTATGGACGCCGATGTCAATATTCTGATTAGCGAGTTTGAAGTTGATACCCGCGAGCGGCTTATCCAGGTGGAGCAAGCTATTGAAAATCGCGATGCAGAAACCTTGCGGCAGACAGCCCATAGTCTAAAGGGTGGTGCGGCAACGTTGGGTGCGGTTAGTCTATCCCAGCAATTTCGCGGCTTGGAACTACGGGGTAGGGATGCCAGTTTTAGCGGGATCGAGCAAGATTTTGGGAACACTCAACGCAGTTTTGAGGAAGCCATGACCTCCCTTCACCAGTGGCTGGGCCAGTTTTAGCAGCAGATTGAGTAAATCGAGCACGTTTTTAGTCTCCCTACTTAAGGCCTTCTTTTATTGAGCGTCAATTTATTGACACTTATTGATTTATGTAAGCCATTGATTTATAACGTAAAATAATTGGCTTATCCCTTGCATTCTTTAGTGCTGAAGTCCTAATTCAACACTGATTGGTGTGTCTCCGTATGGTTAAAGATTTACTGTCCCAAGCCGAGATCGATGCCTTGCTCGCCAATGTGCAAGCGCAGGATCATCGTGCGGAGAATATTGAGACGCCACCACGCGCTTTTGATTTGGCGAGCCGCCGACAGCCCAAGAAGCGACGCCTACCCGGTTTAGAGCAAGTTAATAAGCGTTTTGCTGAGCGCTTCCGCGATAGTATTTCAGACGTTTTGGGGCAGGGCGTGGATGTCGTTGCACTGGATTTGCAGTTTTTACCCTATAGTGAATATCTGCATTCCCTCTATGTTCCCACAAGTTTAAACCTGATGCGTGTTCACCCGCTTAAGGGCGCGGCTATGCTGGTGTTTGATGCGCGGCTAGTGTTTAGATTGGTTGATATGTTCTTTGGTGGGAGCGGTGCGCAGGGCAGTGCCGATGGTCGCGATTTTAGCCCAGTTGAGCGTCGCGTTCTTGGACGTTTGGTGCAGCGTGCCCTCGGTGATTACCAGCAGGCTTGGACCTTGGTCAGCGAAGTGGCCTGCGAAGGTATCGCAATGGAGGTCAACCCTGCGATGGCCGCTATTGCCGGTCCGGCGGAAACCGTTATCCTGTGCCGGTTTCAAATTGAACTTGAGGGCGGAGGTGGTGGCGAGTTTCATATTACCCTGCCGCAATTGATGTTAGAGCCTGTGAAGGAGCGGCTTAGCAAGCATGAGAGCGCTGACCAGGCGGTCGAAGACCCGCTGTGGCAAGCGGCGCTGCGTGATTCCTTAATGGACTTGCGGGTGGCGACTCGTTGTACTATTGCTGAGCCCGTGTTGAGTTTGCGGGAGGTGGCCAGTATGAAAGTTGGCGATATTATCCCCTTGGGCGCGGGTCAGCGCTCAATATTAAAGGCCGGCGGTATTGCTATGGCGTCGGCAAGTTTAGGTGTCGCCAATGGCCAGCTGGCCCTTAGAATTATTGAATGAAGCGCTGCGGTTAATGAATAGCGCGGCGGGAGATGTGGTCTATGGATAATCAGGAAGAGCTGCGACGTCAGCGTCGTGCCCTTAAAGAAGAGATAGAGGCTGCTGATAATGGGGTTGCTGGGGTGTCAGGCAAGTCGCGGGGCGGTGACGGGTTTCAAAGTGCTGGCGCCTTTCAGGAAGCTGGCGTGCGGCTCCGAGACCGCAAACCGGCCGCACCTGATTTGGAGATGGTGCTAGATATTCCTGTGCGTATAACCCTTGAGGTTGGTGGCGCCGATATGCCAATTAGAGAGTTGCTGCAACTGCACCAAGGCGCAATCGTGGAGTTGGACCGACAGGCTGGCGAACCCCTCGATGTGTTGGTCAATGGCACCCTCGTTGCGCGCGGCGAAGTCGTGGTGGTCGAAGATAAGCTCGGAATTAGATTGACTGAAGTGGTTAGTCCAGCCGAACGCCTTCAGTCTTTGCGATGATCAGGAATATTCAATGAAGCACCGCCTTATCTTTCTCAGCAATACCCCGGCTAAGCTTAAGGAGGTTGCTGAATTACTTGACCAGCCCCACTTAACGGGCTGGCGTTGGTGTGTGGTGAGCAAACATACCGCCGACGTGCAGCGTTTGGGGGTGCCGGTGGCGTCAGTGGCGCTGCTCAGTAATTTATATGGCCGCGCTTGGCGGGGTGGCTTCTGGGGCTTTTTACTAGGCTGTTTATTAGTGATGGTCTTTAGCTCGGTATTTGCTTTGGAGGAGGGCTTGGCGCGCTCAATTCTGTATTATTCGCTGCCATTGAGCTTTCTTTTTTTTGGCACTTGGGAGGGCGGGTTTGTAGGCCTCACTGAAGACAATCCGGATTTAATGCACTTCCAATCCTATGTGGATGCTGGTCGCCTTGTGGTTCTTGTTGATGTCCATGCCATCGATCAGCGTTTGGTTAAAAAGATAATGGCCATGTGCAATGTGCGACAAATTGGTGACTATACCCGGCTTTTGCCAGGAATGCCGTGGCGGATTAATAGTGTTGTCAATGAAGAGGTGGCGGGGTGAGCCGTCGCCCAGTGCAAGTGATTGCCGTGAGCGGGGGCAAGGGCGGCGTCGGCAAAACCAATGTCTCGATCAACCTAGGTGTTGCACTGGCCGAAGCCGGTAAAAGAGTTGTTATATTGGATGCCGACTTTGGCTTGGCGAATATCGATGTGCTACTGGGCTTGCAAAGTACCAAAACCATTGAAGATGTCCTTGCTGGCGATTGTTCTTTGCAAGAGGTGATGTTGACGGGCCCAGCGGGCATTAAAATTATCCCTGCGTCATCCGGCACTAGACGCTTAACGATGTTGTCTAGCCTTGAACACGCGGGATTGATCGGGGCGTTTAGTGAGATTGCTGACCAGCTAGATGTTTTGATTGTCGATACGGCTGCAGGTATTTCTGATTCGGTGGTTAATTTTGTTAGCGCCGCCCACGAAGTGTTATTGGTCGTCTGCAATGAGCCGAGTTCGATAACTGATGCCTACGCCATGATCAAACTATTAAGCCGAGATTTTGCCCGCAGCCGCTTTCGGATTATTGCCAATATGGTGGCTAATGACGCGGAAGGGCGGCAGTTATTTGCAACCTTAAATAATGTGTGTCGGCAGTTTATTGATGTATCGTTGATTTACACAGGGGCGATCCCCTTTGATCAAAATTTGCGAGATGCAGTGCGCCAACGGCGCCCTGTTATTGTGAATGCACCAAGTAGTGTCTCGGCCCGCGCTTTGCGCGAGATAAGTCAAAATGTTCTAGCCTGGCCACTGCCGACGCGGTTAGAGGGGCATTTGATGTTTTTTATTGAGCAATTAATGACCTTAGACAGCGCTCGTCGCGGTACAGTAGCGCCCGCCCATGAGTGATAATTACGATAAGTTGTCATCGCCAAGTCCCTTTGATCACAACCAAGCGGCCAGTGATCCGGTGTCTTCTGGCTCAGGTCTGCGCAGCGAGATGCGAATTCTGGTCGTTGAAGACTTTTCGACTATGCGCCGTATAATTCGTAATCTCCTTGGCGATTTGGGTTACCACTATATTAGTGAAGCCGACGATGGTTTGGCAGCGCTGCCCATGTTGCACAACCAGCATTTTGATTTTGTTATCACCGATTTATTAATGCCCCATATGTCGGGCTTAGAGCTGTTGCGGGCAATCCGTGCAGATCGTCGGCTCTGTCATATTCCGGTACTAATGATTACCGCTGATGCCCATCGCGAACAAATTATTGAGGCCGCTGAGGCTGGCGTGAACGGTTATATTGTCAAGCCGTTCACTGCGGCAATGCTAGAAAGCAAAATATTGCGGATTTTTGCGCGAGTTGGCGGTTAATCAATGCAATGGGGCGCTTAATTTGCTGGATTGTGATCAGTCCTACAGTCGGTGTTGGCTAAATTGGTGATAATGAAATTATGTATTGGTGTCCCGCTCGCCTAGCAGCGGGCCTTAAGTGAGTTGTGTGTGAATAAGACCGAACATGAAGGCATTATGGCGATTTTTTTGGCGGAAGCTGAAGAGATCGTCCAGCGTTTATCTGAACAATTGACCGAATTGCAGTATGGCTATGACGGTCAGCGCATCCTTGATGATATTCATCGTGGTTTCCATACCTTATATGGCGGCGCAGCGGTACTTGAGCTGGCGGAGCTGGTTGAGTGTGCACAACTTTCTGAGCGCTTAATGGAGCGGCTGCGCACTCGGCGCCTAGCGTTAAACCCCGGCGCGGTTTCACTTATTTTAAGCGCTGTTGCTGCCATCGAGGTGATGCTCGCGCGGCGAATAAATCATCAGACACCGGAAACTGTGAACCATGATTTAAAGCAGCGCCTAATTAGGGCGGCTGACGGCAGCGATAAAGCGGCAAACACGGTGGTATCAGCGAGCGCCGATGCCGATCCTATGGGCTTGTTTTTTGATGGTCGTCTAGCGCCGCGCAAGGTCGATGCCGCGGCTAATATGCCATCTGACGCCGCTGCGCAAATTACCGACGACGAATTTGAAAATTTACTCGATCGCCTCTACGGGGAGGGCCGCGGGCCTACTTCTCGTAAAGCTAAGTCCTCAAGCGGTGAGGCTGCGGCTGATGTTGCTCTTGAGACACTGGCACGGCCGCAGCAACAAAGCGCTATTGCGGAGGTTGCGGCGGATAACACCGGTATCAGTCATCTGGTTCAAGAGCTTTGTTGGGTGCGTAATCGCTTATTGCGTTTTCAGGGGCTTGAACAAAAGACCGAACTTGATAAGGCGCTGGCCTATCTTGATTTGGTTACGCAGGATATGGAAGCATGGTTGCAGGATAGGGCCAATACTCCGTAATACTGAGAAAACCAAATACTGCCCTCGTCTGCCAGAAAAGTGATTTGCGCGACGCCAATCCTGTTTGGACACTAAATTCCGCTCGGCTTCGTATATACTTGCAGCGTTTTGATTAATGCTGAGGCCCGCTATGGCCTGCTACGGGAGTAATTTTGGCACAGACAGGGCTGGAGGTTAGGCAACTCTATAGTGAACGCGACGATCGCGTTCTGTTTGCTGACCTGTGTTTTACCCTTAATGCTGGCGATGTACTGCAAATTGCTGGGCCAAATGGCAGCGGTAAAACCAGCTTGCTGCGCATTTTGGCAGGACTGTCGAGCCGCTATCAAGGTGACATTCTTTGGCACGAGCATTCCCTTGCTCAACAGCGTGCTGACTACCTTCAACAGTTGCTGTATATCGGTCACGGCGCGGGCATCAAGGCGACATTAAGCCCTTTGGAAAACTTGCGCTGGTCCTGCGCCCTGCGTGGCTTAGCCGCGGATGATCAGAAAATTCTAGCGGCGTTGGCCAAAGTGGGTCTCGCAGGGTTTGAGCGGCAAGCTTGTTACAGTCTATCGGCTGGGCAGCAGCGCAGGGTGAATCTCGCTCGGTTGTTTTGTATTCCCGCGCAGCTGTGGATCTTAGATGAACCCTTTACGGCAATTGATCAGCGCGGTGTTGCTGAAATTGAAGAGTGGATTAGCGATTTTGCCGATGATGGTGGCGCGGTTTTGCTAACGACCCATCATCGCCTCGCCATTAGTCGCCCACTTCGTGTTATCGAACTGGGGGTGGCTTGATGACATTATTTAGCCTGGCTTGGGCGGTGTTGCGAAGAGATTTATTGGCAGCCGCGCGCCGGGGCAGCGAGTGGTCAAATCCACTGGTGTTTTTTATTATGGTCTGCGCCTTGTTTCCTCTTGGAATTGGCCCCCAGCCCCAGCGTTTGGCGGAATTGGCCCCGGGGATATTGTGGGTGGTCGCTCTGTTAGCGTCACTACTTGCTAGTGATACCGTGTTTCGTAGTGATTACGACGACGCCACACTTGAGCAGATGCTGCTTAGCCACCAAGCACTCTACCCCCAAGTGATAGCTAAAACCTTAGCGCACTGGCTTTTAAGTGGTTTACCCTTAAGTTTACTTTCGCCTTTATTAGGGGTGTTACTGCATTTGCCCACCACTGGCATGGTGGCGTTAATGCTCAGTTTGGCACTCGGCAGTGCGGTATTAAGTTTTATTGGCGCTATCGGTGCGGCGCTAACAGTTGGCTTACGTAAAGGCGGTTTGTTGTTGTCATTGATTATTTTGCCCCTGTATATTCCGGTGCTGATCTTTGGCAGTAGTGCGGTCAAACAAGCGGTAGAGGGTGCCCCGTTTCTACCTCAGCTCGCGATGCTAGGCGTATTTTTTCTCGTGTCACTGGCGTTGGCGCCATTGGCAATAGGCGGCGCTTTGCGTATTAGCGTAGATCAGTAGTGGCGCATTGTATCTGGTATACTGCCGCGCGGTGTTTATTCGTATAACACCCATTCGGCTTGAGTGAAAAGAGAGAATAGTTTTGTCAATTTGGACTACGTTTCACAAATGGGGCTCACCGCGCTGGTTTTATCAGTTCAGTGGTCGTTTGCTTCCGTGGCTTGGCGCCATGGCGACGCTATTGCTCGTCGGCGGCGCGGTATGGGGCTTGGCCTTAGTTCCTCCTGATTATAAACAGGGCAATAGCTTTCGTATTATTTACGTCCATGTTCCCGCCTCGGCTGTCGCCATGGGGGCATATATGGTGATGGCATTTGCCGGCGCCATCCACTTGATTTGGCGAATGAAGCTGGCGGCAATGGTGATGAAAGCCATTGCGCCGATTGGGGCATCATTAACTTTTCTCGCGCTGGTGACTGGGGCCGTGTGGGGGAAGCCAACTTGGGGGACATGGTGGGTATGGGATGCTCGCATCACCTCAGTATTGATTTTGTTCTTTTTGTACTTGGGTGTCATTGCGTTGCACCAGGCTTTTGAAAATCGCGAGGCCGCGGCTAAAGCCTGTGCGGTTTTGGTCATTGTTGGCGCAGTAAATATCCCCATCATATATTGGTCAGTAGAATGGTGGTATAGCCTTCATCAGCCCGCCAGTATTCGCTTTGTCGGCGAGTCTACTATTCACCCCACAATGTTGCGGCCGCTAATGGCGACCATGTCCGGTATGTATTTGTTTTTTGCATGGGCCATGTTGCTGTTTACCCGGGCCGAGATTCTCGATCGCGAGCGCAATACTCGTTGGGTTCAAGACCTTGTCATTGGCGGCGACAAATCAGCGGAGAGCACTAATGTACTTTGAGTCCTTTGGCGCACTACTTGCGATGGAAGGCCACGGTCCCTACGTGTGGTTTTGCTATGGCATAACAAGCTTAGTGATAGGCGCAATATTATTTGACGCCCGTCGCCGCCGGCGCAGTGCAGAGCAAATGGTGCGCACGGTGATCCGCCGTAAACAGGCTAGCCTCGGTAAAGAGTGAAAGGTAGAGAGTAAAAAACTATGGCAATGCACCCCCAGCGCAAACAGCGCTTGATGATCATTCTTTTTATTTTACTTGCGGCGGGTCTGGCGGCAGGTTTACTTGGTTATGCATTAAAGGAAAATATTAATTTGTTTTATCCCCCAGCCGAAATTGTTTCGGGGAAAGCGCCTGTTGGCAAGGCTATCCGCGCTGGTGGAATGGTGCAGGAAGGCAGCGTACAGCGCGCCACCGATAGTTTAAAAATTCGTTTTGCGGTGACTGATTACAGTGCCGTCGTCAACGTGGAATACGAAGGTATTTTGCCAGATTTATTCGCTGAAGGTGAAGGCGTGGTGGTCTCCGGCAAGCTTGCTGAGGACGGAATATTTTACGCGAGCGAAGTGCTGGCCAAGCACGATGAAACCTATATGCCACCGGAAGTAAGTGAGGCATTGAAGGACTCTGCGGCTAAACGCGCCGAGCTGGAAAAGAAGGGATCCCTGTGATTGTAGAACTGGGTCATTTTGCTTTAATTCTCGGCTTTTGCTTTGCCATAGCGCTAGCAATTTTGCCTCTGTGGGGCGTGCAGCGCGGTGATCAGCTGGCGATGTCGACAGCGCGCTATTTGAGCTTCGCTCAGTGCCTATTTACCACGATTGCTACGGTGTGCTTAGTTTACGCCTTTATGACCGATGATTTCTCTGTGGATATTGTTGCTGCGCAATCGAACTCGCTGCTGCCGACGGCCTATAAATTCAGCGCACTGTGGGGTGGTCACGAAGGTTCACTATTGTTGTGGTTGGAGATTCTGACGCTGTGGACTGTGGCCGTGGCGATTTTTTCCCGACAATTGCCCCGGGATATTCTCGCTAGGGTACTGGCCGTAATGGGCATGATCGCAGTGGGCTTTTTTAGTTTTTCGCTGTTTACCTCAAACCCCTTTGCTCGGCATATGTTGAATGTGCCTCGCGACGGCCAAGATTTAAATCCACTGTTGCAAGATCCGGGTATGGTCATTCACCCACCAATGCTCTATATCGGCTATGTGGGGTTTTCGGTCGCCTTTGCCTTTGCAATTGCGGCGTTGTTGAGCGGGCGTATGGATGCAAGTTGGGCGCGCTGGTCCCGACCGTGGACTAACACCGCTTGGCTGTTTTTAACCGTGGGAATTGCGCTGGGCAGTTGGTGGGCCTACTACGAGTTGGGTTGGGGCGGCTGGTGGTTTTGGGATCCAGTAGAAAACGCTTCATTTATGCCGTGGCTGGTTGGCACCGCGTTAATTCATTCCCTTGCGGTGACTGAAAAGCGCGGGGTCTTTAAAAGCTGGACGCTACTGTTAGCGATATTTGCATTTTCTTTGAGTTTGTTGGGCACCTTCTTGGTTCGCTCCGGGGTATTAACCTCGGTCCACGCTTTTGCCGCTGACCCCACGCGGGGTATGTTTATTTTGGCGTTTTTGGTCTTAGTGGTAGGCGGCTCTTTGACGCTCTACGCTTTTAAAGCACCTGCGGCAAAGACGGCACCAAGCTTTGGTTGGTTGTCGCGGGAGGCATTGCTGCTGGCAAATAATATCGTGTTACTGGTTGCTGCGATGACCGTTCTGCTCGGTACTTTGTTTCCTTTGATTATGGATTTTGCTGGGCTGGGCAAATACTCGGTTGGTCCGCCGTATTTTAACGCAATCTTCGTTCCCTTGATGTGTTTACTGGCGTTACTCGTCGGGGTCGGCCCGTCATCCCAATGGAAGCGGACCGGCGCTCAGCGATGGTGGCGGGCATTGCTTGGGGCTTTTGTCAGTAGTGTATTAATTGGCTTGATTTTGCCAAATGCCTTTGCCGAGACATTCCAGCTTGGTGCCACCGTCGGCGTGTTATTGGCCGCGTGGATTGTGCTCAGCAGTGCCGTTAATTTACGCAGTAAAACCCGTAATGCTGGGACTTTGATTGCAGGTTTGCGGCGGTTAACTCCTTCTTACTACGGGATGCTGCTCGCGCATATTGGTTTTGCCGCCAGCGTGCTTGGGGTGGCTATGGTGACAAGCTTTAATGATGAGCGCGATATCCGCATGCAGGTCGGCGAGCGAATGGAGAGTGTGTCCGGCTACGAAGTTAGTTTTGACGGTGTAAAATCCATAACAGGGCCCAACTATAGTGGTCAGAGAGGTAGCTTCACGCTTTGGCAGCACGGTGAATTTATCGCCGATATGCACCCAGAAAAACGTCGTTATCACGCTCGTAGCTCTCAGGTGATGACCGAGGCCGCGATTGATGCCAATTTATTGCGTGATGTGTACATTGCCCTTGGTGAGCCTGTGGGTGAGAGCGCATGGGCGGTTCGAATTCACGTTAAACCCTTTATCCGTTTTATTTGGTTGGGCGCCATTTTGATGGCGCTGGGTGCGTTGTTGGCAATATGTGACAAACGTTACCGAGGCGGTGTGCCGCGCAATGAGCAAGGGGCAGATTATGCAAAGGTTTAAGCTTTTTATTCCGCTATTGGTGTTTGTCGCCTTGGCGGCGATGTTTTTTGGCGTGGAGCGCAGGGTGCAACGGGGTGAATACACGCCGACTGATTTACCTTCCGAATTATTGAATCGGCCGTTGCCTGACTTTTCTTTACCCGCCCTGGATGACGGTAGATTGCTCAGCAAAGCTGATATTCAAGGTGAGCTGTTTTTATTAAATGTGTGGGCGACGTGGTGTCCGACTTGTCACTACGAGCATCCTTTTTTAGTCAAGCTTGCTGAGCAAGGTGTCAAAATTTACAGCGTCGATTACAAAGACAATGCGGAGGCGGCGCGCCGCTGGTTGGTAGAGAAGGGCAATCCCTATGTGGCAACGATCTTTGATGAAGCTGGTAACTTTGGTTTAGATTTAGGCGTGACTGGGGCGCCGGAAACCTATTTGGTAGATTCTAGCGGGATCGTTCGCTTTCGTTACCAGGGGGCGCTAGATCAGCAGATCTGGGATCGCGAGTTTGCGCCAATAATAGCTGATCTTGCAGGCGAGGCCAGTCAATGAAGTATCTACTGCTAACGAGCTGGCTGTTATTCGCCAGTTTTGCGGCGCACGGAGTTATTGAAACTTATCAGTTTGATACGGATCTGCAGCGCGCCCGTTATCACCATTTTATTGAGGAGCTGCGTTGTCCAAAGTGCCAAAATCAAAACCTATCAGGTTCTGACTCAGCTATTTCCCAAGATTTGCGGCGGCAGATCCACCGTATGATCATGGATGATAAATCGGATATCGAAATCACCCAGTACATGGTGGCGCGTTACGGTGATTTTATTCTTTATCGGCCTCAGTTTAACGCTGCGACAGCGGTATTGTGGTTGGCGCCACTGGGCTTATTATTACTTGGTATTCTGATTTGGTGGCGTATGGCAGCAATGCGTGCGCGGCCCAAATTGACCGTTGAGCAGACCCTGTCACCGGCCGAGGCGCAGCGCTTAAAGCAGCTACTTAGCGATGACGAAACCGTTGGTAAGGATGGGGACGACAAGTGATGGGTTTGTATGTAGGTATTTCAATCCTGTTGGGCCTTGCCGTGCTATTTATACTCCTTGGCGCGCGAATGGGCGTGCGTGTGGAGGCGGACGGCCAGTTGCATCGCCGTGCCCAGCGTCAATTTTATTTGCAGCGCAAAACGGAGTTAATTGCTGATCGCGACGCCGGGCTGATAGATGTGGCTCAGTGCCAGGAGCTTGAACGGGAACTCGATCGGCAGTTAGTTTCTGAATCGGAGACTGACGCGCCGGCCAAGAATATCCGTCGTCAGCGTTCATTGGTCGTTATCTTAGCGTTTGCTTTACCTTTGTTAGCCTTATTTATTTACGCTCAACTCGGCTACCGCCTAGACCTACAATTGCGGACTTTACAGTCTGAAATTCTTGCTGAAGGCTTGGATGAGGCGCGCTGGCAGCGCTACCAAGATATTGTTGCAGACATCTTGGCGCGGCGTCCGGAGAGTGCCGAACATTTGGTAATGATGGCAACCTTGTTTCGTCAGCAAGGTGACTTCGCCGGGGCTTTACCGTATTACCAGCGATTGGCTGCATTGTATCCAAAGGATGCGGATGTTTTGGCGCAATTGGCTCAGGCCCGTTATTTGTCAAATCAGCGCCGAGTCGATAGCGAAACACAGGGGCTTTTAAATAGGGCGATTGCCATTAACCCTCAGCAGGCAACTGCCTTGGGCGTGCTCGGTATTGATGCCTTTGCGGGTGGTCGCTACCTCGAGGCACTGAATCATTGGCAGCGTTTATTGCAGGTATTGCCGGCAACGTCTGGTGAAGCAGCGGTGATCGCAGGCGGAGTCGCGGAAGCTAAGCGCTTAGCGATTACTGCTGGCGAATTAGACGGCGTGGCGGTCAGTGTGGGTCTAAATCCAGATTTAGGCCCCGCGCCGACAGGGGTCTTATTTGTTGTTGCGAAGAGTGCAGATGGGTCGCCAATGCCGGTTGCGGCAACGCGGATACCACTGTCTGGTGATGCCGCGGATCAAAACTGGCCAATTAGCGTCTATTTAACGGATGGTGATGTTATTCGTCAGGGTAAGGTGTTGGCAGATTTTCCGGATTTACTGGTATCCGCGCACATTAGTGTGGCAGGTACCGCTATTCGCCGATCTGGCGATTGGGTTGCGGCACCGGTTGCCTACAGCGGCGGGGTGGTGCAGTCGCCGGTCGCGTTACGTATTGATGTGATACAAGGCGCTGAGTAGAAATTCCGCCAAAGTCGGAATTTCTACTGTTAGTCGTCGCCATGACGGCTATAATCGCGCTTTGCGCAAATTTATCCTGCGTTTGCCCCGAAAACGATAAGAATACAGCGGCTGGCAAGGGCTTCATGTCTTGGTTATTGGTTTATGCGTCTAAAAAGTATTAAGTTGGCTGGATTTAAATCCTTCGTAGATCCGACTACGGTCCATTTTCCGACGAATTTGTCGGCGGTGGTGGGTCCGAATGGTTGCGGTAAATCGAATATTATCGATGCGGTGCGCTGGGTAATGGGCGAAAGCTCCGCGAAAAACCTTCGTGGCGAGTCCATGACCGATGTTATTTTCAACGGTTCGGTCAATCGCAAACCCGTTGGTCAGGCGACTATCGAGCTAGTATTTGATAATACTGATAGGAAGTTAGGGGGGGAATACGCCGCCTATGATGAAATTGCTATTCGCCGTAAAGTGACCCGCGAGGGGCTCTCTGAATACTATCTAAATGGCAGTAAATGTCGGCGCCGTGACATCACCGACATCTTTTTAGGTACGGGGCTGGGGCCGCGCAGTTACGCGATTATTGAGCAGGGCATGATTTCCCGGTTGATCGAGTCCAAGCCGGAAGAGCTGCGGGTGTTTATTGAGGAAGCCGCCGGTATTTCCAAATATAAAGAGCGTCGCCGGGAAACTGAAAGCCGGATGCGCCGCACCCAGGAAAATCTTGAGCGCCTAACCGACTTGCGCGATGAATTGGAACGCCAATTACAGCATTTGCAGCGTCAGGCAGCGTCAGCTGAAAAATACACTGAGTTTAAGAAAGAAGAGCGCCTACTTAAAGCTCAGGTACAAGTTTTACAGTGGAAAGCCTTAGATGAGCAGGCCAGCCTCAAAGAAAAAGATATTAATCAGCTGGAATTGGATCGCGAAGCCATTGTTACGGAGCAAGTAGGCCTAAATACCGGTATTGAGCAGGCGCGGGATCAGCACAGCCAATTAAACGATACCTTTAACGAAGTGCAGGGCCGCTTTTATAGCATTGGCGCCGAGATTGCGCGGGCGGAACAGGCGATAAAGCATCAGCAGGAACGGCGCCGGCAATTAGACGCGGATCTCCAGCAAGTCGCGGGCAATGTTTTAGAGACCACGCGTCATCTCGACAGCGATAAAGAAAAAATAGCGCTGTGGGAAGAGGAGATAGCGGAGATTGAACCAGAGCTGGAGCTCACCGAGGCCAGTGAAGAAAGCGCCAGTGAGGCATTGGCTGCGGCTGAAGAGGCTATGCAATCTTGGCAGCAGCGTTGGGATGAATTTAACCACGCCGCCGCTGGGCCCCGTCAGCGCGCCGAGGTTGAACAGTCTCGTATTCAGCACCTTGAATTGAGCCTACATCGTATTCAGGAGCGCGTTGAGAAGCTAGATCTCGAGCGTAAAGGTTTGAGTCTTGCCGATGTCGATGAAGACATCGAGCTCCTTCAGCAGGAGGTCGCTGAGGGTGAACTCGAAGAGTCTACGGCGCAAGAGCGCCACGCTGGGTTGTTACCACAAATTAGCGAGTGTCGTGAGCGAATTAAGCAAGCTAATGATGAGCTCGATCGCTGCCGCAGCGACTTGCAGAGTATGCGTGGTCGCATGGCTTCGTTGGAAGCCCTGCAGCAGGCCGCACTGGGGCAGGGCGATAAGGCGACGAGTCAATGGCTCGCCAGTCATGGTTTAGACAAGCATGCACGGTTGGCGGAGCAGTTGCAGGTTGATGAACACTGGCAGCAAGCGGTAGAAACCGTGTTGGCGGATCAGTTGCAAGCATTGTGCGTGGATTCCTTAGATGGCGTTGCAGGCTTGCTGGCAGGACTTGCTGAAGGCAGTGTGGCCTTTGTTGAACCGCAGACAGCAGGGCTGGGTAGTTCTGCGCCGTCGCTGGCAGATAAAGTGACTGGTAACGCGGCGTTGTCGGGTATCTTAGCCACAGTTAAATTGGCGGATGACCTCAATGCGGCGCTCGCGATGCGTGCTAGCTTGGCTGCTCACGAATCGGTCATTACCCCAGAAGGTCTGTGGTTGGGTGGTAACTGGCTGCGAGTCAGCCGGGGCAATACCGCCCAGGGTGGTGTGTTGCAGCGCCAGCAGGATTTACAGGATCTTCGTGAGGCCGTTGCCACGAGCGAGGCCCGTGTCGAGGCTATTGTCAGCGCGCTTGATAGCGATCGAGAGTTGCTGAAAAGCCACGAGCAGGAACGCGAGAATTTAAATCGCGAGGTACAGCAGTTTAATCGTAAGTTAAGCGAGTTAAGAGCCAAGCTTAGCGCGCAGAAAGCGAAAGTTGAGCAATTGAGCGCGCGACGCCTGCAATTAGAAAATGATGCTAAGGAATTACGTAATCAGTTTGCCATCGAGCAGGAGTCTATTGCCGAAGCGCGGATGACCTTGCAAGAGGCTATCGAGGCGATGGAGCAGGACTCGGGGAAACGCGAAACACTCTTGGGTGAGCGCGACAATAACCGCACAGTTTTAGATGCGGCGCGGCAAACCGCGCGGCAATCGAAGGATCACTCTCACCAGCTCGCGATGCGCCATCAATCTTTGCGTACTCAGCGCGATTCGGTGATTCAGAATATTGGCCGTACAGAGGAGCAGTTGGCACAGTTACAGGAGCGTCGTGAACAGTTGGCGCTGACCTTAGAAGATAACGACTCGCCTATCGATGATTTAAAAATTGAGCTGGAATCTCGCCTTGAACAGCGTCTCGCGGTTGAAGAAGAATTGGCAGAGGCGCGCCGTGCGCTGGAAGTTGTTGATCATCAGTTGCGCGAAAATGAACAAAAGCGTCACGGGATTGAGCAGCGTCTGCAGACCGTTCGCAGCCGTTTGGAACAGGCGCGTATAGAAAACCAAGGCCTGCAAGTGCGTCGTAAGGGCTTGCAAGATCAGTTGCAAGAGGCGCAGTTCGATTTACAGTCCGTGCTCGACAGCCTGCCAGAAAATGCCAATGAGTCTGAATGGCTAGAGGCTTTGGAGCAGGTTGGGCGTCGCATTGCGCGCCTCGGGCCGATAAATCTTGCGGCTATTGAGGAATATAAACAGCAGTCTGAACGTAAAAATTATTTAGATGCTCAGAACGCCGATTTGGTGCAAGCACTGGAAACCCTAGAAGCAGCGATTCGCCGCATTGATAAAGAAACCCGCAATCGTTTTAAAGAAACCTTTGATCGGGTTAATGCCGGTTTACAAGATTTGTTTCCGAAGGTATTCGGCGGTGGTAGCGCATCACTAGAAATGACCGGAGATGATCTGCTTAATACCGGTATCTCTATAATGGCGCGGCCGCCAGGCAAGCGCAACAGCACAATTCATTTGCTGTCTGGCGGGGAAAAAGCGTTAACAGCGATAGCCTTGGTATTCTCAATCTTCCGGCTAAATCCCGCGCCGTTTTGTATGCTTGATGAAGTCGATGCGCCATTGGATGATGCCAACGTTGGCCGCTATTCACGAATGGTGAAAGAAATGTCATCGGAAGTGCAGTTTATTTATATTAGCCACAATAAAATAGCGATGGAAATGGCTCATCAATTAATGGGTGTGACCATGCATGAGCCGGGTGTTTCGCGTTTAGTTTCAGTTGATTTAGAAAAAGCGGCAGAAATGGCGGCGATGTAAGGCTAAGCTTTAGTTTATCGTTGGCGCGGAAAACGGGAAATTATGGAAATTTATTAAAACGCGTGGAACAATAGCGGCAGAATTTCATCCAAGGCCACAGCGTATTAACGGGGATGCGGTCGTAAGGGCCAAAAGGGCTAAATAATGGACCTCAGTGTCAGAGATTGGTTAATTATAATTGGCTCACTGCTAGCATTGGCAGTTTTGCTAGATGGCTATCGGCGGATGCACAAAGACCGCAGTGATACCATTCGCTTAACGCCGAAAGCGCGCAGCGAAGCGGATGACGACCTAGTGAACCCGGAGTTGCCGGGTGGTGCTGCGCGAGTGATCGCCGTGCGCGAACAGCCAAGCTTGCATGTTAAGCGCGCGCCGGGCGGATCAGGTACTGCACGCAAGGAACCTGTCGCGAGCCCAGTAGACGACGCTGCAGATGATGACATTCTATTTCGCGACCCCGCTGAGGAGTACGCTCGCAAGGTCGTCGATGATTCGGAAGAGTCAGATGAAAGGCACGATGTCGATGCTGGTTGGAGTGGCGACTTAGACGATGGCGAGGAACTTGGGGAGCCCCGCCGCAGTGAAGCCAAACCTGTAACAGCTGGTGCTGAGCGCCAGTCAGAAAATGAGGCCAAATCCCTGAAATCGGCTCAGTCGACACCTACTGCGCATCAAGAATTAATTGTAATCAATGCAATGTCGCCAAGCGGCAAGCCCTTTAAAGGCAGTGATTTACTACAGATATTAATGGCCTGCGACGTACGCTACGGCAAAATGAACATTTTTCATCGCTACGAAAATGCCGATGGCAGTGGGGAAATCCAATTCAGTGTGGCAAATTTGGTGGAGCCAGGTAATTTTGACTTGGATGAAATAGAGGATTTTAGTACGCCCGGCGTCGTTTTCTTTATGCATCTACCAGGCCCTGCCGACAGTATGAAGGCCTATGAAGCTATGGTCGAGACGGCTCGTTGCTTAGTCAAAAACCTCGACGGCGAGTTGCGCGATCAGACCCACAGTGTGGCGACCAAGCAAACACTTGAGCATTATAAACAGCGAATTCGCGATTTTGAGCGTCGCCAGCTCACTCTTATGTGAGTGTGGCGGCCGCGCAATCCACTATAACAACGGCGTCCTGAATGGCTGAACCCTCCCTGCGCGAGCGCTTAGATGTGCTTCGCGAACGACTTCACACTTATAGTTACCATTACTACGTTCTCAACGAATCAAGCATTCCCGATGCGGAATACGATCGCTTGTTTCGCGAGTTACAGGAAATTGAAGCAGCCCATCCAGAATGGCAGAGCGCTGATTCACCGAGCCAGCGAGTTGGCGCGGCGCCATTGGCGGCCTTTAATCAAGTTCGTCACGAAACCCCCATGCTGTCTCTCGATAATGTGTTTTCTGAAGAAGAACTACTGGACTTCGATCAGCGGATTAAAAGTCGTTTAAAAGACAGTGCTGAATTGACGTATGCCTGCGAACCGAAATTAGACGGCATAGCTGCAAGCCTGCTCTATGTCGATGGTGTTTTGGTGCGGGGCGCAACCCGTGGTGATGGTCGGGTGGGCGAGGATATTACTCAGAACGTTAAAACCATCGCGTCGATTCCACTGAAATTACGCGGCACTGGATGGCCGGAAGAGTTAGAGGTAAGAGGCGAAATCTATATGCCCCGGGCCGGTTTCGCGCGAATAAATGAGCTGGCGCGCAATAGTGACGGCAAGGTGTTTGTAAACCCACGGAATGCAGCGGCAGGTAGCCTGCGTCAACTTGACAGCCGAATTACCGCGACTCGTCCCCTTGAAATGAGTTGTTATGGTATTGCTCAAGGTGACGGTGAACCTTGGTTTGCAAGTCACAGCGAAGGCTTGGCGCGATTGCGGGATTGGGGCTTTTTGGTTAGTCCTGAATTACGGGTGGTGAACTCGATTCAAGGCTGTCTTGAATACTACCGAGATCTTTTGGCGCGTCGCGATAATTTAGCCTATGACATTGACGGTATCGTGTTTAAAGTTGATTCATTGGCATTGCAAGATCGCTTGGGCTTTGTTTCCCGTGCACCGCGTTGGGCAATTGCCCATAAATTTCCGGCGCAGGAAGAGATTACCCAGCTCCGGGATGTAGAATTTCAAGTTGGCCGCACCGGCGCGGTCACGCCTGTTGCCAAATTGGAGCCAGTATTTGTAGGGGGAGTGACGGTCAGTAATGCCTCGCTGCACAATTTCGACGAAGTCGATCGTCTTGGCGTAATGATTGGTGATTATGTCGTGGTGCGTCGCGCCGGTGATGTCATCCCTCAGATCGTACAGGTGGTTCTCGAGCGACGGCCTATAAACGCGCAGGCGATAAATCCGCCAGCGCGTTGTCCTGTTTGTGATAGTGCGCTGGAAAAGGCGCCAGGAGAAGCGGTATTACGCTGCACTGGCGGTCTGGTATGTGGTGCCCAACGCAAAGAGGCGATTAAACATTTTGCCAGTCGCAAGGCCATGGATATTGAAGGGCTAGGCGATAAGCTGGTAGAACAATTAGTTGATGCCGGCATGATCGACACTGTGGCGGATTTGTTCACGCTAGAGCTCGAGCAGTTAGCCGGTCTTGATCGCATGGGCCAAAAGTCGGCGGAAAATGTCTTGGCCGCTTTAGAAAAATCACGGTCTACGACCTTGCCGCGATTTCTGTACTCGCTAGGTATTCGGGAGGTCGGTGAGGCCACTGCCTTGAATTTAGCAAATCACTTTGCCGAGTTGCCGGCCTTGATGGCTGCCAGCGAAGAAGCTTTGCTTGCTGTCCCAGACGTGGGGCCGATTGTGGCGAGCCACATTCATGCGTTTCTGAACAGCGATTATAATCGTGAGGTGATTAATTTGCTGATAGCTCGGGGTGTTCATTGGCCCGCCGCCAGCCAGGCGGGTGGCGAGCAGCCTTTGGCAGGTCAAACCTGGGTGTTGACTGGTAATTTGGAGTCGATGACACGGGGCGATGCAAAAGAAAAATTACAAACACTGGGCGCGAAAGTCGCGGGCAGCGTGTCGGCAAAAACGGATTGCGTCGCAGCCGGTGCTAGCGCGGGATCGAAATTGGCCAAAGCCGAAGCGCTAGGGGTGAAAGTGATAAATGAGCAGGAATTACTGCAGTTGTTTGCCGAATATGGCGGAAATGTATGAGGATTTTTGGGCTTTTACTGCTGCTGGTGGTCATTGGCGGTTGTACGACTTCACCGCCGCGTAATCCCGGTGATATCTGCGCCATTTTTAAGGAAAAAGACGACTGGTATGGCGATGCGAAATCGGCATCAAAAAAATGGAATTCACCAATTCCAATTATGATGTCGATTATGTATCAGGAATCCGCTTTCGTGGCTAAAGCTAAGCCACCTAAAAAGTACTGGTTGGGCTTTATCCCTGCTGGTCGTATGTCAGATGCCTATGGTTATGCTCAAGCGAAGGATTCAACGTGGGCTTGGTATATTGATAAGTCCGGGAATTGGGGGGCAGATCGCGACGATTTTGCTGACGCCATCGATTTTATCGGCTGGTATAACAATGTGAGCACCCGCACCGTTGGGATTAGCCCCACTGATAGCTATAGTTTGTATATGGCTTATCACGAGGGGCATGGCGGCTTCAAAAGACGCACTTATAATAACAAGCCGTGGTTAAAGCGCGTCGCGAGTAAAGTCTCGTCGCGCTCCCAAACGTATACCGCGCAGCTCGCCCGATGTGAAAAAGAACTGAAAAGCGGCGGCTGGTTTTTTGGCCTTTTTTAGTTTATTACCATTCCCCGGTATTTGGCATAGATAGCCACGGTTCTTGGGGCGAGAGCGCATCGCCGCGCTGCAATAACTCTATGGAGATGTTGTCAGGAGAGCGGACAAAGGCCATATGCCCATCTCTAGGCGGCCGCCTAATGGTTACACCGCCAGCCTGCAGCGTCTTGCAGCTTTCGTAAATATTGTCGACTAGAAAGGCGAGGTGGCCGAAGTTGCGGCCGCCTTGATAATCTTCTGGGTCCCAGTTATAAGTAAGTTCGATGGTTGGTGCTTGGGTTTTTTGGGCGGTTTCGACATCCTCGGGCGCTGCGAGAAAGATCAAACTAAAGCGGCCTTTGTCATTGTCGTAGCGGCGTACTTCTTTGAGGCCGAGTAGTTCACAATAAAAATGTAATGACGCATCGAGGTTTTTAACTCGAATCATTGTGTGTAAAAATTTCATAACATCGTGTCCTTAATTTCGCGCTAGCGCGTAAAGCTTTGGTCTCAGTATTTCCGCTGCCGAGCATGCGGCAACTCAGGTATTACTTGTGGATGACAATAAACCCAAACATTTACTCATTGTATATCACAGCCAGTCCGGTAGAAATGAGCGCTTGGCCTACGCCGCACGAGCCGCTGCGTTAGCCGCTGAATCGGAGGTTGATGTCCGTTTGTTGCGGGCAGCGGAGGCGGGTACCCGCGATGTAATATGGTGCGATGGGCTTTTGCTTTTCATGCCGGAAAACTTCGGCGCTATTGCGGGTGGGATGAAGGATTTTTTTGACCGCAGTTATTACCCAGTGCTGGCGAGGGAGCTAATTCGGCCTTACGGCGTGTGTATTTGTACTGGTAACGATGGCAGCAATGCGCTGCGGCAGTGGGAGCGTATTGCTAAAGGTTTTGGGTGGCGCATGGTTGCCGACCCCGTTGTTTGTTTTGGCGACCCAAGCGCGGAGGCCTTTCGACATGCGGAGGACTTGGGCGCGGCGCTTGCCGTTGGTCTCGTGTTGGGTGTTTTTTAGTAACTTTCCAAGCCATTATTACTGATCTAAGCCACCCTACTATTCGTATCATGTCTTGCGCCATTCAGCTGCGCTTATAGGGGTTATTCACATTTTACATTGGCGAATTCCCGACTAGACTGTGTATTAGCCCTTATGCGTGTACTAGATGTACCGCTAATGGAGCGGAAATAATTACAATAAATCTCTTGGGAGAGACATTGATGAGAAATCATTCCAAATCGAATCGCCATTTAGTGCCCTTGGCCATGGCCGTGGGGCTTTGTGCAAATACTGCCGTATTCGCCGCGCCGGCGCTTGAAGAAGTGCTCGTCACGGCTACCCTGCGTACCGAGAGTTTGCAGGACGTGCCGGTATCAGTAAATGCGGTGTCGGGTGAGAAAATGGCCGAAGCGGGCATCGATAAAATCGAAGACCTGCAGGCCTATGTGCCTAACTTATCAATGTCGGAAACGGGCATCGGTACCAATATTTATATTCGCGGTATCGGTTCGGGTATTAACCCCGGTTTTGAACAATCGGTGGGTATGTATTTCGATGGCATTTCTTATGGTCGTGGTCAGCTTACCCGGGCGCCATTTCTAGATTTAGCTCGCGTCGAAGTATTGCGTGGCCCGCAAAATATTCTTTACGGGAAAAATAGTATTGCAGGTGCTTTGAGTCTGGTTTCGGCTCGCCCTGGCCAAGAAGATGAAGGCATGATTTCTGGTTTGTACGAGCCGGACCATGGCGAAAAAGTTATTGATTTTATGGTCTCGGGTCCACTCACTGACACCCTTGGTGCGCGATTAGCGCTGCGCAAGCGTGAGATGGACGGCTATATTGAAAATCTGACCTTGAATCGCGATGAACCTCAGCGCGATGAGAGCACCGTTCGCGTAATCCTCGATTGGGATGCTACAGAAAACCTTACCGCGATGCTTAAGTTTGAGTTGGGCAAATTTGATGTGCTCGGACGGCAGGTAGAAATTATTAATGATCAGCCCTCGGTGATATTGGGGGGGGCAACTTATGCCCAGGCCTTGAATGCGTCATTTGGTGCGGACTCATCGGTTTTAAATACCAAACAAGATTACAAACGATCGTCTAATGGTGACTACAGTAATAACCGCACCAAGAATCTGACTTTAAATGTTGATTACGCCCTCGGCGAAAGTACATTAACGTTTATAACTGGATTGATGCATTATGAGTTTGCTGAATTGTGCGACTGCGACTTTACAGGCGCGCCAGTGTTTAGTGTGCCATTTGAAGAAGATTACGACCAATACAGCCAGGAAATTCGCTGGGTCTCTGCGGCTGGCGGTGATTTTGAACACATCGGTGGTATGTACTATCAAAAAAGTAACTTGGATTTCTTTGATACAATCTTGATTGATAGTCCAATTATTCCCAATGCTGTTCGCTCAAGAGTCATTGCCGGTGGTGGATCTGCAGCGGCAGGTGATGCCGCGAGAGATGCAATTTCAAATACGACGACACCTCGCTACTTTACGAGCGATGCGGAGCTTTGGTCGGTCTTTTGGCAGACTACATGGAATGCCTCTGATCGCGTGAGAGCGACTTTGGGGGTTAGATACGCCTACGAGGAAAAGGAGGGTAGTAGAAGCCTTTCTGTTGCTGATCTGAATGGCCAAGTGCGTCCGATAGGTACCGTTGATGGGGTGCTTGCGAGTGTGTTTAAAATGGAGCGTCACGATCTCAAAGGTAGCCAAGATGGCGGCAATGTAGCTCCGTCATTAAATGTGCAGTTTGACGTTAATGATGACGTGATGGCCTATGCAACGGCGAGTATCGGTCATAAATCGGGTGGCTTTGATGCGCGCTCTAATGCGTCGCCAAGTGCGGCTCCCAACCCAGTTGGTGCTTCGATTTCAGGTTCGTTTGAGTACGATGAAGAGAAGGCGACCAGCTTTGAAATGGGTGCAAAAACCAGCTTCATGGACGGGCGTGGCGAATTAAATATCGCGGCTTTCTTTACTAAATATGACGACCTCCAAGTGAGTATTTTTGACGGAACCCTCGGCTTTAATGTGGGTAACGCCGGTGCCGCCGAGACTAAAGGTATCGAATTGGATGGCCGTTTTGCGCTTACCGACCGCTTGATGATGAGTGCTGCATTGGCTTTCTTGGACTTTGAGTTTACTGATTTTGAAAACGGTCAGTGCTACCAAGGCCAGACTCCAGATAAGGTCACTCCTACGGCTAATTACTGTAATTACAAAGGTAAAACCAATCAGTACGTAGCGGATTACTCGGGTAATGTTACCTTTACCTATACTCGCGAATTTGGTGATGCCATGGAGTTGCGTGCTGGCACTGACTTTGTCTTTACTGATGACTACAACTCCTCTCAGAATTTAGACCCGAGTCAGGAGCAAGACGGCTACGTAAAAGTGAATGCCCGTCTAGCGCTTGCGGACCTGAAGTCAGGTTGGGAAGTGGCCTTGGTAGGTAAGAACTTGACTGACGAGGATGTGATTTCCTACTCTAATGACACGCCATTGGCGAAGAGTAGCTTTGGTAGTACTGGTCATTACGCCTTCATTGAGCGTCCCCGCAGTGTAGCGGTGCAGGCCAGCTATCGTTGGTAAAAATGGCGACCAGCTCTCATTGGGGGCTGGTCGAAAATGGTAAAGTAAATGCCGCTTTTGCGGCATTTACGTATTGCATTTAAGTGCTTCGCTGATTATTTCTAGTTGCTATAATAGCTATACTGATAAAAAATGCTAATTCATTGAACTAAAAGCCAAAATGCTATATGTTTTCGATGCAAACATTTTGGTAGCAACGTATAATAACGGCTACTTTATATAGGCCGCTAGTTCAACTGGCTAACTTAGTTAGTTGGCAGCACATAAAAATTAACTGCATCTGGAGGTCATATGACCTTGAAAAGAACTATTTCCGACTTTCGCTTATCCGCTTTAGCTGCTGGTCTCCTGCTGTGTTCGGCACACAGCCAAGCCGCTGGGGTGCTCGAAGAAGTTATCGTTACGGCCACCTTACGCGCCGAAAGTCTCCAAGACGTTCCTGTGTCAGTAAATGCGGTATCTGGCGATAAGATGATGGAAGCGGGCATCAGCAAGGTTGAAGACCTGCAAGCTTATGTCCCTAACCTTACAATGTCTGAAACCGGTATCGGTACTAATATTTATATTCGCGGTATTGGCTCGGGTATTAACCCGGGCTTTGAGCAGTCCGTGGGTATGTATTTTGATGGTGTCAGCTATGGCCGTGCGCAGCTGACTCGTGCACCGTTCTTGGATTTGGCGCGGGTTGAAGTACTGCGCGGTCCGCAAAACATTTTGTTTGGTAAAAACAGTATTGCTGGTGCCTTGAGTTTGATTTCGGCGCGTCCAGGCCAGGAGTTTGAAGGTCTAGCATCTGCGACTTACGAAGTGGAAACGAATGAGCGGGTCATCGATTTGGTTTTGTCTGGTCCAATGACTGACACCATCGGTGGTCGTTTGGCGATTCGTAAGCGCGAAATTGATGGTCACATGGAAAACCTGACCTTAAATCGTGATGAGCCCCAGCGTGATGAGCAAACTATTCGCGCCATGTTTGAATGGGATGCGACCGCGAATTTAACTGCAGCACTAAAATTAGAAGTTGGTCAATTTGACGTTAATGGTCGCCAGATTGAAATTATCAATGATAACCCATCTAACTCATCGACCAGCGCATTCACGGGCCGCACTTATGGTGAGATCTTGGATTTTACAACAATAGATGTTGGCCCTGTAAATCTTGTAACGGTTGATGCAGATTCATCGGTGCTCAACAACTACCAAGATTTTAAGCGCTCATCGAACGGTGATTACAGCTACAACGACACTCATAATGTCACCTTGAATGTTGATTACGCTTGGGGTGAACACACATTTACCTTTATTACCGGTATTTTAGGTTACGAAACTTCTGAGCTATGTGACTGTGATTTCACCGGCGCCTCGGTGTTCAGTGTTGCCGCAGAAGAAGAGTACAGTCAGTTTAGTCAGGAAATTCGCTGGGTGTCACCCGTGGGCGAAACCTTTGACTTTATTGCTGGTGCCTTCTATCAGCAAAGCTCTTTGGACTTCTTTGACAGTATCCGTGTAGAGAGCGATATTCTCCCTCAGCTTTTAAATGCAGCTGATATTCAAGAGGGTGGTGCTCGCGGTGAGCGTCCGCCGTTTGATACGCAAGGTGGTCCAACAATCAACGGTGTGCCGGTTGTTGCGGGTGGTGTCGGTGATGCGGGTGATGAAATTCTTAACCTAGGAACTCCACGTAATTTTAAGTCTGACACTATGCTGTTGTCTGGTTTTGTGCAGGCGACGTGGAATATGTCTGATTTGACTCGTGCAACCCTCGGTCTGCGTTATTCTTATGAAGAGAAAGAGGGGGCGCGTAGCCTTAACTTCAGCGACATCACTACCGGTGAAATTCGTCCTGAGGGTGAAATTGATACCGTTGTGGCGAAAAACTTCTCGGCAGAACGTCACGACCTAAAAGGCAAGCGCACTGGCGGCAACCTCGCGCCATCGTTAAATATCCAGCATGACTGGAGCGACGATGTGATGCTGTATGCAACGGCAAGCCTTGGTTATAAGTCAGGGGGTTACGATGCGCGTTCCAATGCATCGCCTGAGGCCAATGTGATTCGTCCCTTACAAAATCCTGACTCTGCGCCAATCATTTTAGTAGGTAGCTTCGAGTATGATGAAGAACAGGCCACTAGTTTGGAAGCGGGCGCCAAGACAACTTTGCTGGATGGCGCAGCTGAGCTGAATGTGGCGGCGTTCTACACCCAGTACGATGATCTTCAGGTCAGTATCTTTGATGGTACCTTGGGCTTCAACGTCGGTAATGCCGGTGCGGCAAAAACCATGGGTATCGAACTTGATGGCCGTATGGCGCTAACCGAAAACTTGATGATGACCGGTGCTTTGGCAATCTTGGACTTCGAGTTTACCGATTTTGCTAATGGTCAGTGTTACCAAGGCCAAACGCCTGATTATATTGTTGATGGCAATCCCTACTGTGATTACAAGGGTAAGACTAACCAGTATGTGGCAGACTACTCGGGTAACATGACCTTTGTTTACACCACTATGGTGAGCAAAGATTTGGAATTCCGCGGCGGCGCTGACTTTGTATTCACTGGTGCATTTAACTCGTCTCAGAACCTTGATCCGAGCCAAGAGCAAGATGCTTATGTTAAGACTAACTTGCGCTTTTCCTTGTCTGACGTAACGGCGGGTTGGGAAGCGGCTTTATTGGTTAAGAATGCGACCGATGAAACCACAATCTCTTACTCAAATGACACGCCACTGGCGAACAGCATATTCGGCGCGCCAGGTCACTATGGCTTTATCGATGCCCCTCGTACTGTTGCATTGCAGGCAACTTACCGCTGGTATTAATTTAGTCCCAGAGACGATAGATTATAACGCCGCGTAAGCGGCGTTTTTTTTGGCTGGAATAAAGTAAGGTCGAGCGAGTGAAAACAGTAGATCAATTAGTATTGGCGGCGGCATTGGCATTTTTACAGCGTGGAGAATCGGGCTGGCTGTGCACGGTCGTTAAAACCTTTGGTGCGTCACCGCGGCCATTAGGCTCTATGATGGCTTTAGATGAGCACGGTAATGTGCATGGCTCACTTTCAGGTGGCTGTATAGAGGATGAGTTGCTCGCCAAATTACAGCGTGGTGAGCTGGCTGTGACGACCCCGGTAATATTGGAATACGGGGTAAGCCCTGAAGAAAATGAGCGCTTTGGTTTGCCCTGTGGCGGCCGTATGCATATTTTACTTGAGCCTTTAGCGCCGACACCAGTGCGCTGCGATCAATTGCAGGAGTTATCCAATGCGCTCGCCGCGCGTCAACCGATTCGCCGAACGGTTGATTTGCATACTGGTAAGTGGCTGCTTGAATGCATTGATAGCTGTCAAACATTGGGCATAGATGGCAAATGTTTGCGGCAGGATTTTGGTCCGCGCTTTCAGCTATTGCTGATCGGCGCGAATGAATTGGCGCGCTGTATTGCTGAAATTGCACTGGCGATGGACTACCGCGTTTTGGTTTGTGACCCCCGCGAAGATCGCCGTAGCCAGTGGTCGGTGAGTGGCGCTGAATTATTGGCAGATATGCCAGATGATGCGGTAAGCGCGTATGGCGACAGCTATACTGCGGTCGTTACTCTGACCCATGACCCGCGTATTGACGACATGGCTCTGATGCAGGCACTCACACAATCGCTTTTCTATGTTGGTGCGCTGGGCTCGCAGCGTACTTCAGACAAGCGGCGCGTGCGCTTAAAAGAGCTTGATATAACTGACGCCCAGTTGCAGCAATTGCATGCGCCGGTAGGCTTACCAATTGGCAGTAAATCGGCAATGGAAATCGCCGTGGCGATTATGGCGGAACTGACACAGCTGCGGGCAGCTCATAAGCAAGTTGAAGCTGTGGGCATCACAAGCTAATGAGCTTACCAATATTAATTTTGGCCGCAGGTAAAAGTCGGCGTTATGGCGCGGCCGATAAGCGTTTTACTAAGCTACCTCACGGTGGTTTGCTGGTGAATGCTATGGTGAGGCGGACACGTAAAGCTGGCTTGGAGGCTAGCGTAGTGCTTGATGCCGACGACGATGTGTCGGACAAAATTGATGCGCCCTGTATTTTATCCGCTAATGCGAATTTGGGTATGGGGCACAGCATTGCCGATGGGGTGGCGGCGCTCGCCTCGGCAGGCACCGCCGAGGCGGTATTGATTTTGCCAGTTGATTTGCCGCTGCTACGAATTGCGTCTTTGCAAGCCGTTGCGCAGGCGGCGCAGGCTAATCAAATAGTGGTTCCAGTGTGTCATGGGCAGCGTGGGCACCCCGTGGCGTTTGGTCGAGATTTTTGGCCGCTGTTGAGCGCTTTGACGGGGGATGTCGGTGCCAAATCAATTCTGCGCAGTCGTGTGGATTGTGTTCGAGAGCTGTTGGTAGAAGATCACGGTATTTATCAAGACGCCGATACGCCAGAAACCATGAGTGAATTGCTATTGAGTTTAAAGCCGCGGTTGCGGCCTCGGTGATAAATTTATTTTAGCGGGGTAGTGCGGGCGGCAAGTAGTAGCGCAATAAAAGCCTCGGCGGCATTAGACAGGCTGCGGCTGCGATGATGAACACAGCCAAGGGTGCGCGACAATGCCTGGCCTTGCCATTGCAGAGCGAGTACCGAGTCGTCGAGCAGAGTGAGTGGCAATATGCTCCAGCCCAAGCCAATACTCACCATCACCTTGATGGTTTCCAAATAATTGGTCGACATGCCGATATTCATACTCAGACCTTGTTGGTCGAATAGATCCTTAATAATTTGCCCGGTGTAGGTGTTTAAGCCCGGCGGCAGCGCAATGTGCTGGCTGAGCATTTCTGCGCTGACTGTTTTGAACTGGGCGAGTGGGTGGTCTACCGCGACCGTGACTGAGAGCGGGTCCTCCCAGATTGGGATTGAGAGCAATTGTTGCTCGTCGCTGGGGGATAGGGTGATTACCGCCAAATCCATTTCGCCGTGCAAAATGCGTTGGTGGGCAAGCTCCGAGTCCATAAAGTCGATGTCGAGTTTTACCTCTGGGTAGCGCTGGCTGAACTCCCGTAATACCGGCGGCAGGCGGTGGAGGCCAATGTGATGACTGATGCCCATGGAGAGGCGACCGCTGACTGCCCCGCGCAGGTCGTGAATACTGCGCTCAGCTTCTTTAATATCTTGTAAAATCCGCCGACTTTGGGGCATAAGGGCGCGCCCAGCTTCGGTTAAATGAATGTTGCGCCCTATGCGGTCGAATAATTTACAACTTAATTGCCGTTCCAGCGCGGCGATTCGTTTGCTTACCGCAGGCTGGGTTATGTGCAGCTGTTCCGCAGCGAACGAGAATGACTGGAGCTCGGCGACGGCGAGAAAGGCTTTGAGTGATTCGGTATCCATGCTGAATTGTATTTGTATTCCACATAGGAATGCAAATAATGAAAAATATGAATTTGTGTTATTTGATGGGCCTGCGTACTATTGCAGCTCTGAAAATTACTCTTTTAGATAGTACGGCGGAACAGGATATGGCTGGACAAACACTATATGACAAATTGTGGGCGGCTCACTTGGTAAAAGAGCGCGACGATGGCACGGCGCTGCTGTATATCGACCGTCACTTGGTACACGAAGTCACCTCGCCCCAGGCATTTGAAGGCCTGCGTTTGGCCGGCCGCAGCCCATGGCGGGTAACGGCGAATTTGGCTACCCCTGATCACAATGTACCCACCGAAGCGGTAGAGCGCAGCGGCGGTGTCGAAGCCATTGCCGACGAAGTGTCGCGTATTCAAGTGCGTACCTTGGACGAAAACTGCAGTGAGTTTGGGATTACCGAATTCTCTATTAATGATGTGCGCCAAGGTATTGTTCACGTGGTTGGCCCCGAGCAGGGCGCAACCCTGCCAGGCATGACAGTGGTGTGTGGCGACTCCCACACTGCAACTCACGGCGCTTTAGGTGCTTTAGCCCACGGTATTGGTACCTCTGAGGTAGAGCACGTGCTGGCGACCCAATGTCTGATTCAGAAAAAAAGCAAAAACATGCTGGTGCGGGTTGATGGTGAACTCGGTCCCGGCGTGACCGCAAAAGATGTGGTGTTGGCCATTATCGGCAAAATCGGGACGGCCGGTGGTACTGGCTATGCGATTGAATTTGGCGGAGAGGTAATTCGCAAGCTGTCTATGGAGGGTCGTATGACCATCTGTAATATGGCGATAGAAGGCGGCGCTCGAGTAGGAATGGTTGCGGTAGATGATATTACCCTCGACTACGTCAAGGGTCGTCCGTTTGCACCCAATGACGCCGAGTGGGATCAGGCGGTTGCCTATTGGCGGACTCTGCACAGTGACAGCGATGCGGTGTTTGATGAGACGGTGGTGCTCAACGGCGCTGACATTTTGCCGCAAGTAACCTGGGGTACCAGCCCCGAAATGGTTCTGCCCATTAATGGCTTCGTGCCTAGCCCCAATGATTACACGGACTCCGCCAAACGCAGCGGTTGTGAGCGGGCGCTGGAGTATATGGGTTTAAGTGCGGGGCAGGCGATTACTGATATTAAATTGGATCGCGTGTTTATCGGCTCTTGCACCAATTCGCGTATTGAAGATTTACGCGAAGCTGCCGCCGTCGTTCGTGGTAAAAAAGTGGCCGCGAATGTGAAAGAGGCCTTGGTGGTGCCCGGTTCTGGCTTGGTTAAAAAGCAGGCCGAGGCTGAGGGCTTGGATAAGATATTTATCGAAGCAGGCTTGCTGTGGCGCGAGCCTGGTTGCTCGATGTGTCTGGCAATGAACGCCGACAAACTGGGTGCTGGAGAGCACTGCGCATCGACCTCAAACCGCAATTTTGAGGGGCGCCAGGGCTTCGGTGGTCGCACCCATCTGGTAAGCCCCGCGATGGCTGCCGCCGCAGCGGTAGCAGGTCATTTTGTTGATGTTCGGGACTGGATTTGAGGAGTTGGCTATGAAGGCATTTACAGTGTTAGACGGTATTGTGGCGCCAATGGATCGCGCTAATGTTGATACTGATATGATAATTCCCAAGCAGTTCTTAAAGTCGATTAAGCGCAGCGGTTTTGGTCCTAATTTGTTTGATGAGCTGCGCTATCTTGACGAAGGGCAGCCGGGCCAAGACTGCAGTCAGCGGCCCTTGAATCCAGACTTTCCATTGAATTTTCCGCGATATCAAGGCGCTGAAATTTTGTTGGCGCGGGAGAATTTTGGCTGTGGCTCGAGTCGAGAACATGCGCCGTGGGCACTTGAAGATTACGGGTTTAGCTGCGTAATTGCGCCTAGCTTTGCTGATATCTTTTTTAATAATTGTTTTAAAAATGGCGTTTTACCAATTGTTTTGCCAGCACAAAAAGTCGCTGATTTGTTTGCCCAGATGTATGCAGACGAAGGCTATAAGCTCAAAATTGATTTGCCCGCGCAAACGGTTATTACGCCCTCGGGGGAGTCCATCCCCTTTGCGGTCGATGAGTTTCGTAAGCACTGCATGATTAATGGCTTGGATGATATCGGCTTAACCCTGCAAGACGCCGACGATATTCGCGCTTACGAAAGCAAGTTACAAAGCACTGCGCCGTGGTTGTTCCGCGAACATATTGCTTAAGCTATCAGCTCGGTAAACGTATTAATAAAGGAAACTAACGTGTCTACACAAAGAACAATTGCAATATTGCCCGGTGATGGCATCGGTCACGAGATCATGGCGGAAGCTGTAAAAGTTTTAGAACACATTAACACCCGCTATTCGCTAGATTTAAAGCTAGAGCATGCATTGGTTGGTGGTGCGGCTATTGATGCTCATGGTAATGCTTTGCCCGAGGCGACATTTGAACTATGCGCTCGCGCTGACGCCATTTTACTTGGCGCGGTAGGTGGGCCAAAGTGGGATAAACTGCCGCCAGCGGATCGGCCGGAGAAGGCGGGTTTATTGGCGATTCGCAGCCGTTTGGATTTATTTGGCAATCTGCGCCCCGCGATTTTGTATCCGCAATTAGCGGATGCGTCGTCGCTAAAGCCGGAGCTGGTTGCCGGTTTGGATATTCTGATTGTGCGAGAGCTGACCGGTGGGATTTACTTTGGTCAGCCCCGCGGCATTCGAGTGTTGGAAAACGGCGAGCGCGAAGGTTTTAACACTTATGTGTACAACGAGTCAGAGATTCGGCGCATCGGCAAGGTCGCCTTTGAGGCAGCGCAAAAGCGTGGCGGGCGGCTCTGTTCGGTAGATAAGGCCAATGTCCTCGAAGTCACCATGTTGTGGCGGGAGATCATGGATGATATGGCCAAGGACTACCCAGATGTTGAGCTGAGCCATATGTATGTCGATAACGCCGCAATGCAGCTTATTCGCGAACCTAAGCAATTCGACGTAATCGTCACCGGCAATATGTTTGGTGATATTTTGTCAGACGCCGCCGCTATGCTTACCGGCTCGATCGGCATGCTGCCGTCGGCTTCGTTGGATGTGAATGGTCGGGGTATGTATGAACCCTGTCATGGCTCGGCGCCGGATATTGCGGGGCAAAATAAGGCTAACCCATTGGCCACTATTTTGTCGGTGGCCATGATGTTGCGCTACTCCTTGGGGGAGGCGGAAGCGGCGCAAACGATCGAAGACGCAGTGAGTAAAGTGCTGGATAAGGGCCTGCGCACTGGCGATATTTTCTCACCGGGAAGCACCTTGGTGAACACCGTTGAGATGGGCGATGCAGTTATTGCTGCGCTTTAAAGCTTAAGGAATGAATTACGGCGGATATTAGCGCTAGCGGTGTCGCTGGTTGCAAAACAGGTTTAGGAGTCGTTATGAAAAAAGTAGGATTTGTAGGTTGGCGCGGAATGGTTGGCTCGGTATTAATGGGCCGTATGTTGGACGAAAATGATTTTGATGGTATTGAGCCGGTCTTTTTTACTACCTCCAATGTCGGCGGTCAGGGCCCAGCAATTGGTCGTGATATTGAGGCATTGAAAGATGCCAATGATGTCGCCGAATTGCGGCAGATGGATATCATTATTTCTTGTCAGGGCGGCGATTACACAAAGGCAGTGTTCCCGGCGCTGCGTGAGGGTGGCTGGGATGGCTACTGGATCGACGCGGCCTCGTCGCTACGGATGAAAGATGATGCCATTATCGTTCTTGATCCGGTCAATCTCGACGTGATTAAAGACGGTTTAAGTCGTGGCGTTAAAAACTTTATCGGTGGTAACTGCACAGTGAGCTTGATGCTTATGGCCGTGGGCGGTTTATTCCGTGAAGGCTTGGTGGAGTGGGTGAGTGCTCAGACTTATCAGGCGGCCAGTGGCGCCGGTGCGCAAAACATGCGGGAATTAATCGCGCAAATGGGCAGTGTGCGTGATTGTGTTGCCGATGAATTGGCTGATCCGCGTTCAAATATCCTTGATATCGACCGCAAGGTTGCCGAAATGATGCGCAGCGATGCCTTCCCTAAAGAGCAGTTTGGCCATGCCTTGGCTGGCAGCTTATTGCCATGGATTGATACTCAGCTTGAAAACGGTCAGAGCCGTGAGGAGTGGAAGGGGCAGGCCGAGACCAATAAGATTCTTGGTCGTGAGCAATCGCCTATCGCGATTGACGGTAATTGCGTGCGGATCGGTGCTATGCGCTGCCACAGTCAAGCGTTGACCATTAAATTGAATAAAAATGTGGCGATTAGCGAAGTTGAAAGTATCTTGGCCAGTGCCAATGATTGGGTGCAAGTGGTACCTAATGATCGCGCAGAAACCCTTGCCAAACTGACACCTACTGCTGTTACCGGCAAGCTCCATGTGCCGGTTGGCCGTTTGCGTAAATTGAATATGGGCGAGCAGTATTTGTCAGCATTCACCGTCGGCGACCAGTTGCTGTGGGGCGCTGCCGAACCGCTGCGTCGGATGCTGCGAATCCTGCTGGGAGATATAAAGTAATGGCCTTTAAACGCGTTGCGGTTTTTGGGGCCACAGGGCTTGAAGGCGAGTCGTTGTTGGAAGCCTTGTCTGAGTCAGACCTTGGTATCGAAAGTGCAAGCGTGTTCGCGGTTGATGCCGAGGGCGAAACCGCGATGTTTAAGGGGCGGCCGGTGGGTGTTAAGGCACCCACTGACGCTGATTTTAGTGCGGTAGATCTCGCTATATTTTTACCCGAAGTGGGCAGTGATCCAAGCTTGGTCGATGATGCCTGTGATGCCGGTATTGTGGTGCTTGATGCTACCGATACCTTGGCGCAGCGCGACGACGTGCAGGTGTTTTGTGAGGGGGAGGCTGTTGTCGGCGGCAAATGCTTTGCTATTGCTGATGCGCCTGCTAGCCATATTGCAGCTTTATTAAAGCAGCTGCCGCCATCGACAGTTAGTCGTGTTGATGTGAGTCTCGCTCAGGCTGTTTCTGTTGCCGGTCGAGATGGCATCGAAGCGCTCGCGGCAGAAACGGCACGCTTACTTGGTGGGCAAACGCCGGATAAAACTGTGTTGGGTCAGCAGATTGCCTTTAATGTTTTGCCTCAGCCAGCAGACCGTGCAGCGGCTGAATTAGAGCATAATTTAAGCCGACTCCTCGGTGATGGCGTCACTATTTCGGCAAATGTGATGATGGTGCCAGTGTTCTATGGGCACACGATTATGTTGCGAGTTGGCTGTGTGTCGCGGCCGGATTTGGCGGAATTGAAGGCGGGATTAAGTGCCGATTCGCGCTTTCGCTTATTTCCAAATGATGATGCTGAGCAGGCCTCGCCCGTTTGCCTGCAAGGCAGTGAATGTATAGATATTGATCAGCTTAATTATGATCGACGTGAAGAAACAGCCTTTCGTTGTACCGTAGTCGGTGATAATCTCCGTAAAGGTGCGGTGTTTAACATTATTGAGCTACTTAAAAACTTGATTAAAATCAACATCTAGCTAATATCTACGCATGTGATTTGGAGATGCAGTCGGGCTTCACGCTGCGTATTATTTGAAAGATGGATTTAATTATCTAAGTGCAGTATTTCAGTTTAGCCGCTGAGAGCTGAGTGCTAAGACACAGACGGTGACAATATGGGTAGGAAGAGGCTTGCAACAGCGGTACTGGTAACGGGTGCCCTGCATAGCGGATTTGCGAGCGCGTTGGGCTTGGGGGACTTAACATTAGATTCGGCGTTAAATCAGCCTTTTCGCGCGGAAATCCCGTTGCGGGATGTTGGCGAGCTGGACGTGGCCGAGATCAAAATTGCCCTAGCCGATGATTCTGCTTTTGAACGTGCTGGTGTTGAACGCAGCCAGTTTCTTAGCTCACTCCAGTTTCAGGTTGAGCTGCAATCCGGTGGAAATGGTCGGATCATTGTTACGACTGCGAAAACAGTCCAAGAGCCCTACCTCGATTTTATATTAGAAGTGCGCTGGCCCAACGGCAAAATGAATCGTGAATACACGGTGTTATTGGATTTGCCGGTATTTGCCCCAGCGTCTCCGGCACCGACAGTGAATGTGGCGCGCAGCGCCGTGCAAAGTGCACCTGTTGTTAGGCCTGTCGTGGTCAATGAAGTGATGCCTGTTCGCGAGCAGGGTGGCAGTATTGGTGTTGCCAGCCGCGTTGCCCCGCAAGCGCGCGATATTGATCGGCAGCAAAGTTTACCTGAAGCCGCTGACGCGACGGAATACCGCGTCCAGCACCACGATACCATGTGGAAGATTGCTGATAAATTG
This sequence comes from Zhongshania sp., assembly GCF_041623545.1. Taxonomy (GTDB): domain Bacteria; phylum Pseudomonadota; class Gammaproteobacteria; order Pseudomonadales; family Spongiibacteraceae; genus Spongiibacter. Next base: position 69,062 of record NZ_JBFJWS010000001.1, on the reverse strand, counting down.
CGCCCGAGTTCTTATGTGACCACACAGCAAACGATGCTGGCGCTGCTGAAAAAGAACCCAAAGGCTTTTGTCGCGGGTAACGTGAATAGAATCAAATCTGGCTATATTCTGCGTATACCCAGTGAGGCTGAAGTACGTGAAATTAGTCACGATCACGCTGTTGACGAAATTCGTGCTCAAGCAGTTGAGTGGCGTGGTGGAAAAGTTAGCCGAGTAAGCCCTGAAAAAAAGTCTGCGTCGACCTCTGCGAAAAGCTCGTCACCCGATCCTGCCTCAGCCAGCGCGCCGCAGCTTGATGCTACCGATAAATCTGGCCGGGAAACGCCAGCAATTGAAGAGCAGGCAGTTAAGTTCTCCGTTGGCAGTGCTGGCAGCGATACAGCCGCGAGTAACGACGTTGACGCACTGCGCCAAAAGGTGCGAGAAGAACAGGAGAATCTCGAAAAATCAATGCTAGAAAACGGCGCTATGCAAGCCCGTGTCATTGAAATGGAAAAGCAGATTCGCACTCTTCAAAATCTGATCACTCTTAAAAATAGCCAGTTGGCCGCGTTGCAAACTGGTCTGGCAAAAGGCGAAACGCCTTCTATCTCTGAAACACGCGCTGTAGGCGAAGATAATAGCGATCTTGTTGTGGCATCGGATGCCGAGCAAAAGGCAATGGCGCCAGTTGTGGATGTGGATAGCGGTAGCGAAGTAGTAATCACCGATCCGCTGCAAACAGAGAGTGTCGCAGAGGCTAAAGCGCCAGCAGTTGCTGAGGTGGATGAGACAGTTTCTGTAATCGATAGTGTTAAGTCTTCTGGTGCAAGTTTACTGGCGACTGCTCAGGCTTGGTTGAGCAATGGTTTTGTGAAATTTATTGGTTTGGGCGTTGCGGTACTGGCCCTGCTGATTTTAATACTGCGTCGTCGTGGTAACGAGAGTGATAGCGAGGCTGATCTTGCCGCTTTTGAGGCGAGTTTGGCTGGCAATGACGCCGCCGAGCAAGATGTGTTTTCGGCGGAGCGCGATACTTTTGATTTCGATATTGGAAATACCGACGCTACCGAGCTGAGTGATTCGGCCGACGAAGGTCGTGAACAGTCCTTTAATGCCGACGATTTTGATTTTGATAAGCTTGACGCCTCCGTAGATGGCTCCGACAAAGTGATGGTGGAGGAGGATGAGGGCGAGGTAAGTGTTAGTTCAATTGAAACTGAGGCTGTGCAACCCCAGACCGGTGATATTGTTGCTGAGGCTGATATTTATGTCGCTTACGGCCGCTACGATCAAGCGGCGAGCTTATTGAAAACGGCCATAAGCCAGGACCCTAGCAACGCCGATTTACAAGTTAAATTGGTTGATATTTATTTGGATACTCGGGATCGTGATAATTTTGCGTTGGCGTTTGCCGGGCTGCAAAGTTTGGGGGATAGCAATGCAATTGCCCGCGTTAAAGAATCTATGTCGGCAATTGAAGGGGTAAGTGATTGGCTTGAAGACGACGGCGATTTCGATCTTGATTTGGCCGTAGCGGATGAGGTCAGCCCGGAGTTAGTAGATAGTGACTTGGACTTTGAGCTTGACGACGACCTCGACTTTGAGCTTGGCGAAGAGGAATTAGCCAGTAGCGACACTGTTATTGATAAAGCAGTGATTGCAGAGGATGTCGCGGAGTCGAATGCCCCAGAAGCTACTGACGTTGACGACTTCGCTGAAGCTGCGTTGACGGGGGCTGCTGCAGATGAGTTGAATGAGGATAAAGCAGAAGACAGTGGCATGCTTGCTGAGAGTGATGTCGTTGACGAGTCAATTCGCAGTGCTGAGGCGGATGCATTGGCGTCTCTCGATGTCGATTTAGCCGATCTCGATTTTGATTTTGAGCCGAGTGCCGCGGCGAGCGCTGAAAATGACAGCGGATTGGATAATGTCAGTGATGACGAGCCTGAGTTGAGTGAGCTTACCAAGGCGGAGTCCTCATCGCTCGATAGTGATAGCGTTGCGGGTGTCAGTGACCTTACTGAAGATGATGATTTCGAGTTTGATTTTTCTGCATTTGATGAAGCAGAGGAAACCGCAGAAAGTTCCGCGAATGGCTCTGAGCCTGATTCCTTGCCGCCTAAGGCTAGCGAAGCCGATAGTACTGACGATGGTATCGATTTGGGTTTGTCTGAGTTCGCCAGCACAAGCGACGAGAATGAGGAGTTGCTCTCTGCTGATAAGGACTTTAGCTTCGACGAAACTGATCTCGAGCTCGATACCACGACGCTTAATGCTGATGCAGATCTTTCTGAATCCATCGACTTTAGTGCAGATGACGATTTAGATCTTAATTTGGCCGATTTCGATACGCCGGTAAACCCTGCAGCTGCAACGTCACCGCCGAGCGAAACGTCATTTAACGCTGGCGCTAGCAGTGATGCTGAGAGCTCGTTGGATTTAGATGATGACTTCTTTATGGACGCTGGTGACGGTGATGCGGTCTCAGATAATATTGAAAGTGAGTCAGAATTAAGTGGTACTGAATCGGCCGTTAAGCCTACCGACAGTGGCATAGCGGTTGAAGACTTGAGTTTTGACGAATTTGATGCGACCGAAGGCGAAGAGGAGTTTGATAACTTACTCGACACCGAATCCGTGGCAACTAAGCTAGATCTTGCCAGAGCCTATGTAGATATGGGCGACAGTGAAGGCGCACGCGAAATGCTTGAAGAGGTCTTGGTCGAAGGGGATATTCAGCAACAAAGTGATGCCAAGGCACTATTGGATATTATTGGCTAATCAACAGATATGGCAGTTGGCATGACGAGTTTTGATCGCTTTGCCGATGAGCAATTAGCCCCCGGAAGTCGGATAGCACTGGCCTTTGAGTACCAAGGTAGTGCTTATCGCGGCTGGCAAAGTCAGCTAAAGCCCCAGGTAGCAACGATTCAGGAGGTGCTTGAAAAAGCGATCTCCGCAATTGCGGCAGCGCCTGTGATCGTCATGTGCGCTGGGCGAACTGATGCGGGGGTGCATGCCACTCATCAGGTTGTGCATTTCGATGCGCCAGTAAGCCGGTCCTTAAAGTCCTGGGTGGCTGGCGTCAACGCCAAGCTACCGAAGGATATCGCCGTGCTGTGGGCGAAAGTCGTTCCAGATGATTTTCATGCCCGATTTTCTGCGACTGCTAGGCGCTATCGCTATGTTATTCTCAATCAGCCCCGTCGCTCCGCTCATCTTGTTCACGGTGTGACCTTAGTCGATACCGCGCTCGATGAGTCGCTTATGCATAAAGAGGCTCAGGTTTTAATTGGTGAACAAGATTTTAGCGGGTTTCGGGCCGCGTCTTGCCAGTCAAAAACAGCGATGCGCAATATCCATTTTGCCAACGTAAGTCGACGTGGTCGCTACGTGGTTATTGATATTGCCGGTAATGCTTTTTTGCATCACATGGTCAGAAATATCGCCGGCGTGCTTATTGCTGTTGGCAGTGGTGAAATGCCTGTGGGCTGGACGCAGCAAGTTTTGGATGGCAGGGATCGCAGCAAAGGCGGGGTAACCGCGAAGCCTGACGGCTTGTATTTGGTCGATGTTATCTACCCTGAGCGCTTTAATTTGCCACCAACCCATTTGGGCCCCGATTTTCTTGTGTCCTAAAGCGGGGTTTTACAGACACATCCCTAGCTTATTTGTTAATATTCGCTCCAATTAATTGCCTGGTCGTACATCCGAGTGTCCCGTACCCGCGTAAAAATCTGTGGTATTACCCGCGCTGAAGATGCTGTTGCAGCAATACGTGCTGGCGCAGACGCCTTGGGCTTTGTTTTTTATGAGGCAAGCCCGCGCTATGTCAGGCCTGAGCAGGCCGCAGGGCTAATGGCTGGATTACCGGTATTTGTTAGCAAAGTCGGCTTATTCGTAAACGCGAATGCTGCAGACGTACGCCGAGTAATGGCAGCGTGCCCTTTGGATTTATTGCAGTTTCATGGCGATGAAACGCCGGAGTATTGTGAGTCCTTCGCAAAGCCGTATATGAAAGCCATCAGAATGCGTGATGACATCGACGTAGAGCAGGTGATACTCACCTACGGCAGCGCCTCGGCAATATTACTAGACAGCTATAAACCGGGTGTACCCGGTGGTACGGGTGAATCCTTCGACTGGGGGCGTTTCCCTAAAAGTAGTGAGCAGCGGTTGGTCCTTGCCGGAGGCCTGCGCCCAGAAAATGCCGATGCGGCAATAGTGAGCTGCAAGCCTTATGCCGTAGATGTCAGTGGCGGGGTAGAGGCTGCACCGGGCGTTAAGTGCAGCCACGCAATGACGCGATTTATTGAAGCGGTCAGCCTTGCTGATCGACGGGAGGATTGAGTGAGTAGTAAGGTAGTAACACCTGATTTTAGCCAGTTTCCAGATGCCAAGGGCCACTTCGGTCCCTATGGTGGTCGGTTTGTATCTGAGACTTTAATTTTCGCTTTAGACGAGTTGGCTGAGGCCTACCAGCGACTGCGCAAAGACCCTGCCTTCCAGGCTGAGTTTGATCACGACCTAGCACACTACGTTGGCCGGCCGTCACCGCTTTATTACGCTAAGCGCTGGTCCGAAGAGCTTGGCGGTGCACGAATTTATCTAAAGCGTGAAGACCTTAATCATACCGGCGCTCATAAAGTAAATAACACCATTGGCCAGGCCTTGCTAGCAAAATACATGGGTAAGAAGCATGTTATTGCCGAAACCGGGGCGGGCCAGCACGGGGTTGCGACCGCTACTGTAGCGGCGCGCCTGGGTATGAGCTGCCAGGTATTTATGGGCGAGGATGATATTCAGCGACAAGCCTTAAACGTTTACCGCATGAAATTGCTCGGTGCGGAAGTTATTTCGGTTAAGTCGGGTTCGCGGACCTTGAAGGACGCCATGAATGAAGCCATGCGTAACTGGGTAACGAATGTTGATGACACCTTTTACATTATTGGTACTGCAGCGGGTCCGCATCCATACCCGATGCTGGTTCGAGATTTTCAGTCTGTCATCGGCCGCGAAGCACGGGAGCAGTGTTTGGCGCAGAATGGCCGTCTGCCAGACGCCTTGGTTGCCTGTGTTGGTGGCGGCTCTAACGCGATTGGCTTATTTCACCCCTTCTTAAATGACGACGATGTTGCAATGTACGGCGTTGAGGCTGGCGGTCATGGTCTTACCACAGGTGAGCATGCGGCGCCGCTAAATGAAGGTATTCCGGGAATATTGCACGGCAATCGCACTTACCTGATGCAGGATGAGGCGGGCCAGATTATTGAAACTCACTCTGTCTCTGCTGGCTTGGATTACCCAGGCGTTGGTCCCGAGCACTCATGGCTTAAAGATATGGGACGAGTCAATTATGTTGCAATTAATGACGACGAAGCTTTGGCCGCTTTCCGCAAGCTAACCTTGGTTGAGGGCATTATGCCTGCCTTGGAGTCTGCTCACGCAGTCGCTTACGCTGAGAAACTGGCTAAAACCATGAGTCCGGAACAACACATTGTGGTGAATTTATCTGGCCGCGGTGATAAAGACATTCATACCGTTGCAACACTCGACGGTATTGGGATTGAATAACGGGGAAGTATTTTGAGTCGTTTAGCTGCTTTATTTGCAAGTTTAAAGAGTCAGGGGCGTAAGGCTCTAGTGCCGTATATTGTTGCTGGCGACCCAGAGCCGTCGGTGACGGTCAGTCTGATGCATGAGCTGGTTCGCCAAGGTGCCGATATAATCGAATTAGGTGTGCCGTTTTCTGACCCAATGGCCGAAGGCCCGGTTATTCAGTTAGCTCATGAGCGGGCTTTGGCGCATAAGGTGTCATTAACCATGGCTTTGGCAATGGTCGCGGAGTTTCGCCAGACAGACAGTAAAACCGCGGTTGTGTTAATGGGCTATGCCAACCCCATTGAACGCATGGGTTACAGCGTGTTTGCCGAGCGCGCAGCCGCAGCCGGGGTCGATGGTTTATTGACCGTAGATATGCCGCCGGAGGAAGCGGAAGAACCAAGTCGAATCCTTAAAAATGCGGGCATCGACAATATCTTCTTGTTGGCGCCGACAACAGACGATGCGCGAATAGCAAAAATTGCGGCGCTCGCCAGCGGCTATCTTTACTGTGTCGCTCTCAAAGGCGTTACTGGGGCGGGTAATTTGGATATTGCCGCGGTTACCCAATTATTAAACAATATTAAAGCACACACAGATTTGCCCGTTACTGTGGGCTTTGGCATAAAAGATGGCGCCTCAGCGGCGGCTTTGGCGCCCTTGTGCGCTGGTGTTGTTGTCGGGAGTGCGTTGATTGAGCGCTTGGTTAAAGCCGACCGGAGTCAGAGTGCAGAAGAGTGGATTCCATCCGTTGTGGGCTTGATAGGCGAAATGAGAGCCGCGATTGACGTCTGATTGCTGGTAATGATTTTGCTCTAAGTGTCTTTGCGCTATGATGCCATTTTTCGTGTGAATGCGATAAGGTGGCGGCCCTGCGGCGCGTTACACATATTGCTATGCATAATAATTTTGTAAATTCAGCCAGTGGCTGATTATAACTAACAGGAATGGATTATGAGTTGGGTAGACAAAATTCTTCCTTCGGGAGTGCGTCGGGTAGAGTCAGAAAAACGCAGCGCGAAAGGGGTTGTTCCGGAAGGGCTTTGGAAAAAATGCGTGAAATGCGAGGCGGTGTTATATCGCCCAGAATTGGAAAGCAATATGGACGTGTGTCCAAAGTGCGACCACCATATGCGCATTGGTGCCCGCCGTCGTATTTCACTCTTTTTAGATGAGACTGGCCGTGAAGAAATTCTAAGCCACATCGAGCCTGTAGATCGTCTTAAATTTAAAGATAAAAAGAAGTATCGCGATCGCCTATCCGCAGCGCAAAAAGCCACGGGGGAAAAAGATGCGCTCATCGCCTTTACCGGTAAGGTAAAGGGTTTGCCCGTTGTCGTTGTGGCTTTTGAATTTAATTTTCACGGTGGATCAATGGGCTCGGCAGTGGGCGAGAAATTCACCCAGGCAGCCAATGTTGCAATGAAAGAAGGTTGGCCACTTATCTGTTTTTCTGCATCCGGTGGTGCGCGTATGCAGGAAGCGCTGATATCCCTGATGCAAATGGCCAAGACCAGTGCGGTTCTAGAGCGCATGAAGCAAAACAGCGTGCCTTATGTGTCGGTCATGACCGACCCCATCTATGGCGGGGTGTCAGCGAGCCTAGCATTGTTGGGTGATATTAATGTTGCTGAGCCCGGTGCAAGAGCTGGATTTGCTGGCCCCAATATTATCGAGCAGACTATTCGGCAGAAGTTGCCCCCAGGTTTTCAGCGAAGCGAGTTTTTGCTCGCCCATGGCGCTATTGATATGATCGTGCGCCGCGCGGATATGCGTGACACTTTAAGTCGAGTTTTATCTAACCTGACTCATTACACGCATTAAGCATTAGAAAAGCGATGCGCTTCACAAGGCTTGATGATTGGTTGCGGTGGCTGGAATCCCAGCACCCCCGTGAGATTGATTTGGGTCTTGAGCGCGTATCTGTCGTTGCCAAGGCTCTTAATATCGCCCTAGCTATGCCAGTGATTACCGTCGCGGGCACTAACGGCAAAGGTAGCTGTGTGGCGCTGAGCAGCGCCATACTGCGCGCCGAAGGGTATCGGGTTGGTACATACACTTCTCCTCACCTCGTTGAATACAACGAGCGTATTCTCATTGATGGTCGCCTAGTCAGTGATGACGAGTTAATCTCTGCGTTTGCGGCAATAGATGCGGCGCGCGGGCTCACTTCACTCACATATTTTGAATTCGGCACCTTGGCCGCGCTGTGGCTTTTTCAGCGAGCTGAACTCGATGTTGTGGTACTTGAGGTCGGTCTTGGCGGCCGTTTGGATGCGGTGAATATTGTCGATGCTGATATCGCCATTGTCAGCTCAATCGCGATCGATCACGAGGCGTGGCTGGGCCGTGACCGAGAGGTGATCGGGCGTGAGAAGGCGGGCGTTTTTAGGAAGGGGCAGGTCGCTGTGGTGGGCGATTTACGTCCTCCGCAGTCTTTGTTGGATTATGGTCGAGATATCGGTGCTCGATTATTTGTTAGGGAGCAGGCTTTTACTTACAGTGCCTCTGCGAATCAATGGCGGTGGCGGGGTGTAGGTGCTGATGGTGAGCCCGTCGAGTACCGCGGCTTACCTATGCCGGTACTCAAGCTAGACAACGCGGCATCAGTTTTACAGGCTTTGCAGCATCTTGACATGCCTGTTTCCGAAGGCTCAGTGTGCCAAGGTCTACGTCGAGCTACCTTAGCGGGCCGTTGTCAGCATATTGTGCTCGATGGCGTTGATATTGTCTTAGATGTCGCGCATAACCCTGCCGCAGTTGTTACACTGCGCGAACATTTGCGTGATCACGAGGTTAGTGGGCGTACGCGCTGTGTGTTTGCAGTGATGGCTGATAAGGCCCTTGCGGAAATGATTACTATTTTAATGCCTAGTTTTGATAGTTGGGTGTTGGCTGATCTGCATGGAAATACCCGCGCAGCGACTAGTGGAGATGTCGCTGCGCAGTTGGCGGCGCTGGGAGTATCGGGTGTCGAATGCGGGGGCTCGGTGGCAGAAAGTTTGCGGCGAGCTTTGGGTCAGTCGCAAAGGGGTGATCGCCTAGTGGTTTTTGGCTCTTTTTTCACTGTGGCAGCAGCGATGTTGTACTTGTCTGAAAATGGGGGAGTTACATTGAATTCGGCAGTGGCGCCCAGAGGAACCATATTATGATGAAACAACGCTTAATTGGCGCCTTGGTATTGCTTTGCGGCGGCGTAATATTGTGGTCTTTACTGTTTACCGGCCCGGCCGCTTCTAAGCTTGATCGTCACAGTCAAATTCCGGCGGCACCACAGAATGAGCCCCTGCTTGCGGTTGAACCGGAGCGGCCCGAGGGGATATTGCCGGCGAACACCGAGCTGCTCCCGCCTCAGCCGGTTCCGCGTGTTGACGATGACGCGTCGCAAGTACCAGTAGACACCAAGCCTAAGCCGCTCCCAGTCGCTGAGGCGCCGGCGCCTAAAGTAAAGCCAAAGCCAGCGGCGGCACCGGTACCGGCGGAAAAGACTAGTACGCCAAGGCCTAGTGTCGCGACCAAACCCGGCCTAGATCAACATGGGCTGCCGTTAGCTTGGGTGGTGCAGGTAGGGGTGTTTGGCAATGAAGGCAATGCTGCCGCGCTTAAAAAATCCCTGCAAAGTGCTGGCTATAAAGCGTTTACAGACCAAATTCAACGCGATGGTAAGCGTTTAAACCGCGTTTTAGTCGGGCCGGTAGTGAGCGAAGAGAAGGCTATTGCCCAGCAATCTGCAATTAATCAGCGATTCGGCGTAAAGTCGATCGTTAACCGCTTTGAACCATAGTGTCGTCATTTTAACGCTCAGAGTGAAATCTTACTTGGGCTGGGAGCGCGGGCTTGTTAGAATTCGCGTCTCGAAATTCCACGGGAGCTGTTTAGAGTGCTAAGCACGTTTGTTTGGGTAGACTGGGCCATTATTGGCGTCGTCACCATGTCAGCACTTATTAGTTTGATTCGTGGGTTTGTCAAAGAGGCTTTGTCACTGGCCTCGTGGGCAGTTGCTTTTTTTGTAAGCGTGGCATTCCACAACCAAGCTGTTGGTCTGCTAGAAAACCTAGTTGACAAAATTTATCTGCGAGAATTATTGGCGTATGTGCTGTTATTTGCCGGGACTTTGGTGCTTGGCAGTTTAACGACGCACTTTATTGCAATGATTGTTAAGCGCACTGGCCTGAGCGGCACCGACCGTCTGCTAGGTATGATATTTGGCACCACCCGTGGTTTGATTGTGGTGTTGGCCGCCTTAGTTTTACTGCCGTCTATGTTGACGGGAATAGAAAATGATCAGTGGTGGAAGGAGTCGCAGCTGATACCCGAGTTTCTGTTGATGAAGGACTGGTCAGAGCAGAGCTTCAACGATGTCGTTACCTGGTTTTCGACCTTAGTGTCGAACAATTCAGTATAAACGCATTGATCTTCACCTTAATTGAGGTAGTACTGCATGTGTGGCATTGCAGGCATAGTCGCCAAGTCCAACGTAAATCAAGATTTATATGATGCTTTAACGGTATTGCAACATCGCGGCCAGGACGCCGCCGGTATTGTGACCTTTGCCGATGGCAAATTAAATCAGCGCAAAGGTAATGGCTTGGTGAAGGATGTATTCCACACCAGACACATGCAGCGCCTGACTGGCAATATTGGTATTGGCCATGTTCGTTACCCAACAGCGGGCAGCTCAAGTCCGGCGTTGGCACAACCTTTTTATGTTAACTCCCCCTATGGTATCAGTCTCGCTCACAACGGAAATTTGACCAATGCTGCTGAGCTGTCCCAGGAGCTATTTCAGTCGGATTTGCGCCATCTCAATACGGATTCCGATTCCGAGGTTTTATTAAACGTTTTTGCTCATGAATTGCAAAAGCTTGGTAAATTAGTGCCTGAAGCAGACGATGTTTTTTCTGCTGTTAGCGGTGTCCATAATCGCTGCAAAGGGGGTTATGCCGTTGTCGCCATGATTGCCAATTACGGTGTGATTGGCTTTCGCGACCCGAATGGTATTAGGCCACTGGTTTATGGTGTGCGGGAATCTGCTGCTGGCAAAGAGTATATGCTGGCGTCAGAAAGTGTGGCTTTAGATGCTCTTGGCTATAAACTTATTGGAGATGTTGCCCCAGGCGAAGCGGTTTATATTCAAACTACTGGCGAAATTCACGTGCGTAAGTGCGCGGACCAAGTAGATTACCGCCCCTGTATTTTTGAACACGTGTATTTTGCCCGTCCAGATTCAATTATGGACGGCATTTCGGTTTATAAATCACGTTTGCGTCAGGGCGAGCGTTTGGCGGATAAAATTCTGCGCGACCACCCTGGTCACGATATTGACGTTATTGTGCCAATCCCTGATTCCAGCCGAATTGCAGCCCAATCTATGGCGGCAAAATTGGGTGTGAAATTTCGCGAAGGCTTAGTAAAAAACCGCTATATCGGTCGTACCTTTATCATGCCAGGTCAGAGTGCTCGCAAAAAGTCAGTAAAGCAAAAGCTCAACGCCATTGGCCTTGAGTTTAAAGACAAAAACGTGATGTTAGTCGATGACTCTATTGTGCGCGGCACCACCTGCCAGCAGATCATAGAGATGGCGCGGGATGCCGGTGCTCGCAAAGTTTACTTTGCCTCAGCAGCGCCACCAGTTCGCTATCCCAATGTTTATGGCATCGACATGCCGTCGGTTGACGAACTTATTGCCCACGGCCGCTCCGTTGAAGAGATACGCACCGAAATTGGCGCCGACTGGCTGATATACCAAGATCTCGATGACTTGGTAAGTTGCTCGTCGGAAGGCAACCGGAGAATCAACGATTTTGAATGTTCGGTCTTTAATGGTGAATACGTTACTGGTGATGTTGATAAAGCCTATCTTGATAAGCTGGCGGCTGACCGCAATGATAACAGCCAAAACGAACGTAACTCAGGCGGTGGTGACGGCGCGCTGATTGGCTTGCATAATGACGTTTCATAAAGACAGAGTGGTCTAGGTAGGCGATATGACGGAACAGGAATATTTAGCCCAGCGCGTGGCGGTACTGGAGGCTGCAGCGCTTGATACGCGCGCAGTGCGCAGTGGTCAGCGGCGCAGTGCTGAAGGCGAGCACTCTGAGCCAATATTTACAACTTCTAGCTATGTTTTTGGCTCCGCCGCAGAAGCGGCGGCGCGATTTTCTGGCGACCAGCCCGGTAACGTTTATTCTCGTTATACCAACCCAACCGTGCGAACTTTTGAGGAGCGTATTGCCGCTCTAGAGGGCGCTGAAATGGGGGTGGCTACGGCCTCAGGTATGGCTGCTATTCTCAGTACTTGCATGGCGCTATTGAAGGCAGGGGATCATATCGTCTGTTCTCGCAGTGTGTTTGGTACCACCACGGTATTGCTGACTAAGTTTTTAGGCAAGGTCGGCATAAGCACTACCTTTGTCGACTTGGTTGATCCCAGTGTTTGGCAAGCGGCAATTTGTGACAACACCCGACTTTTGTTTTTGGAAACCCCCTCTAATCCGCTATCGGAAGTGGCAGATATTCGCGCGCTGGCCGATATTGCCCATCAGCATAATTGTTTACTTGTTGTTGATAATTGTTTTTGTACACCGGCACTGCAATTGCCGTTAGCTTTGGGCGCCGATATCGTTGTGCACTCGGCTACGAAATATTTAGATGGCCAGGGGCGCTGTGTAGGCGGCGCTGTGGTAGGTCGTCGTGAGCATATGGATGAAGTTCTCGGCTTTATTCGGACAGCTGGGCCGAGTATGAGTCCCTTTAACGCTTGGGTATTTCTTAAAGGCTTGGAAACATTGCGACTGCGGATGATGGCTCACTCCGCCAGCGCATTGAGCTTGGCCCAATGGCTCCAGACCCAGCCCAATATTGCCAAAGTGTATTACTCCGGTTTGGCCGATCACCCCCAACATGCTTTGGCCGCGGCACAACAAAAAGCCTTTGGCGGGGTCATGTCCTTTGAAGTACATGGCGATAAAGACGCTGCGTGGCGGTTTATTGATGCGACGCGGTTGGTGTCAATTACCGCGAACCTCGGTGATGCGAAGACGACGATTGTCCATCCGGCAACGACTACCCATGGTCGCTTAACACCTGAACAGCGCGCCGAGGCGGGCATTCGCGATAATTTGATACGTGTTGCCGTGGGGCTTGAAGATATCGACGATTTACGTGCTGATTTACAGCGTGGTCTCGATGCAGTCTGATCAGTTGGCACTGCTAGCGCAGGTTAGCGCGGAAATTGGTCGCGTTGTTCTCGGTAAAGATCGTCAGGTACAGCAAGCCTTGTGCTGTCTGCTAGCGCGGGGTCACCTATTAATCGAGGACGTGCCCGGCGTCGGTAAAACGACCTTGTCGCAAGCCTTTGCCAAGGTCACTGGGCTAGATTACCAGCGGATGCAATTTACCAGCGATCTACTGCCCGCCGATATTCTTGGCGTGTCGGTATTCGATCGCAATAGCAATGCCTTTCATTTTCATCCGGGGCCGATTTTCACCCAGTTTTTACTTGTCGATGAAATAAATCGCGCAAGCCCTAAGACCCAAAGCGCGCTGCTTGAAGCAATGGCGGAGCAGCAGGTCAGCATTGAGGGGGAAACTCGGCCCTTGCCTCAACCGTATTTCGTTATGGCCACTCAAAACCCTTGGTTTCAGTCAGGAACTTTTCCCTTGCCGGAATCCCAGCTCGATCGTTTTTTGATGCGTATTTCACTGGGCTATCCAGACGAACGATCTGAGCGGCGTTTATTGGCCGGCGGCGATCCACGGGGATTACTTGCCCAGCTGCGGCCGCTGCTTAATGCCGAGAAAATTATTACTCTGCAAAATGCGGTAGATAAAGTCGAAGTTCGCGACAGTGTGCTGTCTTATGTTCAGCGTTTAATCGGCTTTACTCGACAAGACTCCCATTACGCGTTTGGTTTATCGACAAGGGCAGCGCTAGCACTTATTCAGTGCGCTAAAGCGTGGGCAATGTTGCAAGGGCGGGATTATGTTTTACCCGACGATATTCAGTTGATTCTCGAGCCGGTAGCGGGACATAGATTAAAAGCGGCGGCAGATAGCCAAGACGATGGCCCTGATTTAATCAAGCGCCTAATGTCGCAGGTACCGGTAGTGATATAGCGATGACGAGCCGGATCAGAGCGTTGTTTCGTCGCCGGTTTAACAGTTGGCTAGACAAACGCAGTCCGCGCTGTAGCGAGATCACCCTCAATCAACGCCGTATTTTTATTATTCCCTCCAGTGCCGGGCTCGGATTTCTGATCATGGTGCTGGGGCTGCTATTACTCGCCATTAATTATCAGAACAATTTAATTTTCGCACTGTGTTTTTGGTTGTTTAGTTTGTTCTTGGTGGCGATCTTACACACTTATGCGAACTTGTCTGGCTTGTTATTGCGCGCCGGTGCCGCTGAGCCTGTTTTTGCTGGCGAGCTCGCCAGCTTTCATTTGCACCTAGAGGCGGGGCGTCGCGATCGTCATCGATTAAGTGCAGGCTTTCCGGGGCAGCAATTAGAAGTCTGTGATATCGATGCTGATACTGGCTCCGCCAATGTCATTATTAAATATCCCACACAGCGCCGCGGGGCTTTGCGGCCCGGGCGAATGGAAGTGACGTCGCGATATCCCCTTGGCATACTCCGATGCTGGAGTGCGCCATCTCTAGACTGGCATTGCCTAGTTTACCCGCGTCCGCGCGCCTTGCGGCCGCTGCAAAATAGCGCCGACAGCGGAGAGGGGCATATTCCAGATCGTAGCAACGACAGCGATGAGTTCAGCGGGTTTAATCGCTATCAAACTGGCCACTCTCCTCGTCGCATATTTTGGAAGGCGTATGCCAAGGGGCAAGGGTTACTGATTAAACAATATGAACAGTCGCAGGCCGATGAGCTAATTCTGGATTGGGACAGCTTAGAGGGCCTCGGTGTGGAAGAGCGCTTGAGCACCCTGTGTGCTTGGGCCCTAGAATGCGATAAGCAAGGCCTTGCCTACGGTTTAAAGCTGCCAAGTGTGAGTCTAGCGGCAACGACTGGCAGTGGACAGCTTGGTAAGGTCTTACGCGAATTGGCACTTTTCTAAATGGCGACAACTAAAATTAATTTTGTCGCGCAGCGGCAGTCGGTAATTTGGTTGCTATTGGCGCAACTGGCGGCATTGGCACCACAAATTGGGGTGTTGCCCCTGTGGATGCTGGTTGTCTGGGCGCTGGTAGCGGTTTGGTATTGGCGTATTGTCACTGCGGCCTGGTCGTTTCCGTCGCGCTGGGTAAAGACGGGGGTATCGCTAAGTACCCTCGCGGGTGTTTATTTCTCATTTCCATCGCTGTTCTCCCTTGAAGCCATGGTCACCATTTTGGTGTTAGCGGTAATTCTTAAATTATTGGAGTTAAAAACCGCTAGGGATCACTGGCTTATTTTAATGCTCAGTTACTTTATTGTGGCATGCGGTCTATTGTTTTCTCAGCAGATTGGCGCGCTTATTCTAGCGCTCATCCAGATCGCGATTTTGTTGATGGCACAGCAATCACTGCAGCGTAGTCAAGCTAAAGCACTACCCATGTTGCGGGTGGTTGGCGTGATGGCGCTCCAATCGCTGCCGTTAATGTTGTTGCTCTTCGTAATATTTCCCCGCATCGGGCCTTTATGGACCATGCCCCTGCCGGGCGGTGAGGCGACAACGGGAATGTCGGACTCCCTTGAATTTGGCGATATTGCAAAATTAAGTCAGTCAGGTGCACTGGCATTTAGGGTTCAATTTAAGGGCCCGATGCCGGCTACTCAAGACTTATATTGGCGGGGGCTGGTACTTGACGAATTTGATGGTCGGCGCTGGAGTCGGAGTAGCTGGTCCCTGTGGTCCAATAAAATAGCAGCCCCATTACTGGGGGAGCAACAGCTTGATTACACGGTGACTCTAGAGCCAGGCAACCACAAATGGTTGTACACCCTGCCTTTGGCGGTCGTGCGCCGAGACGACGTTTATTATGCAAATCAACATTTGTGGATGCCTGAGCGGCCCTTGAACGGCCGCTTGCAGTATTCTGTGAGCAGCCATTTAGGCGGTACGTTGGCTGATACTGGGGCTGCAAACCGAAAAAACCTGAGCTTGGGTCGAACGCCTAATCCGCGCGCACAGGCATTGGCTGCGCAGTGGCAGGCGCAGTGGCCCGATAGTAAAGATCGCGTCGCTGCCGCTATCGCGTTTTTTAAGGAGGCGCCGTTTATCTACACATTGACGCCGCCGCTATTGGGTGAAAGCAACGTTGATGAGTTTCTGTTTGATAGTCGCCAGGGCTTTTGCGAACACTTCGCCGGTAGTTTTGTGTATCTAATGCGCGCGGCGGGAGTGCCTGCGCGGATAGTGGCTGGGTATCAAGGTGGCGAATTTAATGACCGCGACGGCTACCTGCTGGTTAATCAGTCCGACGCGCACGCTTGGGCGGAAGTGTATATTGAAGGGCAGGGTTGGCTGCGGGTTGACCCAACGGCAACAGTGGCACCGAATCGAATTCGCTTAGGCGCGGAAGCGTCACTTCGGGGCCAAAAAGGCTACTTGGGGGAATCGCCTTTGTCGTTGCGAAAATTCGATTGGACCAAACGCCTGCGTTATTTTGTTGATAATATTAATTACGGCTGGGCGCGTTGGGTACTGAATTTTGATTCTAGTACCCAAAATGATTTTCTCCTTCGTGTATTGGGTGATATAAATCCCCAGCGTTTGATGTTGGTGATTATGTTGGCTGGCGGTATTCCATTGGCGCTGGCGGCATTTTTTAGTTTACGGCTACCCCGCCGCGCGGGCGAGGATTTGGCTGCCCGTTACTACTTGGCCAGCTGTCTAGCGCTATCAAGCAAAGGTGTGGTACGAGGCGCAGGGGAAACGCCTGACGATTTTGCTCGGCGGATTGCGCTAGAGCAGCCTTGCTGGGCCGCCTGGTTAAATGAACAAACACGCCTGTTTACTGTGTGCAGTTATTTACCGCAAAACAGCGCTGCCTATCAGGAAAATCTTCAATCTTTAAAACGCGGGCGCCGACCCCAAAAGTGGCTAGGCCGCGCTAATGTTAAAACGGGAAGTGTGAGTAAATGAGTAAGTTTTTAATTGTGTTACTTGCGGTTGCGGTCATGTTTTATTTGAACCGTGTACTCAATACCATGCTGATCAATTTTGCTGAGAAAAATCAGCGTTCCGCGCTGCGTGTAGGCTATGTCCGCAAAAGTTTAAATTTTGGTACTTTGCTTTTGGGTTTCGTCCTAGTGTGCTTTTTTTTAGGTCTGGGGTATCACCAAGTATTTATTTTCATCTCGTCGTTTTTGGCTGTTCTGGGTATTGCCCTGATCGCCCAATGGTCAATGCTCAGTCATTTAACCGCAGGCGTGATAATCTTTTTTGCTTTCCCGTATGGTATTGGCGATCGCATCAGGGTCGTGGATAAAGACGATGATATCAGCGGCCGAATTCTGGAAATCGCTTTGTTCCATGTGCTTATTCGGCGCGATGACGGAACCACAGTGGTTTACCCCAACAGCATGATGCTGCAAAAAGCGATTATTAAATTAAATGCAAACTCATCCTTGGCCGCGCAAACAGAGGGCGCTCGCCCTCAAGCAGATCCGGGTGCGGCGCCGGCGCTGCACAAGGAGCTTAAGGATTAACGCTGTATAAATTTAGGCTTTATAAGCCTTTAAAAACATCTGCACACAGTGCTCGGCATAGCTTTGTAGTTCTGCCGTGGATTTGGAATTGCCAATACCAAGCAAGCTGCGGAATTGGGCTTCGCTGTGGATCATGGCGATGAGTTGGCTGGATGCAAAGTCGATATTGTCGATGTGCAAATGGCCTAACTGGTTTTGTTCATGTAAATAGTTGTTCAGGCGTTGTCTTATTTTACCGGGGCCGGCAGCCCAAAATAATTCGCCAACCTCAGTATTGCCGCCTTCACGTACGCAGACCCGAAAGATACCGATAGCTTCCGGACTGCCTAGTAGCGAGGCGAGGTGGCTACAAAAGTAATTAAGATAGGCCTCGCAATCCATGGCGCTGCTTTGTTTTTGGGGCACTAATTCGTATTCATCGCATTTGGACTCGATGGCGGCGGTGAATAGCTGCTGTTTGCTGCCAAAGTGGCTATAGACCGTTTGCTTCGAAACCCCGGCGGTCTTGGCAATACCTTCCATGCTGACTTTTTCAAAGCCGTGCTCGACAAACAGCATGCCCGCCGAGTGGATGATTTGTTGGCGCTTTTCTTCGCTTTTGGAGCGGCCGCGTTTTTCTTGCACGTTTCTATATCCGTTATTGCTTTTTTGTAATGCTAATTTAAACAAAATAGACTAGACAGTCCAGTTTGATTTATCTATATTCGTGCCATTCTGGTCCCACTTGAGAATTTTGGCAATGAAGCGCTTTTATACCGCAGCGGCACTGATATGTTTAGCGAATTTTCTTAATGGGGCAGCGCAAGCTGAAACACGTTTACATCCAGTCAGTCATCTGACGATCGAAGAACAGGAGTCTTACGAGGCTCAACGTTTATTTGCTGGCCGTGTGATTGGTAGTCAGCGCGCAGAAATTGGCTTTGAACTCGCAGGGCAAGTGTTGAGTGTCAGTGTCAAAGACGGTGAGCGGGTCGAAGCAGGGCAGCTGCTTGCTAGTTTAGATACCAGAGGCTTGCAAATTGAACAAACTGAACTCAACGCGGCACGGGTTGAAGTCAGCGCTAGGTTAGCGCAAATCGATAAAGATTTAATTCGTTTTCAGGCCTTACGTGACAAGTCTTACGTATCTGAAGGGCAACTCGAAACCCTCAATTCAAATCGTCAAGCGACAGCTGCGCAATTGGCGCAAGTTGAATCTAAGCTCAAAGGTGTCGCCCTACGTTTACAAAAATCAAAGTTAACCGCGCCCTTTGCCGGAGAAATCGCCGGCATGCAGCTGGAGGCCGGCGTTTTGGTTGCCGCTGGACAGCCACTTATGCAAATAGTGCAGTCTAGCCGCAGCGAAGCCGTATTTGGTATCTCCGACCAATTGGGTCGTAACCTTGTGGTCGGGCAGCCGCTGTCCGTCTTTGGTGACTTTGGTCAGTGGCAGGCGAATCTCATTTCCGTTTCGCAGAATCTCGACTGGCGTACTCAAACTCGAACTGTTCGGGTGAGCTTGCCGGTGGAGGCGCCAGCCGTTGACGGTAATACCGCATATTTATTGCTGCCCGAGACTCGCCCGGTTGAGGGTTTTTGGTTGCCCTTGCAAGCGCTACTTGAAGACGTGCGTGGGACCTGGGCTGTTTATCAACTTGCCCCCACGGAAGACGGGGTATTTCAGTTGAAAAAACGCTCCGTGCAAGTCATCTACCAATTTGAAGATCAGGTTTATTTAAGTGGCGGTCTGCGCAGTGGGGACCGCGTTGTTAGTGCTGGCATTCATCGGCTAGCGCCTGAACTCCATGTTAGTTTGGCTCAGGAGTAAAATCGAATGAGCCAAAAACTGCTGAATAACCCGCGCCTAGTCGCTCTGGCGTTCGCGCTCATTGTGGTGGCGGGGCTCGCTGCGATCGCTAGTTTGCCGCGTATGGAAGACCCGCAGATGACCAATCGGCATGCACTGGTCATCACTGCCTTTCCTGGCGCCAGTGCTGAACGGGTAGAAACCCTGGTGTCTGAACCCTTAGAAGACGTCATTCGTCGAGTTCCTGAAGTTGTTCATGTCACATCACATTCCAGCTCGGGTGTTTCGATTGTGGTTGTGCAATTGAAGGACGAGATAAACGGTGACGAGAATGTTGTATTGTGGGCGGAAATACGCGACAAAATTGATCAGTCGCGACACCTGCTGCCAGCAGGCGCGTTAGCGCCGGTTGTCGATACTGAGCGGGGGCACGCTTTTACTTGGATCGGCGCGCTGGTTTGGCAGGGTGAAGGCCAAATTGATGAGTTGCGCCTTGGTCGTTACGCTGAGGAATTGGCGAGTCGGCTGCGAAGTCTGGCAGGAACCGATTTGGTGAAGCTTTACGGCGCGCCAGTAGAAGAAGTTCAGGTAAAAGTTGATGTCGTTAAAGCCGCTGCGGTAGGACTAGACGTACCACAAATTGCGGCCTTGCTTAATAATAGTGATGCTAAAACGGCAGCCGGTGAATTGAGTAATAGCACTCAACGTCTTTCCTTGGAGTTGGAGGGTGGTTTTGACGAGCTTGAGCGAATCCGCCGTACCCCGCTGCTAACTCTGCCGACAGGTGGTTCACTGCAGCTGCAGGATATCGCAAAAATATATCGTGGTGAGCCAGATTCGCCGTCTGAATATGCCATTATTGATGGCCAGCGCGGCGTAGCCGTTGGGTCGCGGATGCTTTCAGACCGCCGTGGCGATCGCTGGACTGAAAGACTGCAGCAGGAAGTCGCGGAGTTTAAGAAAACATTACCAGTAGAAATCGCGGTGCAGGAATTGTTTGTGCAAGAGCGCTATAACGATGTCCGGCTCAGCGAATTGGTTAACAATATTCTACTCGGCTTTATCTTTATTTTTATTATTTTACTCTACACTTTAGGCTTGCGGTCTGCGGTCATTGTTGCGGTGTCACTGCCATTGACGATGATGTTTTCCTTCGCATGTATGCGCTTCTTTGATTTGCCTATTCACCAGATGTCGGTGACTGGGCTAATTGTTGCGTTGGGGATTATGGTTGATAACGCTATTGTGGTTGTCGATACTGTAATGCGAAATCGTCGTCATGGTTATTCGCCAGTTGCCGCATCCGCGAAGGCTTTACGTCATCTTTGGATTCCATTGTTGGGATCAACATTAACGACTATTTTAACGTTTATGCCCATCGTGTTGATGGCTGGCCCCGCAGGTGAATTTATAGGTCCTTTAGCTTATGCGGTGATTTTTTCGCTAGCGGGTTCCTGGCTCATTTCGCTGCTGATAATTGCACCAATTGCCGGTCGCTGGCTGGACAAAAAACAGCGCAGTGGTACCAGTCACCCGAGATTGGATAGTTACTTTCGGTCCACGCTTGAGTGGGTTTTACTGAGACCGCGCCGAGTGATGTTATTAGCGTCTATTCTGCCGCTGTGTGGTTTCTTTTTGATCAATACTTTGCCTGAGCAGTTTTTCCCGCCATCAGACCGGGATATGATCAATTTTGAGCTATTTCTCCCCGCGGGCACCAGTATCCACAGTACCTTAGCGGCAACCGAGGAAATCAGCGCGCTTATCAATGCCCATCCAGAGGTAAAAGCCTTAAATTGGTTTGTAGGGCGAAACGGACCGTCGTTTTATTATAATTTAAAAGATAGTCGTGACGGCTCATCTAATTATGCGCAGGCGATGATTACCATGGTCGACTTTCAGGCGGCCAATCGCTTGGTCGGTGAATTGCAAGCGGAATTAGATGCGGCATTTCCTGACTATCAAATTGTGGTTCAGCGCCTAGCGCAGGGGCCGCCCTCTAACGCCCCTGTAGAACTGCGCTTGTACGGCAATGATTTGGCCCAGTTAAAAAGACTGGGTGATCAGCTTCGGCGAATAGCCTTAGAAACCGAAGACGTTATTCATACGCGAGATTCGTTAGCGGAAGTTGTGCCCAAGGTTTGGTTAGATATTGATGAAAGTGAGGCGCAGCGCAGTAAAGTTGGGTTAAAGGATTTGTCACGGTTACTTGCAGCAAGTGTCGACGGTATTGTTAGTAGTAGTTTGCTCGACCGCACTGAGCAAATTCCGATTAGGGTATCCGGTGCTGAAGTTAAGCAACTGAGCGTTGATATGTTGATGTCCTTCCCCTTAGCGCTGCCTACTGGGCCACGCCCTCTGTCGGCCTTGGCAGACGTTAGTTTACGCCCGGCGCAGGCTAAAATATCTCGGAGAGACGGTATGAGAATGAATACCGTTGAGGTGTATATCGGAAACGGTGTATTGCCTGCGGTGGTGCTTAATCGGATTAAAGCAAACTTGGCGAGTGAAGGCTTTGTGGTTCCCGACGGCTATAAACTGGAGGTTGGCGGCGAAGCTGAAGAGCGTAATAACACCGTAGGCAAGTTACTTGGGAGTGTCGGTATTATCCTAGTGCTACTGGTCGTCACGGTGGTGATGGCCTTTGATTCATTTCGGTTTACGGCTTTGGTCTTTATTGTGGCTATTCAGTCGGCGGGTATGGGGATGTTAAGCCTTTGGTTAGGGCAATTCCCATTCGGTTTTACGGCAATTATCGGCTTGATGGGCTTAATGGGGCTAGCGGTTAACGCGGCCATTGTTATTTTGACAGAGCTTAAAGCTTCCCCGTTAGCGATGTCAGGAAGTCGCGTTGAAATTGTTGAAACCGTCGCGGTTTGTACTAAACATATCAGCTCGACGACCATAACGACGGTCGTGGGCTTACTACCTCTCATTATAGCTGGGGGCGGATTCTGGCCGCCATTTGCGATTGTGCTAGCGGGTGGCACAGTGTTGACGACCATTTTGTCTCTGTTTTTTGTGCCTGCAGCGTTTCTCGTGCTGCGTAGACCCTATTTCTTGAAATATTTTCCTAAATCAAAAGCTGACAATGGGCAGCCTGAGGACTTACTTGCCGCGGAAACGCCTACGCGCCAGCAGGTCAAGGATTTAGTCTAGTGTTCAAATATCGGCGGTGACCCAATTGCCATCACCGCCGATATTGCTTGAATTGATGGTCCTCATCAGCGCTTTATAAGGTAATTTTCGCGAACTGGCTTAGTTGATTCAATTCTGGTCGAGACTTCTTGTTATACTGCGGCCCATTACGCCAGCCTGCACTAGGCTCGGGGCCGGGGTTTGCTGTTGCACGCCCAGACTGAGGTTTATGCCATGAATTTGAATCAAGATATCCAACTACTGAATAACAAAATTGACCTGTATCGCCGCAAATTAGAAGCGGCGAAGCTGCGCGACGATCAAAAATCGGTACTGCAGTTTAAGAAGGAGCTCGGTGCGCTTAATCGCAAAGTTGCCAGTATCAAAGGCATGCGCGGTGCACAAAATGCTGGCAAAGCCGAAGACCTAAAAGCTTTGGGTTTTAGTCGTGCACTGACTAAAAAAGAACAGGCCGATATGGGGCAATTCAAAAAGACTGTGCGGGGCTTGGTAGTGGTACATCCACTGACTGCACTTGGTAAAGAAATGGGGATTAGTGAAGTGACAGGCTACGCACCTGCTAAATTCTAGCAATGCGCTCGCGCTGGAATGGACGGACATCGGGCGTCGGATTTAGTGGGCCATTGCCTTTGTATTGTTCAATACTAGATGGGAGACCTTAGGCGCAAAGATCAAAAACACGTTTCAGTTGCACAAGGCCGATAATGCCGAAGCCCGTGCTAAATCTAGTTCTTACATTTTAACGCAAGCATCTAATGAAATTTTCGTTAGCACGCTTGCGTATGCCATCTCCCGTCAGGCATTGAGGGGGGGTTCCCCTAGCCAGCTTCACGCAAACCGATGCTGATTGCGATTCGCAAAATACACCAGTGATAACATCACCGGCACTTCGACCAATACGCCAACAACGGTCGCGAGGGCCGCTCCTGAGTTTAAGCCAAACAGAGAAATAGCCACCGCGACGGCGAGTTCAAAAAAGTTGGAGGTGGCGATCATGCACGCCGGGGCCGCAATGTTAAACGGTAGGCGCAGACGTTGCGCGACGAAAAAACTCAGGGCGAAAATACCGTAGGTTTGGATCAATAACGGAATGGCAATAAGGACAATAATATGGGGTTTGGTCAGAATAACCTCAGCCTGGAAGCCAAAGAGCAGCACGATTGTCGTTAGCAAGCCACAGATAGACCAAGGTTTTAGTGTTTTCCCCAGTTTAAGCACGCCCTGGGAACCGATAATTTTACGGGTGAGGTAGCCTGCGGCGAGGGGGATGAGCACGTACAGAAAAACCGATAGCAATAGGGTTTCCCACGGCACAGTGATCGCGTTTACGCCAAGTAGCAGCGCGCAAATAGGTGCGAAGGCAAAAACCATAATGATGTCGTTCACAGAGACCTGAACAAGTGTGTAGTTCGGGTCGCCATTACATAATTGGCTCCACACAAATACCATGGCGGTGCAGGGCGCAACCCCGAGTAAAATCATTCCAGCAATGTATTCGCTAGCAGATTGTGGGTCGACCCAGCGTGCAAACACGATGTCAAAAAATAGCCAAGCGATGATCGCCATGGTAAACGGCTTAATCAGCCAGTTTACGACCAACGTGAGTGCTATCCCCTTAGGCTTTTTGCCCACATCCTTCATTGCAGCAAAATCGATGTGGATCATCATGGGATAAATCATGATCCAAATTAGCGCCGCGACCACGAGATTGACATGGGCTATTTCTAAACTGGCGACGAGGCTAAATAGTGCGGGGAAACCCGTACCTAAGGCAACGCCGACCACAATGCTCAAGGCCACCCACAGACTTAAATAACGTTCAAACAATCCCATGTTTTGCTCCGGAAAAGGGTTTAATAGGGCGAGGCACTTATAGTGCGCCGAGCTTGCGCAATGCGTCGGCACGCTCATGGATTGGCATAGCACCAAGATTTAAACTGATTAATGCCTCTGTACGCTGCTGAATTTCGGCGATGCAGGCGCGAAAGGCCGCTTCTATTTCGCTATCGCTGCCGTTGAGCTTAGATGGGTCGGCTAAGCCCCAGTGAACCTTTTGTGCTTTTCCAAGCCACAGTGGACATGCTTCACCAGCAGCGCTGTCGCAAACTGTGATGACTAAATCGGGGGCAAAATCGCGGTGTTCATCCCAGGACTGGCTACGTAGACCATTGGTTGAAATGCCAATTTCTTCTAAATGGCGAAGACTTAGTGGGTGGACGATGCCACTTGGCTGGCTGCCGGCACTGCGGGCGTCTAAAACCCCGTTGCCGATAGTATTGCTAATCGCTTCGCACAAAATACTCCGGCACCGGTTGTGGGTACAGACATATAGAATTTTAAATGGCGTGGTCATTTGTAGTCTCAATGTGTTGGGTCAACTTGGCGCTTTCTAGCAACAGCGCTCAGTAAGGTGCTTGTTTAATAGCGCTGTTTCTACATCGATGAATTCGGCGTTGCTGTCTAACGCTGTGCTGATAATGATGGCTTGCCAAGAAGGGAGATCGGCACTTAGGCGGTAATAAATCCATTTCCCGCGTCGCTCGTCACTGACAAGTCCATATTTTTTGAGCTCAGCTAGGTGTCGTGAGACTTTTGGCTGGCTTGTCTCAAGTGCAAGGGTAATATCACAGACGCAAAGCTCAGGGTGGCTTTTAAGAAGCAATAATATTTTGAGTCGCGTGTCTTCTGCGAGACATTTGAAAAATTGAGTTGGTGGCATGTGGGCATCGGTGCTGAAATTCATATTCGAATTTTCATATATGAAGTGCCGCCGTGTCAAGCAAGCATTCTGAATACAAAACATGTGAGAATCCCTTACTTATAAAGCATCGCATCGGCGTTAAACTATGCCGGTTAAACAAGCATTAATCTCATCAGTTCTAGATAGGAGGACAGATTCTGACGCTCAAAAGGTATTTTATCGCAGCAGTTGATCTGTGCTTGGTCGTAGTCGCTTTGGGCGGACTGCTATTTGCCTGTACTAACCAAGAGGCGGATCGTCAGCGCCAAAGCCGTGATGCCGCCATAATTCAAAATGTTGTTTTGCAGGCGCCTTTAGATACATTAGTAAATCTAGATGAGTCGCTTTGGCGTATAACGGCCGAAGGCTTAGCCGTAGATGTTGATCCGGAGCGGGGTTTGTTGGTCGATATTCGCTATTGGTCTAAGAATGTCGATTTGATGGTCGCCAATATTAAAAATGCAGGCTATACCTTAGACTATATGGATCCGGTCAGTCAGCGCTTAAGGCTCTGGGTGAAGACTCGTTTGGAATTACAGCAGTTAGTGGCGATCGATGGTATTAGTGCAGTGTCAGCGAGCGCGGGCACTGCCAAGCGTGAATTATCTCTGAAGGCATTTGATGAGCGTAAAAACTAGCTGGGCAATTATATTGGTTTGTGGCATTAGTCTCTTTGCTGGGGCGAGTGTTGCCGATGAAAATTTAAAACAACGCCTCACTCAAACGCAGCCCGCTGTTGCTAAAATGGACAGCCATTTGCGACGTGTCGTCGGCGTTGATCCCCAAACCCCTCAAACTGCTGGGCAAGACCTGCGTTTCCTGCGCGGGGACAACAGCTCGCCAGCACAAGACGTCATTGTTGAGCTGAATCTCTATAGCGCCGACGGTTTGCCGGAGTTTTTAGCTGAACATGACATTCAGTTATTGTTCTTAAGTGACAATGGTAAGTACGCGTCGGTGAAAGCCCGGTCCACCAGCGCGCTGCTTGCGCTAGCGGAACACAGTAACATCCGTTCACTGAATTTGCGTACCCCATCGATACTGCGCGTTGGCTCAGTGACCAGTCGCGCTGGTCGAGCGATGCGCTCCAATATTTTAAGTAATAAGCTCAAAGTAAACGGCAGTGGGCAAACCATTGGTATTATCTCAGACAGTTTCGCTCAAACCAGTGCAATGCGGGATGCTAATACCTCCCCAGCGCTGAACACAGCGGGTAATTTGCAGGGTAGTCGCTCCCAAGTCAGTGGCGACCTTCCTGCATCAATTGGCATACTTCGCGATGATGTCGATGGCGGTACTGATGAAGGTGCTGCTATGGCTGAGTTAGCTTTCGACGTTGCGCCGGGCGTCAATTTTTTGTTCCACACAGCGGGTATTAGCCGGTTTGAGCTGGCGGCGGCAATTGATCGATTATGCAGCCCGGGGCAGGCGGATATCGTTGTCGACGATATCCTGTTTATCAGTGAAAGCGTTTACCAAGACGATTTACCGGCAATGGCGGCAAGTCGCTGCGTAGCGGCCGGTATTCCCTATTTGACCGCGGCGGGCAATGACGGTGATCAGGCCTACCGCTATATCTATAAAGATGCCAATACTGCTATAGATGAACCCGGTATTAAAGACATCCCAACTGGCAATGACCTGCACAACTGGAGTGCAAATGGCACTGATCGATTTTTGACGGTGAGCCTTGCAGCTAACTCAACAGTTTATGTGGTCTTGAACTGGAATCAGCCCAATGCTTCAGTAAATACTGACAACGGTGCACAGATTGATCTTGATCTATACGCCACGCGCGCGCCGAATGTGCAGGCCTTCAATCGAGGCAGCCCAGATTTTGTTGATGCCAGCACGAATGAGCAGGGCACAACCGGAAATCCAAAAGGCGATGCTTTTGAATATGTCACCTTAAAGAGCGGTGCAAATGCCGAGGTGTTTTATATCGCGGTAGAGCATTTTGCCGGTAACCAAGACGCTATCCCCCAACAGCTTAGCGTGCCGTTGGAGTTTAGGATGCTGCTCACTGGAGGCAGGCCCAGCGCCGTCGAATACCCCTATAACGGCGTTGCTGTTTGGGGGCACTCAATGGCGGCCAATGTTGCTTCGGTCGCCGCAGTCCCCTGGTGGGAGTCGCCAGAGTTTCGGCCTGAGGGGTACGACACCATTGGCGTTGACCCTGAACCGTTTACCTCGCGTGGTGGTATTAATCGTTTACAGTTTGATAGTAATGGCAATTACCGAGTTGAAAATCGCAATGTTCCAACATTTGCGGCGATCGACGGCAATAATAATACCTTTTTAGGCTCTAGCTCAGCCACGGTTGCCCCAGAAGATGGCGAGCCAGATCGCTTCCCGAATTTTTTTGGGACCTCTGCAGCTGCGCCTAATGCCGCTGCGGTTTTTGCGCTCTACAAAGAGGCTTATGCAGCGGCTACGCCAGCGCAATTAATTGCGGCAGTGACCGACACCGCGATTGACGTAAATGGGCGTCGTGCAGCCAATGGCTATGATGATGTGAGTGGCGAGGGCTTAATCAATGCAGAGGCCGCAGCAATTGCACTCGCAACGGCCCTTGGTCAGGCGCCTCCAGTAAACCCTACGCCTACACCTACACCTGCGCCAAGGAGTGGCGGTGGCGGGGGAGCATGCTTTATTGCAACTGCCGCTTATGGCAGCTACCTCGCGCCGGATGTGAAAGTGCTGCGGGATTTTCGCGACACGGTCTTATTGCCCTACAGTTGGGGGCGCAGCTTGGTAGCAAGCTATTATCAATATTCACCGCCGATTGCCGATGCCATTGCAGACTCAACAGCACTGCGCTTAGTCACTCGGGTGGGCCTCAGCCCCTTGGTTTACGGGCTTAAATACCCGTTGTGGTCGATCACTGGCTTAATCGCTGCTTTGTTGCTGTCTTTTCGCTATCGCGCCCGCTTGCAGGCGCGCAAGGCAGAAATTGCCAATTAGGGAGTAATTAATGCGCCTAAGCCGTTGATTTTTTTGAATCATATCAGTAGACTGCGAACGCTTTTAAAGCACTAGCGCTACCCAAAAGCTGTTTGTCCTAAGCTTTTGTATCATTACCGGCATCGAAGCCGGAACCCCTTAGCCCGGGTGGTGAAATCGGTAGACACAGGAGACTTAAAATCTCCCGACAGCAATGTCGTGCCGGTTCAAGTCCGGCCCCGGGCACCAAAAATCTGTTTCACTCTTGTCTGTAAGTCCTAAATACTCGTCCGACCCGCAATCGTCCAGCACTCGTCATCGGCTAAATGATTTTAGTCATTGTTTTGGTTTGCGCCTTTTTCAGGCCGCTTGCTTTTGGCTTGTTGCCAGAATTGTTCTACTTGCAACTTTATCGCTTTTGCCTTTCAAAGCGTAACGGTTGAGGCCGGCCATATGGACTTTACGTAAGTAGTGTTCCCAGTCAATTGCGCGGGCGTCAACGGGGAAAAGGGCTTGGTCTACAGGTCCCATGCGCTTCGCAAGGTCGATGAGTTTGTCATTATGAAAGACGTACTCTGGCTCGGTGTAGAACGAGAATATCGTCGACAACGTGATCGCAGCGTCTAGATTACGGCGCGCCTTTAGGCTGCGTTTCCAGCCTAGTTTGCCAAGGGTTTGGCTGGCGATAAGCAATATTATGCTCATGCTGTAGGTGATGGCATTAAACAGGCGTTTGTTTACCGCAATAAATGGCTTGCGAGGTTGGCGCAGGAAAAGTTTGTCGTAGGTCGCATGATTTTCTTTGGCTTCAGCCATAAGGTGGTCGATAAAATTGCCAAGTGTTAGGGGGTTTGCCGCGCCACTGCAGCACTGGTAAACGTGGTGGTTGCCGGGGGTTTTAAACTGCTCTGCCAATGACAATAAGATACTATTGGCCACGAGGTCTGCGGGAATTACGTCGATCACGCCACTGCGTTTCCCTGGGAAAAAAGTCACTTTTTCTTTGGCGTAGGCAAGTAAAATGGCGTCGGCCACTTTTACTCCCTCAATCCAACCTGGCGCAGGTTCGTTTAGCGTGCTTTCAATAATCGATGGCCTTAGCAGAGTAAGCGAATAACCGCGCAGGGATTTTAACAGTAGTTGTTCGCCTAGCCATTTTGTAAAGGTATAAGTGTCGTTCCAGCCCAGTGCATTGGCTTCGCGAATACCGAGATCGATTAGTTTGCTTTTGAGTTCTCTACCCTGATATTGACTGCGGATATCGGCGATTTTTAATTCTAGTTCCTCGATTAAACTGCCGACTTCAAAATAGCCTGCCTTGTGTTGTGGGAGCTCGCCGCGCGTCGGGGCTACCGTAGTCTCATGAATATGTCCTTTGTTAAAGCCATTTACATAGCAGGTTGAAACTTGAATCACAGGTATATTGCCAGCGATATCGGACAATTCGACAATATTTCGAAGGCTGTGGGTGTTTATGGCGAAGGCGCGGTCTAGCTCCTCGCGGAAATTGACACTTGCCGCACAGTTCACAATCGCATCGATTTTACCGGCAAGTTCGCGAAATTCTTGCCGAGGTAGGCCGAATTGCGGTTCGCTGATTTCGCCGCTAATACAGTGTATGCGCCTGTCGCAAAAATCATTAAAGTAGTCTGCGGAATTTAATTTTAAAGATTCAAAAACGGAGGAGGTGGCTATTTCCTTTGCAAATCGACTGCCCGCATTGGCGTACTTTTTATTACCGCGTATGACTAAATAGACACCGCCGATATCGGGGATGCTACGCATTATTTTCTCTAGCATGACTTTGCCAACAAAACCGGTAGTACCAGTAATTAAAACGTGTTTCCCCCTGAGAAGTGGCAAGGTTTGCGAGACTTTATTGCTAGATACGTCCATGAAAGCGTCCTCATTAATGCTGGTGTGTTGACCTGTTGCGTATGATGCTTGTTCATAAAGCATATTACGGGCAAAAGTTGACTCTGATGTGACAGTTAAATTGCGGCCGCTAAACAGCGGTATTAGCGAGTTGGATGCATCAAGCAAGCCAAGTTGGGCTAGTCATGTGATTCGCCAAATATCTGCGTTGGGTATTGGCTAGTAGGTTCTTGATGGGAAAGGGTGTCTTTTTTGCTGCACCAGGCTTAAGCGTGTGATGCTAGTTTGGTGCAAATTTGGCTTAGGATAGATTGCTGCGGCGAGCTTTAAACTTGAGTCTTTCCTTGCAAATTATACCGGCGCCTTGTTAAGCCGGGATTAAGTTAGCAGTGAGCATACTGCGCCCATACTTAATCTGGAGCACCGCCATGAAGATACTTCCTATAATGACTCTCGCTACCGTTGTCACGTTGCCTAGTTTGGTATTAGCTGAGCATGGCAGTAGCAATCGCTATCGCAGTCAACCAAGTATGTATGTGTTCGGTGGGCTCAGTGCGACGGAGTATGACTTTGAGGCTTCCGACTTTCGCTACAGTTTTGGCGATGGTTCGCTGTCGGATGTGAAAATAGACAATGAAACGAATGGGCTGCGCTTCGGTGTTGGTTTCGGCTTTAGTCCTGAATTGGCACTAGAAATGGGCTTTGTTGATTTGGGTAAATTAACAGCAAGCGGTGTGTCTGATGGCTCACAAGTATTGAATAATGGTTATAGCGCTGGGCGCGTGGATATGGACGCCGAGGTGGATGGGGTATTTCTCGGTGTGAGGGTCCATACCCCGGTGCGCGAGCCGATGGGAGCTTATGCTCGCTTCGGTGTCTATTCTTGGGAGTTTGCCGGTACTTTAGAGGATAGTAGTCGCAGCGGTAAATTCTCGGTGGAAGGCACTGACCCCTATATTGGTATAGGATTGCGGTTTGCCGTGGCCCATAACGCGGACATACAGATCGGTTATGATCATTACGTGCTTGACGATGATGAGTCGGTGAATATGTCGGCCAATACCTTGTCGGCAGATTTGGTTTTACGATTTTAAAGTGATCAGGCAGTGCGAAAGCGGCGGCAATTCATATGATTGCCGCCGCTTTTTTATTTCCAAATTACGCCTGATGAGGCCATGCCTTTATATTGGCAAGTTTCGGTGTTCGCTGGGTATCGGCACTGCAATTGGCGGCGGCTGAATCGCATTCTGGCTATTTTGTAACAGGACATTGATTTCCCAGATCGGTATAGTGTGGCCCATTCCAATATGTTCTCGGAGACAACATGGCAGATCTAGCGTTTACTTTAAATGGGCAGCAGCAGACCTTAAGTGTCGATGACGGTACGCCGCTGCTGTGGGTCTTGCGCGACCACCTTGCTATGACGGGCACCAAATTTGGCTGTGGCATGGGCTTGTGTGGCGCCTGTACTGTGCATTTAGACGGTAACCCCATCCGGAGCTGCAGCTACCCGGCTGAATTTGTAAACGGCCGTGCTATTACCACGATCGAAGGTTTGGCTGCTTCAGAGAAGAATTTGCACCCAGTGCAACAGGCTTGGCTGGAGATGAATGTCCCCCAATGCGGCTACTGTCAGTCGGGGCAAATCATGTCTGCGGTGGCGCTGCTTGCCAACAACAGCGCGCCCAGCGATGCTGAGATAGATGCAGCTATGTCAGGAAATATCTGTCGCTGTGGCACTTACCCCCGTATTCGAAAAGCAATTCACCGTGCGTCAGAGCTTGTTGTTCAGCACTACCAGCCGAGCAATAGCGTTAAGGAGACTGTGTAATGGGCCTATCTCGACGCGGATTTATTAAGAGTAGCGCTATTTTAGGTGGGGGCTTGGCGATTGGCTTTAACCTCAGTGGCTGTGAAAAGGCAAAGTACCCTCATTTTGCAGCTGCTGATTTACAACCCAATGCTTATTTGCAAGTTAGTCCCAGTGGCGAAATGATTTTGCAATTGCATAAGTGTGAAATGGGGCAGGGCGTATATACCGGTATGGCGACCATGGCCGCTGAAGAACTGAATATGGACCCCAGTTTAATTACGGTGCAGCAAGCTGAGTTCCACCCTGATTTTCGCGATCCGGAATTTTACGTGATGATCACCGGCGGCAGCTCCTCAATTAAACTGAGTTATAGCATTGTGCGCGAGGCCGCCGCCACAGTTGCCGCAATGTTAAAAACCGCTGCGGCTCAGCATTTATCCTTACCTGAGTCAGCGTTAAATCTGAAAGATGGGAAACTCGTCTACGCTGGCGGTGAAGTGTCTTTTGCCACACTATTGCCTATTGCTCGCGCCTTGCCTACGCCTGCGGAGGTGACACTGAAGTCGCCACAGGATTTCCAATACATCGGCCGCTACAATCGGCGCCTAGACGCCTTAGCTAAAGTGACTGGTAAGTCCGAATACGGTATTGATGTTCAATACCCAGAAGCGTTAACCGCAGTACTACTGCGTTGCCCGCACTTTGGCGGCAAGATGAAAAGCTTTGACGCAGCTAAGGCGTTGACAAAGTCTGGCGTTAAAGCGGTATTCGAAGTCGATGGTGCCGTGGCGGTGTTGGCTAATAGTTATTGGCAGGCACGTCAAGCAGCTGGTGTAGTGCAGGTGGTGTGGGACAAAGGTCCGCTAGCTGGCGTAAGTAGTCAGGCGCTGCGGGAAGAGCGCCATCGCTTGCTCACGAGTGAAGACGGTAAAAAAGTCGAAGAGAAAGGCGATGTCAGCGCTGCAACAGGGGAGTTGTTTGAGGCTATTTATGACGTGCCTTACCTTGCGCACGCGACGATGGAGCCCATGAATGCCTTGGCTGTCGCTAGTAAGGACGGTATTGAGATCTGGACCGGCAATCAATCGCCGGATATCGCTATGTCAGAAATTGCGGATGCCACAGGGTTTAAGCGCGAGCAAGTTCGAATTCATAACCAAATGCTTGGCGGTGGTTTTGGTCGTCGAATCATGCCAGATTATTTGGTCGAGGCCGCGCGCGTTGCCCAGATAAGTGGCAAGCCAGTCAGAGTGGTTTGGAGTCGTGAGGACGATATGCGGGGCGATTTTTATCGGCCTAATTCGACTGTGGCAATGCGTGCGATGATTGATCAATCTGCGGTGACCAGTCTGCAGGCCAAGGTCGTTGCGCCCAGTATAATGGGTAGCTTTGTGCAGTTTATTAGCAATACTTTGTTGCCCCAGTGGCTGCCCAATGGTTTGCATTCAAAACTCGCTGGCTTGGCCAGCGGCGAAGACCCTGCTGCATCGGAAGGCCTAGCGCATTCTGATTATGGGTTTCCCTACATGCGTACTGATTTCGTTGAGCAGAAAACCACAATCCCACTTGGATACTGGCGCTCAGTAGGCCATTCGCAGAACGCCTTTTTTATGGAGAGTTTTATCGACGAGCTTGCGCACCGAACTGCGCAAGATCCAGTTGCGTTTCGCTTAGCGCATTTAGCAAAAGACTCTCGGCGGCGTAAGGTTTTAGAAATGGCTGCTGCTAGAGCGAATTGGGGTAATCCGCCTGCCGGACAATTCCAGGGCGTCGCGGTGCACGAGTCGTTCTCAACCGTGGTTGCGCAGATCATCAATATCTCGATTGTGGATGGCAAGATAAAGGTTCACAAAGTCGTGTGCGCAGTGGAATGCGGTATGGCAATTAACCCTGATATTGTCACTATGCAAATGGAAAGTGGTATTGTGTTTGGCTTAACGGCTGCGTTGAAGGGCGAGATTACCATCGATGATGGTGCGGTTCAGCAGAGCAATTTTCACGACTACGAGATGCTGCGCATGAATGAGTCGCCGGAAATTGAAATATATCGTGTAGACAGCGCGAACGCGCCAACGGGCGTTGGTGAGCCAGGCGTACCGCCGTTGGCGCCGGCCTTGGCTAACGCCGTGTTTGCTGCAACAGGGCAGCGCTTGCGGCAATTGCCCCTGCGATTAGGGTAAGTTGTACGAGGTGATGTCGATCAATTCATTGCCTTGTTTGCCGTATTAATTGGATAAATTATGAGTAGTGATTCGAAAGCCGGAATTTCATATCCTTTCCCAGACGTGCCTGAAAAGGGACGGTGGCAAGAAGTTGCCAAGGGAGTCTACTGGCTGCAAATGGCGCTGCCGATGGCGTTGGACCATATCAATCTCTACGTGCTTGAAGATGATGCCGGTTGGTGGATTATTGATACTGGGATAAATCTCGGCGATACCCGT
Organism: Zhongshania sp.; assembly: GCF_041623545.1. Classification (GTDB taxonomy): domain Bacteria; phylum Pseudomonadota; class Gammaproteobacteria; order Pseudomonadales; family Spongiibacteraceae; genus Spongiibacter. The sequence continues at coordinate 35,072 of NZ_JBFJWS010000001.1, read as the reverse complement.
GAGCGTTGGGAGCTGCTGCTCGCTGGACCAATGGTGGGCAAGCCCGTGGTCGGCGTAATTTGCACACATATGCATCCAGACCATATAGGTCAAGCAGGGTGGTTGTGTGAACGGCTGCGCGTGCCCTTGTATATGAGTTTTCGCGAGTATTTTGCGGCGCGTACCTTCACTAGCATGGAGAATGGGCGCGTAAGCTGGACGACTGAGGAGTATTACTCACGGGCTGGCGTAGACAAAGCCTATCAGCAAGAGATGGCGTCGCGCTTTAAGGGTTTTGGTTCCGTAGTAGAGCCTTTACCTAATGCGTACCGGCGATTGGAAGAAGGGCAGGTGTTACGAATTGGCGGTCGCGACTGGCTGATAATGACCGGTGCTGGTCATTCGCCTGAGCATGTTTCGCTTTATTGCGCAGAAGACAAATTGATGATGTCGGGGGATCAGATTATTCCGCGCATCACCTCTAATGTTAGCGTCATGCCCTCGGAGCCGGAGGCGAATCCACTGGCGGATTGGTTTAGTGCATTGCGTCGTTTTCGCAGAGACCTTGCCGGTGACACCTTGGTCATGCCCGCGCACAATGCGCCTTTTTACGGCGTTCACGCTCGATTAGATTATTTGATTGCTCATCACGAAGGGCATTTGGAGGCCATCGAAAAGGCCTGTGTAGAACCGAAAATTGCCCTGGATTTATTTAGTATTATGTTTGCCCGGGAAGTGGGTATGGATCAGCTTAGTTTAGCGCTGGGAGAAGCGGTCGCTCACCTTCATTATTTGTGTGCCGAGGGGAGAATGCAGCGCGAGCTCGGTAGTGACGGTGTTTACCGATATCGCAGTATTGATCCGCAAAACTGCCCTTATCACGGCGTATATGAACCTGATAGCGGTCCAATGGAAGTTTAGTTCAGGGGCTGTGCCTAGACAATTCACCGAGCGAAAAGGGTAGGACAACCATGCAACAAGGCTTGTTTGGCGATGAGTCAGTGGCACAGAACTGTGTTTTTTGTAAAATTATCGCAGGTAAGGCGCCTGCTCATATCCTGCATAAAGACGATAAAGTTCTAAGTTTTTTGGATATTTCGCCGGTTAGCGCCGGCCATAGTTTGATTATCCCCATCAATCATCACGACAACATATTCTCTCTTAGTAGTGACGAAATGACTGCCGTTGCGCTGCATGCTAAGCGCCTTGCACCGATTCTAAAGCGAGTTGCTAGAGCCGAAGGTTTGGCGATTCATCAGCTCAATGGCCGCGCCGCTGGGCAGACCGTTTTTCACTATCACATGCATTTAATTCCCTGCCAACACAGCACGCCAAAACAAATTCACGGCCGGCGTCCCGCGACGCAGAGTGCTTTGGCGGAAATCGCAGCCGACATTCGCCAAGCCCTATCATAAGCTCGCCAAACGCCTTTCTCAGCTGACCGTTTTTGCTATGCCGATGACGTCTTATGTTATTGAGGGCAGCGGGTATATCGTGAAGAATGTGAAGTCTGAATTGGTGTACCCGGCCATCATGCAACCATTAACAGGAGCCGAACCATGGCAATGCCCAACGACATTAAAGTAATAGACCTGATGCTCAGTGTACCGGGCGAGGACAATACCCAGTGGTATGAGTTTATGAAGCCGCTGCTGATGGATGAAGAAAGTCGTACGATGTTTAAGATGCCGGCTCAGTATATGTTTAAAGATATACCGGAGAGCGGAAAGAAAGAAGATTATATTGCGTATACCATTGAGCAAATGGATAAACACAATATTGAGCGAGCGATGCTCGGTATTGACGATCACAATGAAATCGCTAAGGAAGCGCTGCGTCGTCACCCGGATCGCTTTTTTTGCTCGCTAGAAGTTAATCCTAACAATGGTATGGACGAAGTCAGAAAAATGGTGCGTTTGCACAAGGAGTTCGGAGTAAAGGCCATTACTGGTTTTGCTTCTGGCTTGTGCCCACAGGTACCTTATGATGATAAAAAATGGTATCCGATTTACGCCAAATGCGTTGAGTTGGATATCCCGTTCTGCCCCTGTGTTGGTGTTCCTGGGCCGCGTTTGCCAATGGCGCCGCAAAAGGTCGAGCTGTTGGATGAAGTATGCTGGTTCTTCCCGGAGCTAAAAGTCGTTATGCGCCACGGCGCTGAGCCTTGGGAAAAACTGGCATGGAAGCTCATGCTCAAATACCCAAATTTGTATTACATGACCAGCGCTTTTGCACCGAAGCACTACCCAGAAGAAATTGTAAAATTTGCTAATAGTCGCGGCGCAGACAAAATCATGTACGCTGGCTATTTTCCCATGGGATTATCGTTGGATCGTATCTTTAAAGACATGCCTAGTGTGCCTTTTAAAGATGAGGTGTGGCCTAAGTTCTTGCGTGAAAATGCGCGTCGGGTTTTTAAACTCGATTAAGTAGGGCGGGGCAAGCGCAATCGCATTAAAACAATAAAAAAGGAGCGGCGAGATGCCCCTATCTTTGCAAGAAATGTCAGATCGTTTTGAAATTCAAGATATGCTGTATCGCTATGCGGATATTATCGACCGTAAAGCGCCAGCGGAATTGACTGAGATTTTTACTCCCGACGCCCATATTGATTACAGTGCCTTTGGCGGAACTGTCGGCGACTTACCGAGCACTATAGCGTTTTTGAATGAGGCGATGCCCGCCTTCAGTGCCACTCAGCACCTCAACGCCAATATACAGATCACGGTAAGCGGCGATACCGCCAGCGGCCGAGTGATGTGCTTTAATCCGATGGCAATGCCCGTGGGTGAAGAGACTAAGGTATTTATGTTGGGACTTTGGTACGTTGATAGCTACCGGCGCACTGACGGTGGGTGGCGGATAAGTCAGCGCAAGGAGGAAAAAAGTTGGGTATTTAATGTGCCGGATTTTATGGCACTTTAAGACGCTAGATACAAAAAGCGAGACGCCGAGGAAGTCAATTCTCCCTCGGCGTTTTTATTTGTGCAGCGTTGCGCCAATAAAATTCAGAATGACCTGGACTAATTGTTCGCTTTGATCTTCTTGTAAGAAATGCCCACCACCTTGAATTGTGGTGTGAGCTTGGCCGTTGCAGCCGGGAATCATTTTCTGAAAAGCCGCATCGCCCCCTTTAGTGATAGGGTCTTTATCACTAAAGGCCGTTAAAAAGGGTTTCTGCATTTTGCTTAACACTGCCCAGGCCTGTTGATTGGGAATAGCTGCGGGATCCTCAGGTGAAACAGGTACCAACATGGGGAATTGGCGTGCGCCCGCTTTGTAGCTTTCATCAGGAAACGGCGCGTCGTAGGCCGCAATGGTGTCGGCTGAAACCGCGTTGACACAAGCGCCAGCAATGATTTTACCCGTCGCAAAAATGGGGATGTTTTGGGATAGCTGCTGCCATTGAATAAAGGCATCTCCAGGGTGACGATCGCCAGTTGGTAGCATGGTATTGGCGGCGACGGTGCGGCGGAAGCGGTCTTGTTCCTCCGCTAAGAGACGCAGGCCAAGCAAGCCGCCCCAATCTTGGCAGAACAAGGTAATGTCCTGAAGGTCGAGCTGAACCAACAGCGCTCGTAGCCAATCGACATGGCGCTGGTAGGTGTAGTCGCTGCGCTCGCTCGGTTTGTCTGAGCGGCCAAAACCAATTAAATCCGGGGCTATTACGCGAAATCCCGCTGTAGCCAGTGGCGGTATCATCTTACGGTATAAATAACTCCAAGTTGGCTCACCGTGGAGTAATAAGATGATTGGGGCGTGCTTTGGTCCCTCATCCACATAGTGCAGTCGTAAGCTACCGCCTTCAGTATCGTCAACGTTGATGTAATTTGGCGTAAAGGGGTAGTCCACCAAATTAGTGAAATGGCTGTCGGGGGTGCGAAGTGGGGTCATTGTTGGCTCCGAGTGCTTTTATATTTAGGCATTAGCCCGGCAGTAGCGATGGCTTTTCGGCTGGTTCATCTGTCGACTCAGGCGGCACAAAACTAATCACCGTGTCGCCAGCTTGAAGTTTGCGGGCTTTTTGACTCAGCCATTCCAGCTTGCCACTTTCTGGAATAATGGCCAGCCGCACCGCATTTTCAGGTAGTTTGCCGAGAAAGTCGTTCTCGGTATAAGTATCGGTGATGATGGTCTTGCGTATTGCCCAGCCACGAATCATTCGTGTCCATAACTCGGCATAGGAGATATTGGCCGAGAAAGCAGTAATACCACGGCGGGTCTCTGATACGACTCGGCTGTGACGCTCCATGCCGCTATCATAAGGCTGGAACACTCGATGACGCCCTAGGTGTGGTGCGAAGTGGTTACAGACCATGGAGTTGTAATGGTTGTTGCCGGTTGCTGCAAGGACAGTATAAATATTATCTAGGGCCATGGCTTCTTCGGCCAAATCAGAGAGTACCTCACCAAACCACGTATCAATACCCTGCTGGCGAGCAGATTGCAGGCGTCCCCATTCGGTATCCGCAATGACCACATCTTGATTAATCTTTTTCAGGGCACTGGCAAGTTCTACTGTCCATGGCGAGGCACCAACAATCAAAATTCGGCCTTTACCTGCCGACCCGAGCTTGAGTAGTTTTGTAAGGGGGCCAAGGGAGAAGCCGTGGGCGATGATGGTGGTAAAAATAAGCATAAACACGGCGGGTACTAGGTATTCCGCGTCGCTGAATCCGGCGTCGATAAGCGCTGGTGCGAAGGCACCGGCAGACGCGGCCGCTACAACACCACGGGGTGCTATCCAGCCCATTAATACGCGATCCTGCCAGCTGCAATCGGTGCGAATGGTCGCAAGAAATACCGCGAGCGGGCGTACCACAAAAACAAAACCCGCAACCATGGCGATCAGCTGCCAGTGAATAGACCTAATCGAATCCATGGTGAGTGAGGCGGTGAGCACCACGAACAAGAAAGAGACGAGAATAATGGTGATATATTCTTTGAAACGGCGCATCTCATCTAAGCTACGCAGCCGCATATTACCCATAACCACCCCCATTAAGGTGGTGGCGAGTAGGCCGGACTCGTGTTGAGCGAGATCGGATAAGGCGTAAACTGCGAGCACGGCGGCGATGATCGAGGGTGCTTTTAGGTACTCAGGAATCCAGCCTTGCCGAAAAGCGTGGCCCAAGCCATAGGCAACACCGCCACCGAGCACGGCTGATACCGCGAGGGCTAAGCCAAGGCTCGCAAGAATAGATTGCAGCGCGGGGCCTTCACCTGAGTACAGCAGGTACTGATAGACCAACACTGCTAATAAGACGCCAATGGGGTCATTGATGATACCTTCCCACTTTAAGTAAGACGCTGTGCGGCGGTTGAGCTTGGCATGCTTTAATAAAGGCATAATAACGGTAGGGCCGGTGACGACCAGAATCGCGCCGAGTAGGGCGGACACAGCCCAGCTTAAACCACCGACCCAGTGCGCCATGGCAATGCCGAGCGCCCAGGCTAATATGACGCCAATAGAGGTTAAGCGCCGTGTTACTTGCGCTGTTTCACGTAATTCGTGGAACTGAAGGTTAAGTCCGCCCTCGAAGAGAATGATTGCGACAAATAATGAGGTAACGGCAGTGAGGCCTGTGCCAAAATCAACGGCGGGTTGAATCCAGCCGCTAATTGGGCCGAGTACCAAACCACAGGCAGCTAATAGCACAATCGCGGGCAGGCGGAACCGCCATGCCAGCCACTGGCAAATAATTCCGGCAACTAAAATACTGACTAAAGCGATGGTCATTGTTAAGCGAATTCCTTTGTTATATTGCGGTGCTGAAGATGTCACGGTCTGGGCTGTAAAGTAAAGCTGGGAACTGGGTCAAATCAAATTAAACTGTGTGAGTTATGATGGCTTAGCGCTAAAACCATGTATCTGCGCGCTTTTGGGTTATGGGGGAGTCAATGATTAAGCAACTCAGCAGCATCCTTTGGGGATGTTTGCTTGTGTTTGGATTAAGCGCCTGCGCACAGCATGCGGAGCAGCGTCGTTTTAGTGAAGAAGGTCAGCCGTCGCCGCTGTTTACTGGCGAATATCGGCGGGGGGTGTTTCAGCGGGGTGAAGTAAGCTTTGAAGATGCCGCGAATTCGATATTTGTAGGTACGTTTGATGAAGCGGGGTTTCCCCTGCGAGGAGAGCTTCGTCAGACCTATGAAGATAGTCGCGGCGCTTTGCTACAACTGATATTGAAGGGCGATTTTATCGCAGATGCTGCTACAGCCAGTCTTGGTTTTAGTGGTGGATTCGTCATCGTGGATGCCGACGGGCGTGCCTTGGCGAGCGCAAAGGATAGTCGTTGGCAGGGGCAATATGACGCTATTCATCCATTTCAAGCGCCGGCCCTGATGGCAATGGCCGGAGAAAATCGTTACACGCAATATCGCCGTGATATTAGCCCAGCGGGCATGCCGAATGCTTTCGTAAAGATCCATCGTCGCTTATCGGGCCCGTTTTTTGTTGGGCTGAGGTATGAGGCTGGAGTCCCGCGTGGGATCGTAAAGATTACGACGGCAGTCCGAGAGGGGAAGGCCTATGTGGTCGAGCGCCAATACTTTAATTACCAAATTAAAGCAGCGCCGGTTCATTATTTTTACTATGAGCCTGGGAGTTTTACTGAGGTCGATATCTTGGGTAGCTGCCAAAGTATGCCCAATTTAACGGTGCCTCAGCAGCTATTGAGTGTCTATGCCTACGATTGCGATAAAGCGGCGTTTTACGCCCTTAGCGAGGATTTTCCCGCCTCAGTATTAGAAATCGCGGCAAGAGATTTGGATAATAGCGGTACGTTTAACCGTTTTACACTCTACCATCACGGTGAAGTTAGCAAGATCAGTATTAGTGTTGATGCCTTGTATGATGGTCAGTGGTTGCGCCATGGCGAGATTCAGCAAATGCATTATGGTGAGCTTAGGTCGTACGCTAAATACCAGTTTGGTGCGCCAATAGGTATCGGTATTAGTGTTGACGATAGCGGTGCGAAATATATTCGCTTTAGCCACCCTCAAGGTGCGCCGGAAGCGCTTCCTAGCGCAGAATTATATGATCGAATTAATGGCCGCTATGAGTGGCAGCTGTCGCGCTTAAACGCTCATTTCTCGTCGTTGTTAAGCAGCAAGATTCTTTCTGGGGAAGCTCTCGCGGGTCTTAAAGAGAAACTATTGGCCGATGTTACGGAAAACAAGGCTATTGCCCAAGATGGTCAAGTGGCTGGCCTGAGTGAGCTGTGGCAGAGCTGGCAACGCCAGAGTAAAGCGCGGGTCGTCACGTGGCGGCCAAATGGAGTCGATGGTCAAGAAAATACGCCAGCGGTCATGCATTTACGACTTAAGGCGGATCTCGATAAGTGGTTGGCGCAAAGCCAAAAGTTGCTTATTAGCGAGGCGACTCGGCGATGTGAGCTAAGTGGCCGGAGTTTTAGTAGTGACGATTGGCAATGTCAAAGTCGCCCAGATGTTCGCTTAGCGGCGGTGTGCGTAAACTTCTTAGGGAAGTCGGCGTGCGACAAGATGGCTAACGAGTTTACGGCAGCGGCATCGCAGTAGGTTTACCGCTGGCGTTATAAAAATACCAGTTAATTCGTTTTGTTGGGTTTCCCCTCGGCCATAAAGCACTACAATGGCCGAGAATATTTTCTTTTATCGTTACACAGGCAACGCGATACATGTGGTTTAAAAATCTTCTTATCTACCGTTTTACCAAGCCGTTTACCCTTACAGCGGACGAAGTTGATCAAAAATTAGGCGAAATGGCTTTCACACCTTGTAATAGTCAGGATCCGTCCAGTTATGGCTGGACTGCGCCACTCGGAAGTCAAGGTAGCCAATATGTGCACAGCGCCAACGGCTATATTATGGTTTGCGCCAAAAAGCAGGAAAAAATCTTACCGGCTGCGGTCGTGAATGAAGTGTTGGCCGATAAGCTCGAAGAGATAAAGTTGGAAGAAGACCGCAGACCCGGTCGTAAAGAGCGCACTGACTTAAAAGAAGAGATTATATTTTCATTGCTGCCCCGGGCATTTACTCGCTCTAATCGAGTGTTTGCCTATATCGCACCGGCAGAAGGCTTATTGATTGTCGACGCTGGCTCACATAATAAAGCCGAGGAGTTAATGGTTCTTTTACGTGAGTCGCTGGGTAGCTTACCGGTCATTCCGATTAAAGCCAAAAATGTTGCCCAGCACGCAATGACAGAGTGGCTGACTAACGGCAGCGCCCCTAAGGGCTTTGAATTAGGCGGCGAATGTGAATTGCGCGACAAGGCCGACGACAGTGCAGTGATTCGCTGTAAAAATCAAAATCTTTGCTCGACTGAAATTAATAATCATATTCAGGCCGGCATGTTCGTCAATAAACTAGCGCTGCATTGGGTGGGGGATATCGACTTTATCATTGATGATCAACTCACCATCAAACGTTTAAGTTTTGGTGATCTCGTGCAAGAAAAAATTGGCGAAACCAACGCCGATAGCGCCGCTGAGCAATTTGATGTTGATTTCACCATTATGACTGGGGAATTTGCCAAATTCATTCCCGCGGTACTAGAAGCCTTTGGCGGCGAAGATACGACTGAGCAGGATCCTGTTATTTCCAGCGCGGCTTAAGTTCAATTCATACGTCCTTGTGGCGTAAAGCGTGATCCAAAAAGCCCCCATTAGCATTTGCTAATGGGGGCTTTGTTATAAAAGTGTAAGAAAATGTCAGTTTTTTTGTTCTCAAGTGACATGTCGTCAGGGTCCACGATGGCACAAAATATGGCCAATTTTAGAGCCTAGGCTTAATTGCGGTTAATGCCGTAGCGATTCTTTGGGTATTCTGAAAGTTCATTCAACAAACTCGGGAGAGATAGCATGGATATTACAGGCAAAATTGCGGTTGTTACCGGTGGTGCATCAGGTTTGGGTGAGGCTACTGTTCGCGCCTATGTGGCCAAGGGTGGCAAGGTAGCCATTTTTGATATGAACGCTGAACGCGGCAATGCCATCGTCGCGGAGCTGGGTGCGGATAATGCCAGTTTTCACAATGTGAATGTCTCTGACGAAGAGTCGGTTAGCACTGCGATTGCCGAGGTTATGGCGAAGTTTGGCGCAATCCATATCTGTAATAACTATGCCGGAATTGGTAACGCTGTAAAAACCCTAGGTAAAAATGGCCCATTCCCGTTAGATGCCTATAAGCACGTAATTAATGTCAATTTGATTGGCACCTTTAATGTTGCGCGTTTGGTTGCTGAGCAAATGGCTAAGAACGAAGCTTATGACGGTGCCAACGCCCGCGGCGTGATTATTAATACTGCGTCGGTGGCCGCTTACGAAGGTCAAGTTGGTCAGCTGGCTTACAGTGCGTCCAAGGGTGGTGTGGTTGCAATGACTCTGCCGATGGCACGCGATCTCGCGTCTTACGGTATTCGAGTCAACACAATTGTGCCGGGCTTGATCCACACGCCATTGTTCGAAACGCTGCCCGAAGAGGCTTACAAATCCCTCGAAAACAGCGTGGTAAACCCTCGTCGCCTCGGCCGGCCGGAAGAAATTGCGCACTTGTCAGTGATGATCGCTGAGAACGAATATATGAATGGCGAATGTATTCGTTTAGACGGCGCTATTCGCATGCAGCCGCGCTAATTAGCGAAGAATGACCCTCGGCCCCGCTTCTAGCGGGGCTAAATGCCGTACAGACTAATAAAATATAAGGTTAGCTATGAGTGATAAGCCAACGGTTGATTTTACTATTGATGGCCATGTCGCCACGATTTGCCTAAATAGGCCTGATTCTCTAAACGCCTTTAATAGGCAGATGCGTATCGACTTACTCGCTTCTCTTACTCGAGTGGCGGCTATGCCAAATATTCGGGTAGTGGTGCTCGGCGCGAATGGGCGAGGGTTTTCGTCGGGTGCGGATCTTGGCGAAGGCTTGTTGCCTGGGCAAAGCGTCGAACGCCAAATACTAGATGAATACGGACCGATTTTACGCTTGATCGAAACCATGGATCAAACCTTGATCGCAGCCATACCGGGTGTGATGGCGGGCATCGGTGCCGCATTAGCCATGCATTGCGATTTGTCGGTCATGGCAAATAACGCCGGAATGGTGATGGCCTTTAGTAATGTGGCATTGGTGCCTGATGGCGGAGCGAGTTGGAACTTGTTGCGTCGCTTAGGTTACCAGCGTGCGTTTCAATTGTTGGCGGAGGGCGGCAAGCTCGACGCTGCAAGCTGCTTAGAGCTAGGTTTGGTTACTAAATTAGCTGATGCTGATAAAGTTCTAGCGACCGCGCAAGATTGGGCTGGGGTATTGGCTCAGCGCGCGCCAATTGCTTTGCGGGAGACCAAGGCCTTACTGCGCAACGCGGCGACCCAGTCATTTAATGACACCGTGGCTGCAGAAGCCAAAGCACAAAACCTGTGTTTGGCTAGCGAGGATGCTGCCGAGGCGATAAGTGCTTTCATGAATAAGCGCAGCCCAGTTTTTAGTGGCCGTTAAACTCCCGGATGGGAAACACAATAAGTTAAAGATACCTTTTTAGGAGAATCGTCAATGAATGATGAAGTTATAGTCAGCGTCGAAGACGGCGTTATGTTAGTTACGCTAAATAGGCCGAAGGCAAAAAACTCGGTGAATTTGGCTGTAGCAAAAGGTATTGCCGCAGCAATGGAGGAGCTCGACAGCAATGCGAGCATCCGTTGTGCAATCATTACTGGCGCAGACAACACCTTTTGCGCGGGCATGGATTTAAAAGCCTTTGTTAGCGGCGAAATGCCCTTTGTTGAGGGGCGTGGATTTGCAGGCTTGGTAGAAGCGCCGCCGAAAAAGCCGTTAATTGCCGCAATCGAAGGGTATGCGCTGGCGGGAGGCTTTGAAATTGCGATTACTTGCGATTTAATTGTGGCTGCCAGTAATGCCAAATTTGGTATACCCGAAGTGAAGCGTGGCTTAGCCGCTGCTGCGGGCGGTTTAATGCGTTTGCCTCGTCAAATTCCAACACGGGTTGCCAAAGAAATGGCTTTGACGGGTGAGTTCATAGACGCCGCGCGAGGTTATGACTTGGGTCTAATCAATAAAGTGGTTGAGCCAGGCACTGCCCTTGATGCGGCTAAGGAAATGGCGAAACTCATAGCGGCTAACGGTCCTATGGCTGTCATTGCCAGCAAACAGGTCATTGATGAGTCTCAAGATTGGACTGTCGCCGAAATGTATGCCGAACAGCAGAAAATTATTGAGCCTATTTTTAGTAGCCATGACGCGATTGAAGGCGCTACCGCCTTTGCTGAAAAGCGCGCGCCTAATTGGCAGGGTAAATAGCGCCTTAGGTAGTTAGCTGCAATCAATGTCCCATGGCTAATTGGTCATGCCCAAACAGAGAGAATTTTGAATATGAGCGAAGCTTGGATTATAGACGCCTGCCGCACACCGCGCGGAATTGGTAAAGTAGGTAAGGGTTCTTTGGCCGGTATCCACCCCCAGCAATTGGGCGCGACGGTACTAAAAGCAATTGCAGAGCGTAATAATTTAAATACCGCTGATGTCGACGATATTATTTGGGGTACAAGCTCCCAGCGCGGCACCCAAGGCGGCGATTTAGGCCGCATGGCGGCTTTGGATGCGGGTTATGATGTGCGCTCAAGTGGCGTTACCTTGGATCGCTTCTGCGGCTCAGGTATTACCGTCGTGAATATTGCTGCAGCGAGTATCATGTCCGGCATGGAAGACGTGGTCATCGCAGGCGGGACCGAAATGATGTCGACCTACGCCGAAAATACTAGCCCGAATCAGTCGCCATTTATGGACGGCGGTAATACCCGATTGCGGGAGCGTCATCCTCAGCCTCATCAGGGTGTTTGCGCCGATGCCATTGCCTCCCTAGAAGGCATTAGCCGCGAAGATCTTGATAAATTGGCCTACACTAGCCAGCAGCGTGCGGCCCATGCAATTGCCAACGGCTATTTTGATAAGAGCTTGGTGCCTGTCTACCGTGAAGATGGCACGCTAGCCTTGGACAAAGAGGAGTTTCCGCGTCCGGGCACTACGCTGGAAGCGCTCTCTCAGTTAAAGCCGGCATTTACCGATTTGGCTAATTACCCGTTGAATGAAGAGGGTACAACCTACGCGAGCTTGGTTGCTAAGGTTTATCCGGACCTAACGATCAGCCACGTCCACCACGGTGGTAACTCCTCGGGTGTTGTAGACGGCGCAGCGGCATTGTTGCTGACTTCACCGGCTTACGCCAAGGCCCACGGTTTAAAGCCCCGCGCCAAAATCGTGGCAATGGCCAATATGGGTGACTCTCCTACGTTGATGCTTAACGCACCCGTGCCAGCAACCTTGAAAGTACTGAAAAAAGCCGGTTTGACCATCGACGATATCGACCTGTTCGAAATCAATGAGGCCTTCGCCGTCGTCGCGGAGAAGTACATTCGGGATCTGAAGCTGGATCGCGATAAGGTTAATGTAAACGGCGGCGCGATGGCGCTAGGCCACCCCATCGGTGCAACGGGATCGATTCTTATCGGTACCTTGCTCGACGAACTTGAGCGTCGTGGTCTAAAGCGCGGTCTCGTTACCATGTGCGCAGCGGGTGGCATGGCGCCTGCAATTATTATTGAGCGCATCGAAGCTTAAATTTACGAGAAACTGTAATTTTGAGATGAAAGGCCGCATTCGCGGTCTTTTTTTGCTTTATGCATGAGGAAAATGGGGATATTTAGGCGTCAAAGCCCAATCGCGCAAGAATAAAGCCCGCTGAATCCCCATAGACCATAGCCTTAGCGCCTCAGCTTGACTAAAATGCACTCCTTTCGGCTTGGAATTAATAATTTCAGTGCCAGTCCCAGTATTGTCGGGTAGCTCAGCACCCGAAATATTGCCTGATGTGTAAAGGAGCAATAGTGGATTCGGTCAAAGTAGGAATATGTGGTTTAGGAACCGTGGGCAGCGGTACGTTTGCCGTATTGAAGCGCAATGCAGCAGAAATCTCTGCTCGGGTTGGCGCGGATATCGTGGTTGCGCAAATTGGCTCACGCCGCGATAGCCCCAAGTGCGACACCGGTGACGTGGCGATTAACCGCGACGTATTTGCGGTGGCTGAAAACCCCGAAATCGATATTCTGGTGGAGTTGATTGGCGGCACCACTGTTGCCAAAGAGCTGGTCTTAAAAGCGATTGCCAATGGCAAACACGTGGTCACGGCCAACAAAGCGCTGATCGCCGAGCACGGCAATGAAATTTTCGCGGCGGCAACGGAGAAGGGCGTTACTGTTGCCTTTGAAGCGGCTGTAGCCGGCGGTATCCCTATTATCAAGGCGCTGCGCGAAGGCTTGGCGGGTAATAAGATTCAATGGCTGGCAGGTATCATCAATGGCACGGGTAACTTTATTCTCTCGGAAATGCGTGAGAAGGGCCGTGACTTTGCTGATGTACTGGCGGAGGCGCAGGAATTGGGCTACGCGGAAGCTGACCCGACGTTTGACGTGGAAGGCATCGACGCCGCTCACAAGCTGGTCATCCTTGCCTCCTTGGCCTTTGGGATTCCCCTGCAATTCGACAAGGTCTTTACCGAGGGCATTAGCCGTATTGCCCAAGAAGATGTGATTTACGCCGAAGAGCTCGGCTATCGGATTAAGCATTTGGGTATTGCCAGAGATACTGCTGCGGGCATCGAACTGCGGGTTCACCCGACATTAATTCCAGAAAAACGTTTGATCGCCAATGTGAATGGCGTAATGAACGCGGTTCTGGTGCAGTCCGATGCGGTCGGTCCGAGCCTCTATTACGGCGCTGGTGCCGGTGGCGAGCCGACGGCTTCTGCGGTGGTTGCAGATATTATCGATGTGGCGCGGACACTGAACTCGTCACAGAATAATCGCGTGCCGTATTTGTCATTTAAAACCGAATCACTTAGTGCCCATCCGGTTCTGCCAATCGACGCTGTCGAAACTGCCTATTACCTCCGAATGACAGCAGTGGATAAGCCAGGCGTGCTGTCTAAAGTCGCACAGATTCTGAGCGACGGCGGCATCAGTATAGAAGCCTTGATTCAGAAAGAAGCAGCGGACGATGCGAATTTGGTTCCAATGATTATTCTGACCAACCGCACAATAGAAGCTAAACTTTCTGCTGCAGTAAGTCAGATTGAAGGTTTGGAAAGCATTGTGGGTGAAGTGACGCGGATTCGTGTTGAGTCATTGGCTGGATGATCTGGTCAGACGTCTGAAGTCGGATGTCTGACGCGTCCGACCTCAGACATCCGACGTCCGACCCGCAGTTTATAAATGTGCGCTAAAATTAATGGACGCACTGAAACAAGTATTAGCGATGAGTACAATCAATTGAAATACATCAGCACCCGCGGCAAAGCGCCCGCCTTGAATTTTGAAGACGTTCTGCTGACGGGCCTCGCGCCAGACGGCGGTTTGTACGTGCCCGAGTCTTTGCCCAAGTACAGCAAAGCGCAGATTGCGTCGTGGTCGTCCTTGTCGTACACCGATTTGGCGTTTCAGATTATTCAGCCCTTTATTGGCGGTTGTATTCCCGATGATGATTTAAAAGCGATTATCGACGATACCTATGTCGATTTCCGTCATCCCGCGATTGCGCCATTGGTGCAGCTCGATCGTAATGAGTGGGTGCTGGAGTTGTTCCAAGGACCAACCCTAGCCTTTAAAGATTTTGCGCTGCAAATGTTGGGACGCTTGCTAGATTACGTGCTTGAGCGCCGCCACCAGAAAGTCGTCATCATGGGTGCGACCTCGGGCGACACCGGTTCTGCGGCAATTCAGGGTTGTAAGCGTTGCAGTAATATCGATATTTTTATTTTGCATCCTTATCAGCGCGTGTCAGAAGTACAGCGCCGCCAGATGACGACTGTTGTTGGCGATAATATCCACAATATCGCGGTGCGCGGTCACTTTGATCACTGTCAGGCGATGGTTAAAGCTAGTTTTGCTGATCAGAGCTTCCTGCCTGAAGGTCGTCAGTTGGTTGCGGTTAACTCGATCAACTGGGCGCGGATTATGGCTCAGATTGTCTACTATTTTTACGCTGCCTACGCCGTTGGCGCGCCAGATCGCTCAGTGAGCTTCTCGGTACCTACCGGCAATTTCGGCGATATCTACGCTGGTTATTTGGCTAAGTGCATGGGCTTGCCGATTGAACAATTGGTTGTCGCGACCAACCAAAATGATATTCTGCACCGCTTCATCAGCGGCAATAAATTTGAAAAGCACGACCTACAACACACCTTGTCGCCAAGCATGGATATTGTGGTTTCAAGTAACTTCGAACGCATGTTATTCGACTGCTACGACCGCAATGGTGCGGCCATTGACGACTTAATGACCAAGATGAACACCGAGACGGTATCTATTCCGGATGCAGCTTTTGCCAAGGTGCGAGGCTTGTTTGATAGCTACGGTGTCAATGATGAAGAAACGGTAGCGATGATTGCCTCTGTTTACGAGGATAGCGAATACCTGCTCGACCCGCATTCTGCGATTGGCGTTAAAGCTGCGCGTGAATGCCGCCGCGATACCGCTACGCCAATGATAACCTTGGCCACCGCGCATCCTGCGAAATTCCCAGAAGCGGTGATGAAAGCCGGTTACCCAACAGCGCCGGCGCTGCCGCATCATATGAGCGATCTCTTCGATCTAGAAGAGCGCTATGAGGTTGTCGATAATAAGCTGGAAGACGTGCATGCCATGATTGCCGCGAATATTCGCGCATGATTTGCTCTTTGCCGCAGTGACAGATTTTCCTAAGATAATCCTTCGTGAACCCGCTGCCGCAGAATTTTCTGCGGCAGTTCCGCCCCTTCTGCAAAGACTTTATGCCAGTCGCGGCCTGTCTTGCGATACTGATCTAGAATCTGGCTTAGAGCATTTACCCAAGCCAGAAATGAAAGGCATGGCAGAGGCTTGCGCCTTGTTGGCCAATGCCTTCGAAAAACAGCATCGCCTATTAATTGTTGGCGATTTTGATTGCGACGGCGCGACCAGCACCAGCCTTGCAGTATTGGGCTTGCGAGCCCTGGGGGCAGCGGATGTCGACTATCTGGTGCCTAATCGCTTTGAATACGGCTATGGTTTAACGCCTGAAATAGTCGCCGTGGCAGCGGAGCGTCAGCCGGATTTAATCATTACTGTGGATAACGGTATTTCCAGCATCGACGGCGTCGCCGCAGCGGCCAAGTTGGGAATTCCGGTACTCGTGACTGATCACCACTTGCCTGGTGATTCATTGCCTCAAGCTGCCGCGATTGTGAATCCCAACCAACACGCTTGCCCCTTTCCGGGAAAATCCCTTGCAGGGGTAGGGGTAATGTTCTACGTGTTGTTGGCGCTGCGCAGCGAGCTGCAGGCGCGGGGCTGGTTTACTGCTGAGCGTGCGAAACCTAATTTGGCCGAATTTCTCGATTTAGTAGCGCTTGGCACCGTTGCCGACGTCGTGCCTTTAGAGCACCTTAACCGCATACTAATTGAGCAAGGGCTGCGCCGTATTCGGGCAGGCCGCTGCCGTCCCGGTATTCAGGCCTTGCTGCGGGTTGCTGGCAAAGAATCCAATCGCTTAGTGGCTTCAGACATGGGCTTTGCGATTGGCCCGCGTTTAAACGCGGCGGGCCGCCTAGACGATATGAGTTTGGGTATTCGCTGCTTGCTTACTGAAGATGCCGATACCGCGCTGAGCTTAGCTGCCGAGCTAGACGATTTAAACCGCGAGCGTCGTGCCATAGAACAGAGCATGAAAGACGATGCCATGCGGGTATTGGCGCATTTGCAGTTAGACCCTACGGCCGTGCCAAACGGGATATGTCTTTACGACCCGACATGGCACCAAGGCGTAGTCGGAATTCTTGCCTCACGGATTAAAGATCGCTATCACCGACCCGTGATCGCCTTTGCCGACGCCGATGGCGACGAGATCAAAGGCTCGGCGCGCTCCATTGCCGGCCTGCACATGCGCGATGCCCTAGATTTGATTGCCAAACGCCACCCCGGCTTGCTCAATAAATTTGGTGGCCACGCTATGGCCGCGGGCATGAGTTTAGCGAAAGCCGATTACGAACGATTTGCGACGGCGTTTGATGCGATTGTGGCGGAGTTAACCAGCCCCGAACAACTGACC
The DNA here is from genome assembly GCF_041623545.1 of Zhongshania sp. Classification (GTDB taxonomy): domain Bacteria; phylum Pseudomonadota; class Gammaproteobacteria; order Pseudomonadales; family Spongiibacteraceae; genus Spongiibacter. Next base: position 17,981 of record NZ_JBFJWS010000001.1, on the reverse strand, counting down.
GCTGCGGTGTATAGCGACGGTGAATTGACTGCTGAAGATTTGTCTTTAGAGCGGGCTGAATTGCTGCGCGGCGCTGGCCCCTGGGGGCAGAACTTTCCTGAGCCGCTGTTTCACGGCCGGTTTCGGCTAGTGCAGCAGCGTATTGTTGGTGCGCGGCATCTGAAAATGGTGTTGGCGCCGGAGCAGGGCGGCGAGCAAATTTTTGACGCCATTGCCTTTAATATTGATACCGATGTGTGGCCGAGTCCCGATTCGGAATACATCGAACTCGTGTATAAACTCGACAGTAATCTGTTTCGTGAGCGCCTGTCTTTGCAGCTTATGGTCGAACATCTGCGCCCGTTGTGAGCTCCTTAATCGCCCCTTGTGAGTAATTGCCCCCACGATGCTTTGCGGGAGCTGGCTCATCAGGTAAAATGCCGCCCTTTCCACGTGATACCGGATAATCTTCAATGTTAGAAGTCAACGCCATACGTCAGTCCCTTAAAAGCATGAGCGAAAGAACCGACGTGCTTCGGGGGTATCTTTGACTACGCTAACAAAAAAGAGCGTTTATTTGAGGTTGAGTTAGAACTGGGCGACCCGAAAGTATGGGATGACGCCAAGCGCGCCCAAGAACTTGGGCGTGAGCGCGCTGCGCTAGAAGCGGTAGTGGCAACAATTGATGAATTAGACAGCGGCGTGTCCGATTGCAAAGAGCTTTTGGATATGGCGGTTGAAGAGGGTGACGAAGACACCATCAGCGGTATGCAGGCGGATGTTGACCGCTTGGAGGCCTCCCTTGGTGCTCTAGAATTTCGGCGTATGTTCTCCGGGGAGATGGACCCCAACAACTGCTATTTGGATATTCAGTCCGGCTCAGGTGGCACTGAAGCCCAAGATTGGGCCAATATGGTCCTGCGTATGTATTTGCGTTGGGCGGAAGCCAAGGGTTTTAAAGCAGAATTGGTCGAATTGTCAGACGGCGAAGTAGCGGGCATTAAAAGCGCGACCATCCATATTCAGGGCGAATACGCCTTCGGTTGGCTGCGCACTGAGACTGGTGTGCATCGCCTGGTACGCAAATCGCCTTTTGACTCCGGCAATCGTCGTCACACCTCGTTCTGTTCAGTGTTTATTTCGCCAGAAATTGACGACGACATTGAAATTGATATTAATCCCTCTGATGTGCGCACCGATACGTATCGGGCCAGCGGCGCCGGCGGGCAGCATATCAACAAAACCGATTCGGCGGTGCGTTTAACCCACGTGCCCACTAATATAGTGGTGCAGTGCCAAAATCAGCGCTCCCAGCATCAGAACCGCGACAGTGCGTGGAAGATGCTAAAAGCAAAACTTTACGAACTGGAAATGCAAAAGCGCAATAGCGCGGCGCAGGAGCTGGAAGACAGCAAGTCGGATATTGGCTGGGGCAGCCAGATTCGCTCCTATGTACTGGATGATCAGCGTATCAAAGATTTGCGCACCAATGTGCAGACCAGTAATTGCAATGCGGTGTTGGATGGCGATTTAGATCAGTTTATTGAAGCAAGTCTTAAATTTGGCCTTTAGCAGGCCAAGTCGGGTGTCGGAAGTCTGACATCTGACGGGAAATTCGCACAAGTGTTAAGTACGGCGCTGAGACCGGCGCCTTAGTTTTTTAAATACAAATAAGCAGCGCGCTGCTTTTAATACGTCCGACGTCAGACCTCCGGCGCCCGACCCAGGAACTAAAAATGTCTGAGAATCACAACGAAGTAGAACAGGCCCAGGAAGAGAACCGCTTGATTGCCGAGCGTCGTGCCAAGTTGACCGCGATTCGCGAAAAACGCAATGCCTTCCCTAATCATTTTCGTCGTGAAGACTACGCCCAGCGCTTGCAAGACGAGCTGTCGGAAAAGGGTAAAGAAGAGCTGGAAGTGTTGGGGCGTCAGGCCAGTATCGCTGGTCGTATTATGGCCAAACGCGGTCCGTTTATGGTATTGCAAGATATGACCGGTCGCATTCAGGTTTATGTCGATAAAAAGTTATTGCCAGCGGAGTTGATCGAAGAAATTAAAACGTGGGATATCGGTGATATTATTTCCGCGTCTGGCCCAGTACATAAATCGGGCAAGGGCGATCTCTACGTTAATATGACCGAGACCTCGTTACTGACTAAGTCCTTACGACCGTTGCCGGATAAATTTCACGGTCTGACGGATCAAGAAACGCGCTATCGCCAGCGTTATGTCGATTTGATCATGAACGAAACTTCGCGCCGTACCTTTGCGATTCGCTCAAAAATGATCAGCTCTATCCGCAATTTCTTGCAGCAAAAAGACTTTGTCGAAGTTGAAACCCCAATGATGCAGGTGATACCTGGTGGCGCTAGCGCTCGTCCCTTCGTGACACACCACAATGCCCTGAGCATGGATATGTATCTGCGGATTGCCCCCGAGCTTTATTTGAAGCGCCTAGTCGTTGGCGGCATAGAGCGGGTGTTTGAAATTAACCGTAACTTCCGCAACGAAGGGCTTTCTACTCGACATAACCCAGAATTCACCATGATCGAATTCTATCAAGCCTATGCCGATTACAAAGACATGATGGACCTGACTGAAGCTATGTTGCGCAATACCGCTGAGGAAGTCTTGGGTACGACGACCATTACTTATCAAGGCAGTGAATACGACTTCGGCAAACCGTTTACTCGCCTATCGGTGTTCGATTCAGTGTTGCAATACAACCCCGACATCACTGCCGAGCAACTCAGCGATATGGCTCAGGCCACTGAAATCGCGGTAAAGCTAGGTGTAAAAGTGAAAGACACTTGGGGCTTGGGTAAAATCCAGATTGAGATTTTTGAAGAGACTGTTGAGCACAAGCTTGATCAGCCGACCTTCATTACCGAATACCCCACGGAAGTTTCGCCACTGGCACGCCGCAGCGATGGTAACCCCTTCGTGACCGATCGATTTGAATTCTTCGTTGGCGGCCGCGAATTGGCTAACGGCTTCTCAGAGCTTAACGATCCGGAAGATCAGGCAGAGCGTTTTATGGCGCAAGTCGCTGAGAAAGATGGCGGTGACGACGAGGCCATGCATTACGACGCTGATTATATCGCGGCACTGGAATACGGCCTGCCGCCAACCGCAGGTGAGGGGATCGGTATCGATCGCTTGGTGATGCTGTTTACCGACTCACCGTCGATTCGGGATGTGTTGCTGTTTCCGCATATGCGGCCTGAATAGGTCTGATGTCGGACGTCTGGCGTCGGACGTGTGCAGAGTTCATATTTAGGTTTCCGACATCCGACTTCCGACGTCTAGCGTAAACCCCGTCTAGACAGTCACTTACGCAACTATGCTATAGTTACCTCAACGTTTTATCGTCCTTGGGGAATGTGGTAATGAGTATCGAAAACGTCGATTTATTTGACGGCCTGATGCCGGAAGAGATCCAAATTTTACGCGACACCAGCGTGTTGCGGGACTTCGCCAAAAACACGGTTTTGATTCACGAGGGCGATGTCGCTGACTCACTGTATGTGGTCGAATCCGGCCGCGTTAAAGTCTATTGCAGTGATAAAAGCGGCAAAGACTTCGTGCTCAATATTCTTGAAGACGGCGATTACTTTGGCGAATTAGCTCTGCTCGATGACGACAAACGGTCAGCATCAGTGCGCGCCATGGAGCCCACCAAAGTGCGGATCGTTTACAAGGAAGATTTCAAAGCTATCCTAGATATGCACCCTAATATCACCCGTATCCTCAATAAAAACTTAACCCGCCGTATTCGCAAACTCACCAATGACGTAAAAAGTTTAGCTTTGCAGGATGTCTACGGTCGGGTCGTTAAGGTGCTGACGAATCTGGCTCAGCCCGTCGGCGAAGATGGCGCTATGCGAATAGATGAGAAGCTGACCCAGCAAGAAATTGCTGATCGCGTGGGTTCATCTCGTGAAATGGTGGCGCGGATATTGAAAGACCTGACTATCGGTGAGTATATCGATGTTGAAGGACGTCATATCATCATTAAGCGCAAGCTGCCTGAAAGCTACTGATTGACGTTTAGTGTGCCGAAGGCCAGTTGTTGCCTTCGGTCGTCATTCATTACCTTATCAAGGTACGCTAAATAACTTTTTCCCCGTTGTCGAATTAACCTCTAAATCTGCAGTCCCCTGAGAAAACTGCGCCGTTAATTTCTGCCCCACACTGAGTTTATCAGCGCGACTAATTATCTGACCTTTATTGTCTTGAATAATAGAATAACCTCTATTCAAGGTTTGCTCTGGGCCAAGATGGCGAAGTTGTTGCTCGAGACTGAGGCTGGCCGCTTTACTTTGTTTTAGGTTTTGCTGCATGGCGTTTAGCATCCGTTTACGCAATTGGGCAAGATCTCGGAGCTTATTGCTCAACTGGCGCTGGGGATTTAGTAAAGCCAGCTGCTGATTGGCGGCGGCGAGGCGCTGCTGGCGGCGGCGCTGACTCTGCTGCCACTGGCGTTGTAGACGCAGTTCTAAATCGTCGAGGCGCTGGCTTTGCTCGCGCAACTGGCTGCGTGGGTCGCGGACCCGGCGGGTCAAAGACTGTAATTGCTCCTGCCAGCGACGCAGCCGCAGTTGCTGGGCTTTAGTGAGTCTGCCCTTGAGTAAATGCAGTTTAGACACCAGTTCCGCTTGATCTGGGCTTAATAACTCCGCAGCGGCAGACGGCGTGGCAGCGCGAATATCGGCGACAAAATCGCTAATACTGAAATCAACCTCGTGACCAACGGCGCTGATAACCGGTAATTCTGAGTCGTGGATCGCGGCCGCAACAATATGCTCATTAAAGGGCCATAGGTCCTCTAGGGAGCCGCCGCCACGGGATACTAGTATTACGTCAAAATCTTGCTGCTTAGTGCGCGCCCAGTGATTAGCTTGGGCAATGGCATTGGCGATTTGGCCCGCGGCATTGGTGCCCTGCACTAAAACCGGTAATACGCTGATTTGCATCGCCGGCCAGCGACGTTTAAATACCGATAAAATATCGTGAATAGCCGCGCCGGTGGGGGAGGTGACCACGGCGACGTGCTTGATTGTGCTCGGCAGTGGCTTTTTATGCTCGGGATCAAACCAGCCAGCTGCCAAGAGCTCTTGCTTTAGTTTTTCAAAGGCTAAAGCCAATGCCCCAGCACCCGCTTGCTGCATGCTGTCGACAATCAATTGGTAGTCGCCACGGCCTTCATAGAGGCTAACCTTGCCCCGCACAGTGACCTGTTGGCCCGGTTCGGGATTAAAGTTAACCCGCATATTTTTACCCTTGAAAAAGGCGCAGCGAATTTGGGCGCGGTCGTCTTTTAGGGTGAAATACCAGTGGCCGGAGCTGGGGCGCGACAAGGTCGACAGTTCGCCGCTGACATTGACCTGAGCAAAGCAGTCTTCTAGCAATTGTTTTGCCAGACCGTTTAATTGGCTGACAGAGAGGGTTTGTGGCGGTTCTTGTGTAGTCATGGCCCTATTGTAGCAAGATATAGTGGCCAGTTCGCCAAGAATCGGTTTACTAAGTGTCGCCCATCGCTTAAAATTGCGAGGATTCTAGCCACCGGCATTGGAATCTATTTATGCTACGTATTGCCCAAGAAGCGCTCACTTTTGATGATGTTCTTCTGCTCCCAGGTTACTCCGAGGTTACCGCCAAAGACGTTAGCCTAAAAACTCAGCTGACCCGTAATATCTCGCTGAATATTCCCCTTGTGTCTGCCGCAATGGATACCGTCACTGAAAGTGCGCTGGCAATTGCCCTTGCACAGGAAGGCGGGATTGGCATTATTCATAAAAGTATGACGATTGCTCAGCAAGCGCAAGAAGTGCGCGCCGTTAAAAAGCACGAAAGCGGCATCGTTAAAGACCCCATTACTATCGAGGCGAGTGCGCCGCTTAGCGAGCTGTTCGAACTGCGTCGTCGTCACAAAATCTCTGGTGTTCCGGTACTTGATAAAGGCGAGCTAGTCGGTATTGTCACCAGCCGCGATGTGCGCTTTCAAGAAGAATTAAACGTCCCAGTCGCCAGCATGATGACCCCTAAGGAAAAACTGGTCACGGTTAAAGAGGGTGTCGATATGGCGGTGGCAAGAGAGCTACTGCACCGCCACCGTATTGAAAAAGTTTTGGTGGTTAATGACGATTTTAAATTAACCGGCATGATCACCGTTAAAGACATGAACAACGCCCAGACCTACCCACATGCTTGTAAAGACAGTCAGGGGCAATTGCGGGTCGGCGCATCGGTTGGTACCAGCGCGGACACTGATGATCGGGTTGCCGCACTGGTGGCTGCTGGTGTCGATGTGCTGGTGGTGGATACCGCTCACGGTCACTCCATGAACGTATTGAATAGGGTGCGCTGGATTAAAGAGAAATACCCGCAGGTTGATGTGATTGGCGGCAATATTGCGACTGGCGCAGCGGCTTTGGCCCTGCTCGAAGCCGGCGCCGATGCGGTAAAGGTCGGTATCGGTCCTGGTTCTATTTGTACTACGCGTATTGTTACTGGTGTTGGTGTTCCGCAAATAAGCGCCATTGCTAATGTCGCCGAGGCGCTTAAAGGCACCGGGGTGCCATTGATCGCCGATGGCGGTATTCGCTTCTCCGGTGACTTGTCTAAGGCTGTGGTTGCCGGTGCAAACTGCATTATGATGGGCTCGATGTTCGCTGGTACTGAAGAAGCGCCGGGCGAAGTTGAGTTATTCCAAGGCCGTACCTACAAGTCCTACCGTGGCATGGGGTCTCTGGGCGCGATGACCAAAACTCAAGGCTCGAGTGACCGCTATTTCCAAAGTGCGGACGACGGCGCCGAGAAACTTGTGCCAGAAGGCATTGAAGGCCGCGTTGCCTACAAAGGCCCACTAGCAGCAATTGTTCATCAGTTGATGGGCGGCTTGCGCTCTGCAATGGGTTACACCGGTAGTCTTAATATAGAAGAGATGCGTAATAATCCAGAATTTGTGCGGGTGACCTCGGCTGGTATGAATGAAAGCCATGTTCATGACGTAAGCATCACCAAAGAAGCGCCAAATTACCCGACCTAATAAATCGTGGTCGTTTATTTTTGAATTAACAAACCCGCTATTGCAGCGGGTTTGCTGTTTTATTTATGTTCACATTTGTCGTGAACCTTGTTGAGAGAGTTGCCGTGTCAATCCCAGATATTCACGCCCACCGTATATTAATACTCGATTTCGGCTCCCAATACACGCAGTTGATTGCGCGGCGTATTCGTGAAATTGGTGTGTATTGCGAGATTCGCGCCTTCGATATTAGTGATGACGATATTAACGAATTCAAGCCTTCTGGCTTTATTTTGGCGGGTGGCCCGGAGTCGGTAACGGAAGCCGATTCCCCGCGGGCACCGCAATTAGTATTCGAGCTTGGCGTGCCGGTGTTGGGCATTTGCTATGGCATGCAGACCATGGCGGAGCAAATGGGTGGCAAGGTTGAAGGTTCACCTGTTCACGAGTTTGGCTATGCGCAAATAAAGCTGGAAACGGCTGGCGCGTTAACCGCTGATATCGCCGACCATATCGACAGCAAAGACGGCAAGGCGCTGCTGGATGTGTGGATGAGCCATGGCGATAAAGTTATTCGTCTGCCTGAGGGCTTTGAAGTTTTAGCCTCTACGCCATCTTGCCCAATTGCCGCAATGCAGTGCGAAGCCAAGAAGTTCTACGGTGTTCAGTTCCACCCCGAAGTGACTCACACCCTGCAAGGCCAGCGCATTTTTGAGCATTTTGTGCTGAAACTGTGTGGCTGTGAAGCGCTGTGGACGCCTGCCAATATTGTTGAAGACGCGATTGCGAAGGTACGGGCTCAAGTCGGCTCGCAAAAAGTATTGCTTGGCCTGTCCGGTGGCGTCGATAGCTCGGTCGTCGCGGCTTTGCTGCACAAGGCGATCGGCACCCAACTGACCTGTGTGTTCGTTGATAACGGCCTGCTTCGTAAAAACGAAGGCGATCAGGTGATGGAAATGTTCGCCAAGAACATGGGCGTGAAGGTTATTCGCGTCGATGCCGAAGAAGCGTTTCTAAGCAAGCTTGCTGGCGAAGCCGATCCTGAGAAAAAACGTAAATCGATCGGTAATACCTTTATTGAAATTTTCGATCAAGAAGCAACAAAACTAAAGGACGTAAACTTCCTTGCGCAGGGTACAATTTATCCCGACGTCATTGAATCTGCGGCCTCTAAAACGGGCAAAGCCCACGTCATTAAATCCCACCACAATGTCGGTGGTCTGCCAGACGACATGGCCATGGATTTGGTTGAGCCACTGCGTGAGTTGTTTAAAGACGAAGTGCGCCGTATTGGCCTCGAGCTGGGGCTACCTTACGATATGGTCTATCGTCATCCTTTCCCTGGCCCGGGTTTGGGGGTGCGGATTTTGGGTGAAGTGAAAAAAGAATACGCCGATATTCTTCGCGAAGCCGACGCCATTTTCTTAGAAGAACTGCACCGCGCCGATTGGTACCATAAAACCAGCCAAGCCTTTGCGGTATTCCTGCCGGTGAAATCGGTTGGTGTAGTGGGGGATGCCCGTCGCTACGAGTACGTTATTGCATTGCGCGCGGTAGAGACTATCGATTTTATGACCGCACGCTGGGCGCACCTGCCCTATGAGCTATTAGAAACCGTCTCGAATCGTATCATTAATGAGATTAAGCAGGTCTCGCGAGTCGCTTACGATGTGAGCAGCAAGCCACCAGCGACCATTGAGTGGGAATAATCTCCCCGATCATTTAGCAAGTAGTTAACTTAAAGCCCATCGTAAAAGATGGGTTTTTTGTGTGCGTTCCTTAGTCAATTGACTACGCCGAAACTAGGCTTGCAAAGGCGCTTTTTGGGAATATTTTAGCGTGCTGATCCGTATATATGTATTTAGGTGCGTAATTAAGAATTTGCGCTTGGGACTTCGTATAAGTCTGTAACAAGCCCCTAAAACCGACTAAGGTGCGTCTAATTCGTTAATAAAAATAGCGCGAAAGGGCAGGCTTACATGAATATTTCAGATGAACTTTTTTCGGCAAGTGATGCGGAAATAGACGACGCAATAAAGTATTCCTCTCCGATGGTTTTACGAGGCTTACTTTATCAATTGACTGGTGATACCGACGTTTTTGCTATGCCGCCAGGAACGTCGACTAAGTTCGGTACTGGAAAGGAGATGGCCAATGAGGCTGACGCTGATTTAATAAAAGCCAAGGCGGCGGCCTATCTGAAAAAGCTTCGCGATAGCGGCGCGGACGAAATCGATATCGGCCCAGAAGGACGTCTTCATAAGAGCCTCTCGCTTACCGCTGGTCATGATATCCCTGAGCATGAGCTGCATATTTGGCAAGAAGAAGCCGCCTTTGATCGCTGGGCGAGAGGCGTGCGTTGGAAAGGTGGCAAGCCGCCAAGAGGTGCGGGTAATTTCAAGGTGGCCGTTATCGGTACCGGGATCACCGGTCTAAATGTCGCTGTGCAGCTAAAGCGGGCGGGCATCCCCTTCGTTGTCATTGAAAAAAACCCAGAGGTCGGTGGCTCTTGGTATGAGAATCGTTATCCCGGAGCCCGGGTAGATACCTCCAGCCGAGGTTACACCCATCTTTTTAGCTACGACTACCCATACAAACACAGTTATTGCCCCCGCGATGAGAATCTCGAATATTTTAAATGGGTCGCCGACAATTTCTCGGTGCGGGAAGACATCCAGTTCAATACCGAAGTTGTCTCCATGGATTGGGGTGACGAGTCGGGTATTTGGACACTGAAGGCACAAGGTCCTTCAGGCCCGCGTGTATTTGAGGTTAACGCCGTAATCTCTTGTGTTGGTTTTCTCTCGCGGCCGCAGTTGCCGGACATCGAGGGCATGGATTCCTTTGCAGGTGATGCCTTCCACACCGCGACTTGGCCGGAAGGGGTGGAGATAAAGGGCAAACGCGTTGCGGTGATTGGCTCAGGCGCCTCTGGCTACCAGACCACGCCAGTCATTGCCGAATCTGCGGCGCACACCTTCCTTTTTCAAAGAAAGCCCAACTGGTGTATTGAGGACGAAACCTACGTTAAGAAGCTGCCACCGCAGGCCTTGTGGTTAGATCGCAATTTTCCGTTTTACAGTAATTACGTCCGTTTTCGTATTGGTGCGCTGATTAACCCCGATACCTCTAAGCCCGCGATTATGGTGGACCCCGATTTTGACGATCCGCATACCTTGAGTCCATTAAACAAGGCGACTCGCGACATGTGTGTTGGTTTCATCAAGCGTAAGCTGGCGTCTCGTCCCGACCTTATAGAAAAAATGACGCCAAACTTTCCACCCATGGCATCTCGTCCGATTCGGGTAGATTCGGACAATAGCCTGTTCGACGCACTGTTGCGCGATAATGTAAGCTTGGTAACCGACTCAATCGAGAAAATAACACCTACTGGCATTGTCGCCGGCGGTGTTGAGCATGAGCTCGATGTCATCACCTTCGCTACTGGCTTTAAAGCGAACGATTATCTTTGGCCTATGGAAGTTCGTGGTCGTGGCGGCCTTCGTATCGAAGACGCTTGGGCGAAAGACGGCCCGCGGGGCTATCTCGGCGCCATGGTGCCGGAATTCCCCAACCTCTTTATGTGCTACGGGCCCAATTCCAATAATTTTGGCGGATTTACGGTTGTTGATCTATTAGAGTTGGTGGCACAATTTTCCTTGCGTTGCATTGCTGGGCTTATTGAAAATAATCAAAGCCGCGTGGAAGTGAGTCATGATGGATATTGGCGCTTTGCATCCATCCTCGACGAGATGGAAAGTAAGATGATCTATATGGATCCGCGCGCAAACAATTACTACCAGCACGGCGGGCGCTCCTGTGTTAATGGCCCCATAGATATTCGAAGAATGTGGCGCTGGCTGAATGATCCGGCAGGTACGCCGCCTGCAGAAAACGATGCAGGCCTGCGACCTTACTTTGGGGAGGATCTCTTGGCTCGCTGACCTAAATCTAGCAAGGGTATAGCAACGTGATATTGATCATGAAGACTGAGTTCGAGAACCTTCAGCAGAATGACGCGCATTCCTATGAGGTTGACACCAATACGGATAAGCAGGTGCTTAAAATATATTGCGGTGAGGTTTTGATCGCAAAAAAAATAAAGCAGAAAAAGTCGATTCGTTATTTTGGGGTTCAGGCTTACAAAGATTATCTGAATTGATTTTGGGCTTGTGTTTTACTCTAAACCAAATTGGATATATTTATTGCGCTAGGAGTGGGGATTTTGTCTTTGTATAAAAAATTGGGCTTGGGGTTTGTTTTTCTTTGGTTCTTCCTTGGCGGTTTAGGCCATTTCTTGGCAGCTGATTTTTTTGCGAATATTATGCCGCCTTATCTACCTTGGCATTACCCCATAGTATACATAAGCGGTATTTTTGAGTTGTTTGGTGCGGTCGGCATTTTGTTGCCCCGCTGGCGCCAATTGGCGGGCAATTGTCTCTTTGTTCTAACGATTGCAGTTACCCCCGCAAATATCCATATGTTCTTAAACCCGGAGCAATTTCCAGATACGACACCGACTTTTTTAACGATTAGACTAGTTGTGCAGGTTTTTCTATTGGCCTGTATTTGGTGGTCAACGCGCGAAATTTCGGGGCAAAACCCGCAACGCTAATTGTTGCCACCACATGCTTTATCCTAATGATTGCGATCCATTACCTAGATCTTTATCTGCTATTGCTTGTAGGGTAGGGCTTTATATCGATATAGGCGCAGCGTTTTAGCGGATTCCCGTCAGGTATTGGCCTGCGGCAGTGCCGTCATTAATAGACTAAAATAGCGTCTTTAGAGATATCGTCTGTCGAAATAGGGGTGGGGAGTGATGTTTACGTTTAGGGGAATTATTGTTCCATTAAGGCCCAGTATTTATGCCTGAGTTTTCTGATGAACATTGGATGCGGGCTGCCTTAATTTTAGCGAAGCAGGCCGATGGAATGAATGAGGTGCCGGTCGGCGCGATTATCGTGAAAGATAATGCCGTCATTGCCGAGGGCTTTAATCAGCCGATATCCAGCGCCGATCCGACCGCCCACGCTGAAGTTGTGGCGCTGCGTAGCGCCGCGCAGGCCTTAGAAAATTATCGCCTGCCTGATACGACTCTCTATGTGACCGTTGAACCCTGTGCAATGTGCGCGGGTGCGATAATACACAGTCGTGTTAAACGGGTGGTGTATGGCGCGGCGGAACCAAAAGCCGGGGCCGTGTGTAGCCATTTACAGTTATTTGATCAGCCGCAAATGAATCATCGCGTTGAGTGGGTGGGTGGTGTAATGGCCGATGAGGCAACTGCGACATTACAGGCGTTTTTTGCACGGCGTAGGGGAGAGAAGCGCGCTTTGAAGAAGGCCGCTGAATAAAAATTTACATTGGCTTGTCTGCTAGAGGGGTTTTCGCCCTGCTGGGCGACTTACTTCTTTTTTGTGTGAAAAAGAAGTAAGCAAGAAAAAGCACACCCCATCACTCGCCCTTCGGGTTCCCTGTGCTTCTCAAAACTGAGCGGCGCTGCGCAACTCGCCTTCGGCTCAAACAGTGCTCGCTAAAGGCCCCGCTCAGTTTCTGCGATGCTCGGCGAGCTCAAAAGGGGGGCTTGCCGAGCTCGTAGTTGATGCGCATAAATTCGATACAGTGCGCTAAGACATGTGATGAATCTAAAAACATATAATCTCGGCATAATGTTACTGGCACAAAAAAGCCGCCCGAAGGCGGCTCTCTAAACGACTTAAGTCTAAGACTTATATCGTTCTTACATGCTTACTTCGGTAATTTCTACTGAAGCAATACGCTTACCTTCTTCCGCACCTTTCTGGAAAGACGCGATCTGGTCGAAGTTCATGTAGCGATAAATCTCGCCAGACATGGCATCCAGATCCTTACAGTATTCCATATACTCAGCGGGTGTTGGCAGGCGGCCCAGTATCGCGCCAACCGATGCCAGTTCGGCAGAGGTTAGGTAGACATTGGCGCCATTACCAAGGCGGTTAGGGAAGTTACGAGTGGATGTGGACAGTACGGTAGCACCGTCCGCTACACGCGCTTGGTTACCCATGCACAATGAGCAGCCCGGCATTTCCATGCGTGCGCCAGCCGCGCCAAAGATATTGTAGTAGCCTTCTTCCATCAGAGTGTGCTGATCCATTTTGGTTGGCGGAGATAACCACAAACGGGTGGACAAGCTGCCTTTGTTGGCATCTAACAATTTACCAGCGGCACGGAAGTGACCGATGTTAGTCATACAGCTACCGATGAAGACTTCGTCTACTTTGTCGCCAGCAACTTCAGATAACAGCTTGGCGTCGTCTGGGTCGTTCGGGCAGCAAACTACGGGCTCTTTGAGCTGGTCTAGGTCGATTTCAATAACCGCAGCGTATTCGGCATCGGCATCGCCTTCGAGTAGGCTTGGGTTAGCCAGCCATGCTTCCATATTGGCAGCGCGGCGCTCTAGAGTACGTTTGTCACCGTAGCCTTCGCTTACCATCCAGCGCAGCAGGGTGATGTTTGAACGCAGGTATTCAGAAATCTCTGGGATACCTTGCTTAATGGTACAGCCAGCAGCAGAGCGCTCTGCAGAAGCGTCAGACAATTCAAATGCCTGCTCCACAGTCAGACCAGCCAAGCCTTCGATTTCAAGAATACGGCCAGAGAAGATGTTCTTCTTGCCCTTTTTCTCAACAGTCAGGTGACCTTCTTTAATGGCTTGGTAAGGAATGGCGTGAACCAAGTCGCGCAGGGTGATACCAGGCTGCATTTTGCCCTTAAAGCGAACCAATACTGATTCAGGCATATCCAGTGGCATAACGCCGGTGGCAGCAGCGAAAGCAACCAAACCTGAACCTGCTGGGAAAGAAATACCCATTGGGAAGCGGGTGTGGGAGTCACCGCCGGTGCCAACAGTGTCTGGCAGCAACATGCGGTTCAACCAGCTGTGGATAATACCGTCGCCTGGGCGCAGTGAAACACCGCCACGGGTCATGATGAAGTCTGGCAGGTTGTGCTGGGTGTCGATGTCGATTGGCTTGGGGTAAGCCGCCGTGTGACAGAAGGACTGCATGGTCAGGTCGGCAGAGAAACCGAGGCAGGCCAAGTCTTTCAGCTCGTCGCGGGTCATTGGGCCAGTGGTGTCCTGTGAACCAACAGTGGTCATCTTTGGTTCGCAGTATGTGCCGGGGCGAATGCCTTTACCCTCAGGTAGACCGCAGGCGCGACCAACCATTTTCTGCGCCAATGTGTAGCCTTTGCCAGTGTCTGCGGGCTGCTCAGGCAGACGGAATAGGGTAGACGTGGGCAGACCCAAAGATTCACGGGCTTTCGCGGTTAGACCACGACCGATGATCAGGTTGATACGGCCGCCAGCGCGAACTTCATCGAGAAGTACTGGAGACTTCAGTTCGAAGGTGCTCAGGGTAGCGCCAGTTTCAACATTTTTAATCACGCCGTCGTAGGGGCGGATTTCAATCACGTCGCCCATGCTCAGTTCGTCAACGGGAGCCTCAAAGACCAGTGCGCCAGCATCTTCCATGGTGTTGTAGAAGATTGGAGCGACTTTGCTACCGATACAAATACCGCCAGAGCGCTTATTAGGCACGCCGGGCATATCGTCGCCAAAGAACCACAATACCGAGTTGGTCGCTGATTTGCGTGAAGAACCGGTACCAACAACATCGCCAACGAAGGCGATGGGGTGACCTTTTTCTTTCAGGCTATCGATCAGTTTAAGCGGGCCAACACTGCCTTGGACGTCGGGCTTAATGCCGTCGCGTTCCATTTTGAACATGGCGAGTGCGTGTAATGGTATATCTGGGCGTGACCATGCGTCTGGCGCTGGTGAAAGGTCATCGGTATTAGTTTCGCCGGTGACTTTAAATACGGTGTTAACAATGCTTTCAGCGACTTCAGGGCGGTTGGTGAACCACTCTGCGTCTGCCCAGCTTTGAATAACTTCTTTAGCCAGTGCGTTACCAGCTTTAGATTTTTCTTCTACGTCGTGGAAGGCGTCAAACATAAGCAGCGTGTGCTTAAGCTCTTCTGCGGCCAATTTGGCAAGATCGGCGTGGTCGAGGAGCTCAACCAGAGTCACGATATTATAGCCGCCGTGCATATTCCCTAGCAGTTTAACGGCTAGTTCTTTGCTGATAAGAGGGCTATTCGCTTCGCCTTTAACGATGGCTGACAGAAAGCCGGCTTTAACATAAGCCGCTTCGTCGACACCTGGCGGTACACGGTTGGAGATCAGGTCAACAAGGAATGCCTCCTCGCCAGCTGGTGGCGTTTTGAGCAATTCAATTAGGCCCGCGACTTGTTCAGCGTTGAGTGGCTGGGGAACAATGCCTTGCGCGGCGCGTTCGTCGACGTGTTTCCGATATGCTTCGAGCACAGTGTAACTCCTCTTTTCAGTTTCGGTACCCGTATCCGCCGGGATCGCCGGGGCCGGGGCTATCGATGCCCATCATCGATGCGAAATAGGGGGCTGCAAGTATACTGAAAAACCACACAGAGGTTAAGTGAATTGCCACCCTTGCCAGCGTATATGGTGCTGGCTTACTCTTTACGCCCTATATTTGCTGTTTTTCATTGGGAGTCTGGTTTGGCTGTTGTGCGTCCCCGAGTGGTTACACCGTGTATTGGCGTTTGTTCAACGGCGCTGGGCGATGAGGTGTGCCGTGGCTGTAAGCGTTATAGTCACGAGGTGATCGACTGGAATAGTTATAGTGACGCCCAAAAACAGATCATCGACGAGCGTTTGGACGGATTTTTAGTGCAGGTAATGGAAAATAAGCTGCGTATTAACGACGCCAAACTCTTGGAGTGGCAGCTGCAAACTCAGCGAATTCGCTATCCTGCCCATAAAAGCCCGTATATTTGGCTTTTCCAGTTATTGCGAGCCGGCGCGGGGCAAATTAACGACTGTGGCCAGTTTGGTTTTAGTGTCGATGCTGAATATCGCAGCGAACCCTTAATGGCACTGCGGGATATGATTGATCGCGAACACTATCTGCTGTCAGAAGCTTATTATCAGCGTTATATTGGTCGCTATTTGCATCGCGAGCTTTAGGCTCGGGTTTGCTGCGCCCTTATTGTTCTCGTTAGCCCTGAAATACATCTTAATTTTGCTATACTGCGCCGGTTTTCTTGGCTAGCTTTGAATTGGATGCGCCTTACTATGTCTGTCGATATCAGTGAAATACTTGAATTCCTTCCCTGTGAAACGCCCCAGGGCTGGGTAGATGCCGCGCTGCGCTTCCCTGAGGAAATGCTGATAGACCACGCTAATTGCGAGAAAAAGGCGGCGGGGACTGCCCTGAACTTGATGTTTCGCTATGTGGATAAGCCCGACTTGCTAATGAAAATGTCAAAGTTAGCGCGGGAGGAATTGCGCCATTTTGAGCAGGTTATGGGAATAATGAAAAAGCGCGGCATTGAATACCGTCACTTGTCCTCTGCCAATTATGCCAACGGGCTGCGCACTGGGGCGCGTACCAGCGACCCGCATAAATTAGTGGATATTTTGATAATTGGTGCGCTCATCGAAGCGCGCTCCTGCGAACGATTCGCGAAAATTGCACCCTTGTTGGACCCAGAGCTAGGCACTTTCTACAACTCACTTTTAAAGTCTGAGGCGCGGCATTTTAAGGACTATCTGGCATTGGCTGAGCGTTATGCGGTTGAGCCGATAGCGCCGCGAGTTGATTTTTTTCGAGAAAAAGAGCGGCGTTTAATCGAAACGGTAGAAGAGGAGTTTCGCTTTCATAGCGGGCCGTTGGCGGCTTGAGTTATTTCTTTGCGCCTTCCGTCTTACCCCAAGCATAAAGCCTTCGCTGCTCGCGGGTGTAAATGTGGGCATGCACGACTTAAATAAAAGATCCCGTATCGAGTAATTGCCGGGCTACTTCAGTAACTGGACGGCGCTGGCGGTCGGCATTCTTGCTGAGCAGATCACTGGCTTGTTCTTCTGCTAAGCCATAAGTATCCATAATAAATTTCTTGGCTTTATTTAGAGTCTGTCTCGCGTCTGTAGCGGGTTTGATGTTTTCGACTTCGTTGCGTAAAAGCTCAATGCTATAAAAATAACTTATGGCAATATCGATCAAGGCTTGCAAAAGTTGGGTGGGGACACCGTCTATGGCGTAAATGCTGATGCAGGCTTCTGCGGCGAGCCGATTGATAGCCTCTGAACGAGTGTTGTCTAATTTTATCACTGTGCGCGGTGCGGTTTTCTGAAGTTGTGCTAAATGCTCTAAGGTGTCGCGGTTGGGGGAGTCGGTGTCGACTAAAATTATTTCTGGATGAAGCTCATCAACCAACGCATAAATATCGGCAGTGTTGTCATTAATGATGATCAACTCAATTCCTGCCCAAGTAATAATTGGTTCGATTTTATTGGCGCGGCCGTCGTCAATATCAATCAATAATAATTTCATGGGCCTGCTTAAACCTCTTTTTGTATATTGATGAGCCGAAGAGCGGGAATGTCGGCCTTAGAAAGATTTTGCTTTTCCAAGTATTTAATAATCCCACCAACGCTAATGATTTGGCCGTCTAAAAATTGATTTGGACCGATGTGTTGGGATTTCGTCAACATCATTTTTTCATGTAAATTGCCCTCGGTTTTGCGGTCAATACTGGGGCTCTCTAGGCCGACTGCTGCCGCGGCAATGCGAAATAGGCCTGGTTTATATACTGCGGCTACCGTCTCTTCGATATTAACGGGTGTTGTTAACTGTCCCCAGCGGTACATCTGCGAAATAAACCACTCTGCGTGATTAAGCCACGGGAAGTTTGCGGAATAGCGGTGGAATACGTGGAAGTCATCGACTTTTTCTGGTGCTAGGCCGTGATGCTTTAGCGAGGAGCCCATGAGTGACAGCGCGACGGTTTCTTCCGGCAGGGCTATGTACGCTGCCTGACTGATAATTTTGGCCGTGAGCCTGCGATTTTCCTTTTTGTCCAGCCAAATACAAGCCTTAATTAAGGCG